>JBKPRU010000093.1:0-5092 GCA_046734675.1 Acidobacteriota bacterium
GTCATGGGCGCGATCGCCGCCAGCGCCTTCGACGGCATGGCGGACCGGCGCCGGATCCACCGCCCCGCGATCGGACTCCTCCTGTTCATCGTGGTGCTCGCGATCGGCCATTTCTTCGACGTCAGCACGACGAAAGGCCACGAGAACCACCCGGTGCTGTTCAGCAAGTGGAACTCGTTCTCGCGCATCGGCGTCTACGACCAGCCGTACGGCGCGTGGTCGCTGAGCGAGCGCTACACCGGCCCGCTGCCCGACACGCACCTGATGGACATCGACTCGGCAGCCGGCACGCAGATCCTGCGCTTCCACGGCGATCTGCGCGAGGTGAACTACCTGCAGTACGAGCTGACCGCGTTCGCCTATCGCCTGTTCGGCACGCCCGGTGCGGCGCCGGCGACGCCGTTCAGCGCCCTCGTGATCGGTACCGGCGGCGGACGCGACCTGCTCTCGGCGCTCGTGTTCGGCGCCTCGTGGATCGACGGCGTCGAAATCAATCCGATCATCGTCAACGACGTGATGCGCGACCGCTTCAAGGACTACTCGGGCGGCGTCTACGACAACTCCGCCGTCCACGTGCACGTCGAGGACGGGCGCAGCTTCGTGCGGCGGTCGCCGCGCCAGTACGACGTGATCCAGGCCTCGCTCGTCGACACGTGGGCCGCCACCGCGGCGGGCGCCTACACGCTCACCGAGAACAGCCTCTACACCGTCGAATCGTTCGGCGATTACCTCGATCACCTCAGCGATCGCGGCGTGCTGAGCATCTCGCGGTGGGTGTTCGATGGGCTGCGCCTGGTGTCGCTGGCGCAGGAAGCGTGCGCGCGTCGCGGCCTCGACGCCGCCGGCCATCTCGCGATCTTCCAGAACGAGGACGTCGCGACGTTCCTCCTCAAGAAGACGCCGTTCACGCCTGACGAGCGCGCCCGGCTGGAGCAGGCGGCACGCAATCTGAACTTCACGATCCTCTATCTGCCCGGCCGTCCGCCCGAGTGGCGCGGCGACACCCGCGACGATTACGCGCGGCTGATTCTGGCGCCCGATCGCCACGCCTTCTACGATCAGTACGCGTTCGACGTCTCGCCGACGACCGACGATCGGCCGTTCTTCTTCCACACCACGCGCTTACGCAATCACGCGTTCGTGGCCAGCGCGCTCGGGCTGTTCGGCGTGCACGTCGAGCGTCCATCGAACCCTGGCGCGTGGGCCACGGGCGGGCTCACGGCGCTCATCGTGCTGCTCATCACCTCGTTCGTGCTCGTGCTGCTGTTCGTGATCGGTCCGCTCGCGCTGACGGCGCGCAGCGCGCTCGCGCCCGGATGGCTCGCGTGGCTCGCGTATTTCGCGTGTCTCGGCGCCGCCTTCATGTTGATCGAGGTCGCGCTGCTGCAGCGCTTCGTGCTGCTGCTCGGGCATCCTGTCTACTCCTTGACGGTGACGCTCCTGTCGCTCCTGCTCGGCACCGGTCTGGGCAGCTTCCTGAGCCGGCGGCTCCTCGATTCGAACGCGCGTCGCGCCGCGGTTGCCGCGTGCATCGCGGCGGCGCTGGTCGGCGTGGTGTGGGGGAGCGCCCTGCCGTCGATCATTCACGTCGCGATCGGCTGGCCGCTCGCCGTCCGTCTGCTCACCGCGGTCGCGCTGATGCTGCCGGCCGGCATGCTGATGGGGATCCCGCTTCCCGCCGGCGTGCGCATGCTCAACGACACCCACCCGCAGCTGATTCCGTGGGCCTGGGGCATCAACGGCGCACTCTCCGTCGTCGGCGCCACGCTCGCCGTGTTCATCGCGATGAACTGGGGATTCTCGGTGACGCTCGTCTGTGGGGCCCTGTTGTATATCGCGGCCGGGTTACTGACGCGGACGTTCCCGGCGCGAAGCGTCGCCTGACCTTGGATTCACCGCACGTGAACTCACGAGCACGGAGAGCACCGGCAGATCAGCGGCACGGACGGGCCTCTGTGGCATCATTGGATTCATGTTCACGTCCGAAGCGGTGACCCGCGGCGTCCGGGTGCACGTCGAGTCTGAGTATGCGCCCGAGCAGTCGCGGCCGTCGCAGCAACAGTGGTTCTTTCTCTATACGATCACGATCTCGAACGAAGGATCGGAACGCGTGCAGCTGTTGACGCGGCACTGGGTCATCACGGACGGAACCGGGCACGTCGAGGAAGTGCGTGGCCCTGGCGTCGTTGGGAAACAGCCAGTGCTCGGGCCAGGCGAGTCGTTCACGTATACGTCGGGCTGTCCGCTCGCGACGCCGTTCGGCGTCATGGAAGGCACGTACCAGATGGTCAGCGATGCCGGCGAGCAATTCGAGGTCCGAATCGCGCCTTTCACGCTCAGCGAACCGTATACCGTCCACTGACGTCGTCCCTTCAGCCCCGTCCTCTCCGTGCTCTCCGTGCCCGTGAGTGCACCGGCGGTGAATGATTGTGGGTGAGCAACGGCGCGATGAAGACACACGCGTCGGACTCTGCTTCACGTGCCTCCACAGCCGTGTCATCGTCAGCGATCGCGGCTCCCGGTTTTATCTCTGTCAGCGCTCGAAGACCGACCCGCGGTTCCCGCAGTACCCGCGTCTTCCCGTGATCGCGTGTCCCGGCTACGAGCCTCGTCCGCCGGACCGGGAGGCCTGACGAACGGCAGCGGATCGATCGCTCCTTCGCCCATCGCATACAACCCGAAGTGCAGGTGTGGCGCGGTCGTGCGCGCGTTGCCGGTGTTGCCGATCAGGCCGACGGGATCGCCGGCGTGGACGATCTGTCCGGGGCGGACGAGCGGACGATCGAGATGCGCGTAGTACTGCGCCAGCCGGCGCGTCGGATCGAAGATCCACACGACGTTCCCGCCGAGGCGCGTCGTCCCCGTGGAGGTGACGACGCCGCCGGCCGCGGCAATCGCGTGCGTGCCGCGCGGCGCGAAGATGTCGATGCCTTCGTGCCGCCGGCGTCCCGCGTCGCGGGGATCGCCCCACACGCTGCCGACGGCCTGACGATCGGCGACCGGGAAGACGAGCGACGCCATCGAGAGCTGCACCAGGCGGACGACGCCGTCGCGGAGCAGCTCGGGCTGGACGCGGAGCACATACGTGCCGTCACGGGTCGCCTCGTAGGTGAAGGTCGCGTCCTCGTCTGCACTGCTCGTCACGCGCGCCGGTTCGCGGCCTTCGTCTACGCGAAAGAGATCGATGAAGACGCGCGGGCGCGGCGCCCCGTCCGCGGCGGCAGTCACCTGCAGTGTGCGGCCGCGATCGAGACGCACGCGGAAGCCGAACGCACGAGGGTCCGTGGCTTTGAATGCGAGCGGCTGCGTCGAGGGAAGCGTCACGGCGCTCGGTTCGCGGAGCGCGCGGTCCGCTTCCGTGAGCCACGCGCGGCCGAGCTCCGAGGCGTCGAGGCCCGCTGAACGCAGCGACGCCGCATATGCATCGTGCGGCGACCGAGTTGCGATCGGCCACACGTCGCGCGACCGCAGAAGAACGGCCGCGACCAGTCCGCCCACGAGGATTCCCACGATCAAGCCGGCCGCGAAGCGCGCCATGTCTCGTCTGCTGTTAGCATGGATCGCGGTCCATGCACACGATCGAACCAGCACGATTGAAGCCAGGCGCCTCGGTCGCCCAGCTGCCGGCGGAGGCGACCGACGCCGCGGTCACCGAGTCGCGCCTCATCCGTGGCAAGGCGCTCGTCTTTTGGGACGCGAAGAGCGCGACGCCGAAGAAGCTCGACGCCATCGACACCGATCAGATCACGCCGGCCGCCGACTGCGTTTCGGAGAGCCTGGAGACGCTGGACGAGCGGTGGAAGGCCGGCTCCTTCCGCTATCTGATGCCCGACTTCCGCGCGCGCGTGCACCGCGGCGAGACCTTCGTCATCGCCGGCGATCGCTTCGCGATTGGATCCTCGCGCGAGATGAGCCCGGCGGGATTGAAAGGGGTGGCGGAGGAAGCCGGCCTCGAGATGGTGATCGTGTGCGGCCACAACATGGGCGACATCTTCCGCCGCAACGCGTTCAATCTCGGGCTGCACGTCGTGCAGAGTCCGGAGGCGGTCGCCGACGCCGCCGACGGCGACGTGATGATGTTCGACCCCGACACGCGGCGCCTCTCGAACGTGACGCGCGGGAAAACCTACGAGCCCGTGCCGTTGTCTCCGAAGGAAGAAGAGATCCGCCGCAGCGGCGGCATCTTCGCGGTGGGACGGCGCGAATTCCGCCGCTCCGTCGAGGTCACACCGTCGATCGACTGGCCGGACCCTGACGCGGCGGCCGGCATGACCACGACCGAGCAGATCCTCTGGGCGCATCGCGTCGACAAGGATCTGAAGCCCTCCGAGCTGGCGCCCGGGACGACGCTGCGCGCGTATGCGGACCTGCTGCCCGCCTCCGACGGCACGGCGCCGTTTGCGATCCACACCTTCAACCAGATCACCGGCGGGAACACGATCGATCCGCGCCAGGCGGCCATCGCCAACGATCATTTCGTGTTCACGGGCGTCGACGCCGACGAGAAGCAGACGAACATCGGCCGGGCGTTCGCGCGCGCGCAAGGCATCACCAAGCCCTATTACGCGACGCCCGGGGACGGCATCTTCCACTTCTATTTTCCCGAGCAGGGGCTGGTCATGCCAGGGCAGTTCATCCCTGGCGCCGACTCGCACAGCCGCGCCTACGGCGCGTACGGCGCCGTCGGCATCGGCGTCGGCTCGACGACGCTCGGGTTTGGATGGTCGACCGGCTACATCTACGTCACCGTCGCCAAGGCGCGCCGCGTCGTGTTCACCGGGCAGCTGCAGCCGTGGGTCAGCGGCAAGGACATCGTCCTCGAGCTGCTGCGCCTCCGCGAAGGCGCGACCGATCGCGGTCTGCTTGTCATCATCGTCGCGGCCGGTGAAGACAAAGTGGTCGTTCGCGACGGCAGCCTGACGAGGCGCGATCGTGTTTCCGCCGGTGATCTGATTGAACGTGTGGATCGCAAACGGCGCGGTGCCATCCGATGCGGGGAGAAGATCGGCATAGACGCGCAACGTGTCACCCGGCTTCAATTCGCGGCGATCCTTGTCGACCCGGTGAGCCCACACGATCTGCTCTGTAGACG
>JBKPRU010000094.1:0-8001 GCA_046734675.1 Acidobacteriota bacterium
CCTGGACGAAGCGCAACTCGAGCACGAACTGGTCGACGCCCGGCGGTGATCGCGGCGCCCGCTACGACGTGCGCACCATCGCCAGCACGGCGGGCTCGAAGGTGACGTTCAACGTCACCGCGCTCGTGCAGGCGGTCGTGCGCGGTGATTTCGGCTCCTCACGCTACACGCGCGTGCTGCTGGTCGACGAGGGCGCGGCCAGCCAGGCCTCCTACAAGCAGATCTACTCCGACGATGCCGCGGACATCACGCTGCGGCCGACGCTCGTCGTCACCACCGGTACGACGACGACCATCACCACCCCCCCGCCGCCGACCACCACGACCACGACCAGCACGTTGCGAGTGCTGCAGTGGAACACCCACCACGGTGGCTACGGCACCGATAACAGGTACGACCCGGATCGTCTCGCGACCTGGATCGTGCGCATGAAGCCAGACGTCGTGCTGCTGAACGAGATCGAGAAGTACACGGGCTGGGGCAACCAGAACCAGCCCGAGGTCTACAAGAACCTGCTGCAGACGAAGACCGGGAAGACCTGGTACTACACGTTTGCGCAGGAATTCGGGAACTGGAGCTCGAACGGCAAAGGCAACCTGATTCTCGCCACCGTGCCGTTCGACAACACCGACCGTTACGAGTTGGTCCACAACGGCGATCGCAGCATTGCCGAAGCGGTCCTGACGTGGAACGGCCGGAAGATCACGTTCATCCTCACGCACCTGGATCCGGACTCGCAGTCGCTGCGTCTCACGCAGGCCACGGAAGTGACCACGTGGGCGTCGCCCGAGCCGGAGAACAAGATTCTGACCGGCGACATGAACGCGTGGCCGGATCAGACGTCGATTGCGCAGTTCAACAAGTACTTCTACGACTCGTGGACGGTTGCCGAATCGAAGGGGACGGCGGTCGCCTTCTCCGGCAACAACGGCGAGACGAAGAAGGGGCGCATCGACTACATCTTCTACTCGAAGGGATCCTCGAATCTCGTTGTGAAGTCCTCGCAGGTCTACGACACGCGTGACGCCAATGGCGTCATGCCGAGTGATCACCGACCGGTGCTCACCGCGTTCGAAGTCCGCTAACTATTTGTTCACCGTGCGTCCCCCTGCGCTGTCCGGTCCGACCGGACCGCGCGGCGGGCGCCCGTCCCGGAGGTACACCGACATGCGACACGCTGCAGTTGCCCTTGCAGCCCTGCTCACCACCGCGGCCACCGTTGACGCGCAGACCCTGACGCTGCGCTCGTATCGAGACGCCACCATCCGCGGCGGCAGTTATGCCAATTCCAATTACGGCGACGACGCCATTCTCGAAACCCGCGCCAGCAGCGACAGCACGTATGTGCGGCGCGCGGCGCTGATGTTCGCGACTGCGGAGGTGCTGCCGTCATCGACCAGGATCGCCTCGGCGCAGCTCGTGTTGACGGTCAAGGGGGGCAACTCCGAGACCCGCACGCTGCTCGCCTGCGCGGTGCCCGTCTCCTTCCGCGAGGCGGATGTCACGTGGAAGCGCCGCGACAGCTCGTCGTACTGGCGCAACGCCGGTGGCGACATCGTGGCCGACGACTGCTCGAAGGCAACCGTGACCGCGACCAGCGGCTCGAAGGTGACCTTCGACGTCACCGAGCAGGTGCAGAAGGCCGTGCAGGGTTCGTACGGCAGCCGCTACGCCCGCTTCATGGTCGGCGATGCGGGCGGCGAGAGTCAGGCTTCCTATAAGCAGTACTATTCGAACAACAGCTCGACCACGTCGCTGCAGCCGCGGCTGGTCGTGACCGTCGGATCGACGACCACGACCACCACTGACTCAGCCCCAACCACCTCGACGACGTCGACCAGCGCGAAGACGCTACGCGTGCTGCAGTGGAACACGCATCACGGGGGCTACGGCACCGACGGCCGCTACGATACGAACCGTCTCGCGAACTGGATCGTGAAGATGAACCCTGACGTCGTGATGCTGAACGAGATCGAGAAGTACACAGGGTGGGGCAATCAGAATCAGCCCGAGGTCTACAAGAACCTGCTCCAGTCCAAGACCGGGCGCACCTGGTACTACATCTTCGCGCAGGAATACGGCAACTGGTCGTCGAACGGGAAAGGAAATCTGATCCTCTCGAAGGTGCCGTTCAAGCACACCGAGCGCTACGAGTTGATGTACAACGGCGACCGCAGCGCCGCGGAAGGCGTGATTTCCTGGAACAGCCGTGACATTACGCTCGTCGTCACGCACCTCGATCCGGATTCACAGTCTCTGCGGTATAGGCAGGCGACGGAGGTCACCTCGTGGGCCGCGTCCGAGCCGGAGGCCAGGATCATCACCGGCGACATGAACGCGTGGCCGGATCAGAGCTCGATCGGGCAGTTCAACAAGTACTATTACGACTCGTGGACGGTGGCCCAGTCGAAGGGGACTGCCTACGCCTTCTCCGGCAACAGCGGCGAGACCAAGAAGGGGCGCATCGATTACATCTTCTACTCGCGGAAGTCGTCGGGACTGAGCGTGAAGTCGTCGCAGGTGTACGACACGCGCGATTCGAACGGCGTCATGCCGTCGGACCATCGTCCGGTGCTGACGACGTTCTACGTCCAGTAGCTCGCGGAGATGAGAGTGGCGCACCGTGAGGTGCGCCGGAAGGCCGGAGCGCTACGCGGTAATCGTCGCGGGGCTCTCCGGCCTTTTTGTGTCCGTGTGCATCCGCCGCTCTTTCTGCCGCGCGTAGAAGTAGCCGGCGAAATACGCCAGCATCATCTCGTGACGGAACGCATCCGCGGCGTGACCGGAGAGGCGGTGACGCAGCCAGGAGGCGGCGTCGCGTACGAACGTCCCATACATGTAGCGCGGGACGCGTAGGAGATGCGGCGTGATCGACAAATCGACGCCCGTATCGGTGACGCGCTGCATCCGTTCCAGCGCCGCGCGTGACACGCCCTTGCCGAACCACCACTTGCGGAAATAGGCCCGGGTGAGCCGCTTCGCCGGGATGTGGTGATCGACGGACATGTCCGGCACATACATGCCGCGCATGCCGGCGGCGCGGGCGCGCAGCAGCAGTTCCGGCACTTCCTGACCGAGCACCAGGCGGCCGCCGGTCCGTCCGAGATCCGGACGGAAGCCGCCGACCTGCGCGAACAGCGAGCGCCGCGTTGCCATGTTCGCGCCGAGCGGCACCTTGCGCCCTTCCTCGTACACGAACGGGGTTGCGCCGTGGTTCTGGATGGCGATCGTGCCCCACAAATCGCCGCGCGACAGATCCAGCCATGCCGGCGGCGGCACTTCCCAGATCGGGCGGACGGGTCCGCCGGTATACGCGATCGATTCATCGGGACCTAAGAGCGGCGCGCACGCCGCGTCGAGCCATCCATCCGCGACCCGCACGTCGTCGTCGGTGAACGCCAGGACTGCGCCCGAGGCGGCCGCGATGCCCGTATTCAACGCACTCGAGCGTCCCTGCTGCGCCTCGAAGAGATAGCGCAGCGGCACGGGAAATCCCGGCATGTGGCGCTCGACCACCGCGCGCGTATCGTCGCTCGAATTGTTGTCGATGACGATGGCTTCCCAGCGAAGCTGCGGCGAGACTTTCATGCGCCGCAACCACTCGAGCGTCTCGTCGAGCAGGGGCGCGCGGTTGTAGGTCGCGATGAGGACCGTCGCGTCGAGACCAGCGGTCACAGCATACCTCCGCCGATGGCGGGCGCGCGTTCGGGAGACTCGACCTTCGCCGTGCTCGTCGCGCGGAGAAACGTACGGATCAATGACACGGCGCGGCGAGTCGCGCCCCCGGGCGCGTGGAACATCTCGTCGGCCACTTCGCTGCGCTCTTTCGCGAGCCGCTGCGGATCGCCACACGCGGCGCCAGCCGCCGCGGCCAGCGCCTGCGGTGTATCCACCACGACGGCGGCCCGTCGCAGCAGGGCGATCTTCTCGGGATTGATGCGCGCGGCGCGCGGCAGATCCGGCGCGTCGAAGACGAGCAGCGGCCGGTTCAGCACGAGATACTCGAAGCCGATCGAGCTGTGATCCGTCACCATCAGGTGCGCCGCAGCGAGCAGCGGCGAGCTGTCGCCGGCCTCGACGTAGCACACCTGGCCGGGACGCTCAATCGCGCGCATACGCGTCCGCCAGTCGATGCCGCCGTTGTAACGCGGATCCGAATCCAGCGACCGATCGTGCAGCTTGACGATGACGTTGAAGCCTCTGTCTGCGAGGCTCTCGACGATCGCCTCGCCGGCCAGATGGAGTGATGATGCCTCCGAGTAGGTGGGCGCGTAAAGGGCGGTCGGCCGCCGCGCATCGAGGCCGAGCGACGCCCGCACGGCGGCCCCATCGAGCTCACCGTTCGCGAGTCGATCGAGCTTCGGATATCCCACCAGGACGGCCTGCGCCGGCGTGACGATCCGCGCGTCGAGGTAACGCTGCATCCGATCGCGGTTGATGAATGCGACGCGATCGTAGTACTCGAACCCCAGCGGCAGCCCGTCCGGCCGATCGAGGTCGTACTTACCGGCGACCCCGTGAAAGAAATTGACGCGATGGGCACAGCGGCGCAGCCGCGCCGCCGCCCACGGATCGGCGTTCAGATACACGTCGAAGCGGCGCCACTCCACGTCGCCGTGGGTGAGGAACGAACCCGTGGGCACGAGCGGCGCGATTCGCTCGGGATACTCGCTCGTGAACCACACCCGCACATTCGGCTCACGCGCGAGCGCGTCCGCGACCGGTCCAAGCACCGCCTGATACACCGGCGTGCGGTACTCGACCAGGACCTCGCGCCGCGGGCTGAGACGCCCGATCGCGTGGTCGATCGTGTGAATGAACGGCGTGATACGCCTGACGAATCTCACCGCCGTTGCCTCAGTTCGATGTCGGGCGCACGCGCAGATGCGCGGCGCGCGCGCGCATCCCGTGACGATCCTTCCACCGCTGCTTGACGATGCCGGCGAAGAACCAGATCCAGAGCTCCTGCTCGAAAGCGTCGACCGTGTCGCGGCGGATGGTTGCGCGCACGACGTTCACCGCTGCGTCGACCGCGCGGCGATACAGGTAGCGCGGCACGCCGAAGACGTGCGGCACCGTCGCCGGATCGAGCGCCGGCTGCTCCGGCGCCTCCATGTCGAGTCCGGCCTTCTCGTAAAGCATCGCGCGGCTGATCCCGCGCCAGTAGAACCAGCGGCGGAAGTAGCGCTTGTTCAGGCGGCTTGCGGGGATGATGTGCTGCACGACCATCCCCGGAACGTAGAAGCCCCGCAGGCCGGCGGCGCGCGCGCGGATGCACCACTCGCGCACTTCCTGCCCGAGTAGGGTGCCGGCCTTGCGCCCGGTGTTCGGATCGAGCAGGCCCGCGCGCGCGAAGGCGTCGCGGCGGAACGCCATGTTCACACCGAGCGGCACGCGACGGTTGAACTCGATCGGCTCCGCGCCATAGTCGAGCAGCGCGACCACCGCCCAGTGTTTGCCGCCGCGGTTCGGCAGCCACGCCGGACGCGGGGCGCCCCAGATCGGCAGCACGCGGCCGCCGACGTAATCGCACTGCTGCCGCTCGAGCCCTTCGGCCGCGCGATCGAGCCAGTCATGCTCGACGCGCACGTCGTCGTCGGTCGTGACGATGATGTCTCCCTGCGCGAGGCGGATGCCGGCGTTGAGAGCGGGACTGCGTCCCTGTTCGCGCTCGAAGACGTAGTGGAGCGGCGCCGGAAACGTCGCCGCGGCCGACTCGACAACCGCTCGGGTATCGTCCGGCGAGTTGTTGTCGACGACGATCGCTTCCCAGTCGCCGGACGGGCGCAGGCCGGCGAGGCTCGCCAGCGTGTCGCGCAGGTCGGCGGCGCGGTTGTAGGTGGCGATGACGACTGAGTACTTCATGTCAGTTGCGGTCTGGCAAGACGAAGCTCTCGGCGCTGGCGCCGGACGCGATAGGCACGGGCGAGCAGCCCTGGCGTCCAGTGCGCCATCGCGCGCGCAAGGGCGATCGAGAGGTTGGGCCGGCGCGTGTGCAGCACGTCGAGTCGTTCGGCAGCTCGCGCGAGATCAGATGCGGCGATCGCCGCGCCGATTTCGAGACGAAGCAGCTGGACCTCGAATTTGTCGATCTGCCGCTCGAGGATACGGCGCTCGTGCGGGCGGTCCGCCAGTGACGGCGCCGTCTTGCGATACACGCGCAGGATGCCGCGCACCATGCGCTCTTCGGTCGCCGACAGGCTGTCGTCGCGGCGGCGGTAGTGGCCGAGCGGGCGATCGTTGCGTGCGAACCGGAATCCGGCAATCGCCGCGCGCAGCCAGTAGTCGTAATCCTCGTTCGTGCGCATCGATTCGTCGAACCCGCCGATTCGCTCGAACACCTCGCAGCGGAAGATCGACATGATGAAGATCGACTCCTCGTCGGCGAGTATCGACGACAGGTCGGGCTCGGGCCGCGGATCGGGCCATGGGCGTGCGGGCTGCCCGTCGAGCCGGCTGCCCAGGAATCGCGCGTTCCCGGTCACGACGGCAACTTCAGGGCGCCCGTCGAGTAGCGCGACCTGCGCCTCGAGATACTCCGGATCCCACGTGTCGTCGCTGTCGAGCAGCGCGAGATATCGTCCGGTCGCCGCATTCAACGCAAGGTTGCGCGCGGTCGAGATCCCGCCGTTGGATTTCCGGAGCAGCCGCACCCGCGGATCGCGGCGCGAGATCGCCGCGACGATCTCCGCGGTCGCGTCCGTCGACCCATCGTCGACGACGAGGACCTCGAGGTCGCCGAAGGTCTGCGCGCAGGCGGACTCGACGGCCGCCCCGACGTAGGGGGCCACGTTATACGCCGGCATGATCACGCTGACGGTTGCCACGTGACCTCCTGGTGCGCCGGCGCGACGGCGGAAACGGGTGCGAGCGCCATGGCTTCGTAGAGATACTGAACGGCGCGCGCGGTCGCGCCGCCGGGGCGATAGAAGAGGTCGGCGGCGACGGCGCGGCGTTCGTCGCTGCGCCGCGATGGATCCGCAAGCCCGCGATCGATGGCATCGAGCGCCTGCGCGGCCGTGTCGACCGATTCGGAGACCGAGGCGAGCAGCGCCGCGTAGTCGGGATGGACGTTGGCCAGCTGCAGCAGTTCCGGCCGGTGAATGCGGACGAGCGGACGATCCCGGAGGAGGAACTCGAATCCGGCGGAGCTGTGATCCGTGATCATCAGATCGGCGGCGACCAGGTACGGCGAAATATCGTGCCCGGGCGCGATCACGCCGCGGCGTCCCCGCAGTACGGGCTGGAGCGTCGCGACCCAATCGATGCCGCCAGAGTAGAACGGCCGCAGATCGCAGGAACGATCATGCAGCTTCACGATGACGTTGATCGGCCGATCGAGCAGCCGCTCGACCAGCTCCACTCCCATCGCGTTCAGTGACGACGCCGGCGACCACGTCGGCGCATAGAGCACGCTCGGCAGGGACGGGTCGAGGCCCAGCTCCTCCAGCACGGCGTCACGGCTGAACGTTTCATCGACGAGGCAATCCGCCTTCGGCATGCCGACGAGCCGTATCGCGGGACTGTCCGGCGCGATGGCGCCGGCGCGGATGTAGTTGCGAAGGCGACGCTCGTTCACGAAGAACAGGCGATCCCACTCGTGCATCGGCGCATCAGGGGCGTCGAACCCGTACTTGCCACCGACGCCGTGAAAGACCTGGATGCGGCACGTGCCGCGCGGCAGCGTGGCCCACATGAAATCCGAGGCGACGTAGGCGTCGAACTTCATCCAGGCGGCGCGCCGTGGATGCACGAGCCGGACGCCGGCCGCCTCGTGATAAATCTCGGCGAGCCGCTCGGGCTCTTCGCTGGCGGTGAACCAGAACTCGACCCGCGGGTCGTGACGCATCGCGCGGTAGACCGGCGCGATCATCGTGAAATTGACACCCGTGCGCGCGTCGACGAGCACGCGGCGGCGGCCGCTGCGCCGGGCGAGGCGGGTGTCAAGATCGCGCGCCGTCTTCAGGGCGCGGCGAAGCGAACCGGTGATCATGCGCGAGC
>JBKPRU010000095.1:0-20085 GCA_046734675.1 Acidobacteriota bacterium
AGCGTCTGCACCTTCGCGACGACCGAGTAGGAATCGCGATCCGGCGACACGGCGTCGCTGATCAGCACGTCAGGGCGCCAGGCCTCGAGCGACTCGAGCGCCTCGTCGATCGTATCGACGACCCGCACGACCGCGCCGCGCTGTCCGAGCACGACCGATAGCAGCTCGCGGCCGTCGCGATCGCGGTCGAGGACGAGGACGCGAATGCCGTCGAGCGGCGGCGAGCTGACGGCTGGATGGAGCGGCGCGCGCACGAGTGGCCGCACCGCCTGATCCTCTTTATGGAGCGGCAGCCTGACCGTGAAGACTGCGCCGCGTCCGCCCGCCTCGTTCCGTACTTGGATGTCACCGGCGTGGCGCTCGACGATCTCGCGCACCAACGAGAGACCGACGCCGAGGCCGCCCGCCGCCCGCGTGGGCGACGGGTCTGCCTGCGTGAACCGATCGAAGATGCGCGGCAGGAACTCCGGATCGATCCCCGGTCCGTTGTCGCGCACGGTGATGCACGCCGAGTCGCCGCCCTCGATCGACACCTGCACGGCCCCGCCACGCGGCGTGAACTTGATCGCGTTCGCGAGGAGGTGCCACACGACTTGCCGCAGGCGATCGACGTCGCCGCGCACCACGACCGGCGCATCCGGCGCGGCCACGTTGACGCGCACGTCCTTCGCGTCCGCCGCGGCCGAGACCGCCGACATCGCCTCATTGACGACGGCCCGCAGGGACACGGGCCGGCTGTCGATGCGCAGCTTGCCGGTGAGCGCTTTCGAAATGTCGAGCAGATCGGAGGTCAGCTGCGCCTGCAGCCGCACGTTGCGTTCGATCGATTCGAACCCGCGCTGCGAGGTCACATCATCGAGCTTCCCGGTGCGAATCAGGTGCACCCATCCGAGCACCGCGTTCAACGGCGTCCGCAGTTCGTGGGAGATCGTGGCCAGGAACTCGTCTTTGAGCCGGCTTGCGGCTTCACCTTCGAGCCGCGACGCGTGCGCGATGCGCGCCTCGCGTTCGGCGATCCGTCTCGCGCGCCGTAACTCCGCGACGAGCGCGGTCAGCAGCAGGCCGTCGAGAACGAACAGCGCGAGATGAGTGTGAACGGCGGCAGTCGCCTGGGTCGGCTCCGCGGTCGCGGCACCGATGATCGCGCCGAGCACCGTGACGGCAAGCGCCGCCCCGGTACCGGCGAACCACGCGCTGCCAAGCACGAGGACGCTGAGGAGAAGAAAGAGCCCGCCCTCATCGAGGACCGTGGTGGGCGAGCGCGCGGCGAAGTAGATGACGATCGCTCCGGCAATCGCCACGAACTGACGGACGGGTCCCGGCAGTGTCGGAAATGGATACGGTCCGGACCCTCTCGTCATTACCCCGTTGCTCCCCGCGCGGTGTGTGTAGACGCACACCTATCTGAACTGCACGTCGCAACGCCCGTGCCACGGCGGCGCTGCGGCAGACTCAGCTCGCAGACGGGGTTTGTTCCAACTCTTCTTTGTCAGGCACGGGCGCGGCAAGCTCGCCGAGCACGCCGTCAATGAGCCCGTATTCGCGCGCCTTGTTCGCATCGAGATAGAAGTCGGTGCGCTTCGTATCGCGGATGATCTGCCGCAGCGGCTTCCCCGATCGATCGGCGAGGATGCGGTAGATCTGGCTCTGCATTTGCTTCAGGCGGTCGAGGTGTTGCGCGGCCGCTGTCGTCGATTGCCACCCGGCCCACTTCGCGGGCTCATGGATCATGATCCACGAATGAGGAAACGCGAGCCGGCGGCCCGGACTCGCCGCCTGCAGGACCACAGAACCCATCGAGTACGCCATCCCCTGGACCACGATGGTCACTTCGATCCCGCTGAGCACCAGTTGACGGATGGCATCGTGCAGCGCCAGGCCATCGGTCACGTTGCCGCCGGCGCTGTTGATGTACATCGTGATCGGACGCTTGCTGTCGTTGGCCAGCTCACGGAACCGCTCGATGCTGATGCGCGCACTGTCCTTGTCGATGTCGCCAACCAGATAGATGTCGCGCAGGCGGTCCGACTGCTCTTTGCGCAGTATGTCCTTGACTGCATCCACCAGTTCGGTTAGCAGGCGATCGCTGATGTCGCTCATACCAGCCGTGGATTATCGCACGCCCTTTCTGTTGCTTTCGACACCCAGCGAGGATGAATGAAGAGCTTTGCCAACGTCAAGGGTCACCCGATCCATCCCGCGCTCATTCCGTTTCCGTTTGCCTTCCTGCCGACAGCCCTGCTGTTCGATGCGGCGAGCAGACTCCTCTCGCGTCCCGCGTGGGCCATCACCGGCTTTCATCTGCTGCAACTCGGGATCCTCAGCGGCCTCGTTGCCGCCGTGCCCGGCGTGCTCGACTTTCTGATGCGCGTGCCGCCGGCGAGTTCGGGAAGAAAGCGCGCGCTGCAGCATGGGATCCTCAACGTCAGCGCGATCGTGGTGTTCGCGATCGTGTGGGACCTGCGTCGCGCCGGCAGCGTGACCGTCCTCACGCTCGCGCTCGAACTCATCGCGGTCGCTGCGTTGATTTACTCCGGCACCCTCGGCGGCACACTGGTCACGCGCAACCTGATTAGCGTCGACCATCGACACGCCAACGCCGGCAAGTGGAGCGAGGCGCGTATCACCGCGCCCGCCGGTAAGCCGGTGGTGATCGCGCGCGCCGATGAATTGGAGCGCGATCAGATGAAGCTGGTGATCGTCAACGGGCGTCGACTGGTGCTCGCCCGCACCGGCCGCGGTTACCAGGCGTTCGACGACGGGTGTACGCATCGCGGCGGCTCGCTGGCTGACGGCGTCTGCATCGACGGCGCCGTCCAGTGCCTCTGGCACGGGTCGCAGTTCGACTGCACCACCGGCGAGGTCAGGTCCGGCCCCGCGAAGAAGAAGATCCGGACCTACGAGGTGAAGCAGCAGAAGGACGATGTGCTGCTCGTTTCGCCACCGGAATGACAAACTTCTCCGCCGTCAGCTCGGGCGAGAAGCTGACCACCTTTACGTCGACCAGGCCGGCCGCCTGGCCCGCTTGCATCATCTCGGTCTCGCTCAGGTCCTTCGACCCTTTCGGACGGAGCGTCCACAGGGCGCCGTCTGCCTTCAGGCGCGGCACGAGCGACGCGAGCCGACGCAGATCGTTGCGGTGACGGAACGTCGCGAAGATGAGATCCGCGGCCGTGTCCCCGCGCGTCCGCACGTTCGCGCCGCGCGCCGTCAACTCGGCGACGAACACCGCATCGTCTTCGATGCCGAGGAGGAGGACGTCGTGCTGCGGCTTGACGCCCAGCTTGTCGATGCGCGGACGCGTGCTGCCCGTGTCCTTCATCCCGGTACTCCGCGGGTAGCAGCTTCCTGCAGATGTCGAAAGACGCTGTCGATCGTCGCCGTGTGGCCGAAGACGAACCGGGCCATGAACCTGAACATCACGTTGTAGACCTCACCGTCCTCAGTGATCGACAGCTGCGATCCACCCTGCACGGGCATGATGCGATACGTCCACGTGCCGCCGAACGGGAGCGCGGGATCGGTGATGCGGGTGACGAGCAGCGACGGGCGTTCCATGCGTTCGAACGCCAGCGGGAGTTTGTCGCTCGACGTGTGTTCGATCCACGCGGGCATGCCGTTGCGATCCGCCAGCCGTTCGATCCGTTTCACCTCTTTCCGCCACGCCGGGTAGCGATCGACATCGGACAGCGTCGTGTACAGTGCCTCGGGCGCGAGCGGGATCGTGACCGTCGTCGTCACGCTGTGCGCGACCGGAAGTCGCGAGCCGACGAGCGCGACGATCGCAACGATGAGCACCAGCGCGACGACGATCCAGATCACCCAGTACATCGCTGTCCTCATTTCTTCGTGCGCGCGGGGCCCCCACCCCCACGCGCTCGCGCTCGGCGGTCCGGTTCCGCCGGACTTCACTCCGTCGCCTCGCGCGGGCCGCAGGCGCTCCCGGCGGGTCTGAAGACCCGCCCTACGTGGAATCGCGAGCTCGGGGCCTTCTGCCTTCCGTCTTCCTCTATCCCGCCTCCGTCCTCCGTCCACCGTCCTCGGCGCGCGCGCGCATCTCGGCGCCGGCGGCGCGCGCGAGCAGCTCGAGGCCGTGAATCGCGCGGGCGCGCTCGTCTTCAGTAAGCCGCGCGAGCATCGCATCGACGCGCCCGGGATCGAGCACCGAGCTCGCGTCGCGCACGCGCACCCCCGCCGTCGTCAAGCGCACGTGGACGCGCCGCCGATCGGTGGCGTCCCGCAGCCGCGCGACGTATCCCTTCCGCTCCAGCCGATCGATCGCCAGCGACATCGTCGCGGCCGTGACCCCCATGTGCCGCGCCAGCTCCAGGACCGTCGTCGGCTCGAGCTCGTCGAGGTGATCGAGGATGCTCGCCTGGTGGCGGCTGAGCAGACGCTCGGTCTGCGGGTCGCGGACGTGCCGCGTATGACACGCGAAATAGATGCGGGGATAGAAAGCGAGGACGGCGTCGCGCGCGTTCACGCGGCGCAGCATCGCCGAACTTGCGTTGTTTTGTCAAAACAAAATATATTTCCCTAACTTATTGCAAACCCAGACGCGACGACTCTCGTCCAATGCTCCGACGTGGACACGAACGGACGCGGTCCACTGACCGGTTGTGGGACGCCGCGATTCCGCCAGCGGTCATGCTGATACTCGCCGCGCCGATCGTCCGGACACGTAAACGCAAGAAACACAAGGAAGTTTGCAGCGGCTCCGGCGTGGCACGAGCTTTTGCTTATCTGGTTGGAAGCGCACGTGTCCTAAACGCCGGCTGAGCCCTCGATCGGGCGCCCCGCACGCATCCCGCGTTGCGACGCCGAACCGATTCGCAGGAGGCCGGCGGCCGGTTTCTGTAGAGGCAGCAACACATGGTTGATATCGCTCGTCCGTCGCAAGCCCGGAAGAAGAAGATTCGCCGGGCGATCTATGGTGGTGTGGCCATCCTCGCGATCGTCCTCATCTCGGTCGGCGTCTCGCGGCTCAAGCCCGCGGCACCGACGGTGGACCGCGCTGTCGTGTGGGTCGACACCGTGAAACGCGGCGACTTCACGCGGCAGGTGCGCGGCTCGGGCACGCTCGTCCCCGAAGACATCCGCTGGATTCCGGCGCAGACGCAGGGTCGCGTCGAGCGCATCGTGCTCCGCCCCGGCGCGCAGGTCACGCCGACGACGGTCATCCTCGAATTGAGCAATCCGGAGTTGGAGCAGTCGGTCCGCGACGCGCAGCTCGCGTATCAGGCGGCGCAGGCCGCCTACGAGAACAGGAGAGCGGAGCTGCAAAGCGCGACGCTCGCGCAGGAATCGGACGTCGCGAACGTCGAGGCCAGCTACAAGCAGGCCGCGCTCGATCTCGAGGCCAACGAGCAGCTCGCGAAGGAGGGTTTGGTCTCGGATCTTCAGTTGAAGCAGAAGCGCGGGCTCGCCGAGGAGCTGAAGAATCGCCTCGCCATCGCCCAGCGCCGTCTCGAGATCACCCGTGCCGGCATTACCTCGCAGCTCGCGCCGCAGGAAGCGGACGTCAACCAGCGTCGGGCGGCATGGGAGCTGCGGCGGCAGCAGCTCGAAGACCTCAAGGTGAAGGCCGGCATGTCCGGGATTCTGCAGCTCGTGCCAGTAGAACGAGGCGCCCAGGTCGCGCCGGGCACCAACCTCGCGCGCGTCGCGAACCCGGCAAACCTGAAGGCGGAACTGCGGATCGCCGAAACACAGACGAAGGACATCCACATCGGCCAGTACGCCGAGGTCGACACGCGCAACGGCGTCGTCAAGGGACACGTCACACGCATCGACCCGGCCTCCCAGGGCGGCACCGTCGGCGTCGACGTGATCATGGACGAACCGCTGCCGGCCGGCGCGCGCCCGGATCTGAGCGTCGACGGCACGATCCAGCTCGAACGCCTCACGAACATCGTCTTCGTCGGACGTCCGGCGTTCGGGCAAGAGAACAGCACCGTGGGCATCTTCAAGGTGACACCGACCGGGGAAGCCGTTCGGACGAACGTCAAGCTTGGAAAGGCCTCGGTCAACACGATCGAAGTGGTCGACGGCCTGCAGCCCGGCGACCAGGTGATTCTGTCCGACATGTCGCAGTACGACTCATTCGACCGCGTGCAATTGAGATGAAGCTGCCAGCTTCCAGCCGCCAGCTTCTCGCTGGCCGTCGCTGGAGGCTGGAGGCTGAAGGCTGGTAGCTTTTTTTCAGAGGAGCCACGATGAACACGTCCGCCCAAACGCTGATTCACCTCGACGGGGTCACGAAAGTCTTCTTCACCGACGAGGTCGAGACGCACGCCCTCGCGGGGATCCATCTCGAAATCAAGAGCGGCGAGTACATCGCGATTGCCGGACCGTCGGGGTGCGGTAAGTCGACGCTGCTCTCGATCCTCGGGCTGCTCGACTCGCCGACCGAAGGGCGCTACATCCTCAACGGCAAGGAGGTCGCGTCGCTGCCGCTGTCGGAGCGCGCGCGCGTGCGCAACCGCGAGATCGGCTTCATCTTTCAGAGCTTCAATCTGATCGGCGATCTCAACGTCTACGAGAACGTCGAGCTGCCGCTCACCTATCGCGGGATGAAGTCGACCGAGCGCAAAGAGCGCGTGATGGCCGCGCTCGAGAAGGTCGGCATGGCCCACCGGGCGAAGCACCTGCCCAGCCAGCTCTCCGGCGGTCAGCAGCAGCGCGTCGCGGTCGCCCGCGCGGTGGCGGGATCGCCGTCGATCCTGCTCGCGGACGAGCCGACCGGAAACCTCGATTCGAAGAACGGCGAAGCGGTCATGGAGCTGCTCCGCGAGCTGCATCGTGAAGGCGCGACCATCTGCATGGTCACGCACGACCCGCGTTATGCGCGCCACGCCGATCGTTCGATCCACCTGTTCGACGGTCGCGTGCTCGAAGAGGACGGCAGCAAGCGCGCCGAGAAGGAACTCGAAGAGAGCGGCTTCGACGTCGCCCATTAGTCAGTCGCCAGCTGCCAGCTTCCAGCTCCCAGCTGACCGTGGCATCGCCACTCATCGGCACTAGCTGGTAGCTGGCGGGCTGGAAGCTGGCGGCTGGAAGCTGGGAGCTTTATGTTCCAAGACGTCCGCTACGGGATCCGCACGCTCGCCAAGAGTCCGGGATTCACCATCGTCGCGGTGCTGTCGCTGGCGCTCGGCATTGGCGCCAACACCGCGATCTTCTCGCTGGTCAACGCGGTCCTGCTCCGTCCCCTGCCGGTCAGCGATGCGCCTTCGCTGATGTCGGTGTCGACGACCGATCAGCGAAATCCCGGCAACCTGCCGATCTCCCACCTCAATTTCAAGGACCTGCGCGCACAGAACTCGGCCTTCAGCGGCATGGCCGCCTTCACCTTCGCGCAGGCGAACTACAGCACCGGAAAAGAGTCGGAGCAGATCCCGATTCAGCTCGTGACGGCGAACTACTTCTCGCTGCTCGGCACGCAGCCGGTGCTCGGGCGCGGGTTCCTGCCCGAGGAAGAGAACTCGGCGACGGAAGTCGTGGTGATCAGCCACGGCTTCTGGGAGCGCACGCTCGGGACCGATCCCAGCATTATCGGCAAGAAGCTGACGCTCAACCGCACGGCCTTCACCGTGGTCGGCGTGGCGCCGAAGAACTTCGCGGGCACGCTCCTCGGCGGCGGGCCGTCGCTGTGGGCGCCGCTCTCGATGCACAACGTGCTGCAACCAGGCTTCGACTGGTACGAGACCCGGCGCGGCCTGTTCCTGTTCGGGATCGGGCGGCTGAAGCCGGGCGTGACGCCCGAGCAGGCGCGCTCCAACTTGCGGACGGTGTTTGCGAATCTCGAGCAGGCGTTCCCGGTCGACAACAAGGGGCGGAGCGCAACCGCGGTCTCGCTCCTTGACGCGCGGCTCAATCCCAACGGTCAGGGACCGAACATCGTCTTACGCCTGTCCTCGATCCTGATGATCGTCGTCGGGATCGTGCTGCTGATTGCCTGCGCGAACATCGCGAACCTGCTGCTCGCGCGCGCGTCGAAGCGCCGCCGGGAGGTCGCGATCCGGCTCGCGCTCGGCGCCAAGCGCGTTCGGCTCATTCGCCAGCTGCTGACCGAGAGCCTGCTGCTCGCGGTTGCGGGCGGCGCGCTGGGCCTGCTGCTCGCCTACTGGTGTTTGAGCGCGCTGGCCGGCGCCGATCTGCCGCTGCCCTTCCCGATCGACGACACGCTGTCGCTCGATCCGCGCGTCCTCGGCTTCACGGCGCTGCTGGCGATTGCGACCGGTATCCTCTTCGGCCTCGCCCCGGCGATCCAGGCATCGAAGGCAGACGTCGTGCCCGTGCTCAAGAACGAGCTCGTGCCTTCGGGCTCCGGCGGACGCGGAATCATGGCGTATCTCACGCTGCGCCAGCTGCTCGTCGTCGCGCAGGTGGCGGCATCGCTCGTCGCGCTGGTCGCGGCAGCGCTGTTCCTGCGAGACCTTCGCCATGCGCAGCAGATCGATCCGGGCTTCGTGACCGACGGCGTCCTCGTCATGAACTTCAATCTCGGACGCGAAGGTTATACGGAGGAGCGCGGCCAGGTGTTCTTCGAGCAGATCGCGGAGCGCGCCGCCTCGCTGCCCGGCGTCATGGGCGCGGCCATCGCGCAGAACCCGCCGCTCGCGGGTGGGTTCTTACGCAGTGTCTTTCCCGAGGGGGCGGACTCGACGACGCGCGATCGCATTCTGGTGCAGGTGAACACCGTCGGCATGGGCTACTTCCAGACGATCGGGATCGCGATCGTCCGCGGGCGTGATTTCAGCCGCGCCGACACAGCCACCTCTCCCAAAGTCGTCATCATCAACCAGACGATGGCGCAGCAGTTCTGGAAGAACGACGAGCCGATCGGCAAGCGGTTCAAATTCTTCGGCGACAAGGACTACACGACCGTGATTGGCGTGTCGCGCGACAGCAAGTACAACGGCGTTGCCGAAGACCCGCAACCCTTCATCTACCAGCCGCTCCTGCAGAACTACACGCCGGCGGCAGCGCTGCACGTCCGCACGTCCGGCGACGCGGCGTCGCTCGCCGGGGCTGTACGCGCCGAAGTGCAGCGGCTCGACTCGACGCTGTCGCTCTTCAACGTGCGCACGCTCGAGGAGCAGGTCTCGCAGTCGCTCCAGCCGCAGCGCATGAACGTGGTGCTGCTGACCGTTTTCGGGGTGCTCGCGCTGCTGCTCGCGTCGATCGGGTTGTACGGCGTGGCCAGCTACTCGGTGTCGCAGCGCACGCGCGAGATTGGCGTCCGCATGGCGCTCGGCGCGCAGCCGTCGAACGTGCTGGCGCTCGTGCTCGGCCACGGCATGGCGCTGGTGGGCATCGGGCTGGTGATTGGCCTGGTCGTCGCCTACGTCGCCGCCGGCTTCGCGGGGGCGGTGGTCGTCGGCGTCGACCCGCACGACCCCGTGACCTACGTCGCAACCGCGGCGGTCCTCGGCGGAATCGCCATGCTGGCCAGCTACATCCCGGCGCGCCGCGCCACCCGCATCGACCCGTTGATTGCGCTGAGAACCGAGTAAGCCTCGGGGCTCGAGGCACTCCCAATCACCTATGCTCATTACGGACCATCTCAAAGACCAGCGCGGCGATTCGCCGGAAGGCGCACGGCACGTGCACCGGCCGGAGAGCCCGCGCGTGCTCATTGCGGACGACCAGGCCGACGTGCTCGAAGCGCTGCGGCTGCTGCTCAAAGCCGAAGGGTTCCATCTCGAGACCGCCTCGTCGCCCGCCGGTGTCCTTGCCGCCATCGAAGCGCGTGAGTTCGACGTCGCGTTGATCGACTTGAACTACGCGCGCGACACGACCTCGGGCGAAGAAGGCCTGAACCTGCTCTCGCGCATTCAGGGGATCGATCCGACGCTGCCAGTCGTCGTCATGACCGCCTGGGGCAGCGTGGAAGTGGCCGTCGAGGCGATGCGGCGGGGCGCGCGCGACTTCATCCAGAAGCCGTGGGACAACGCGCGGCTGCTCGCGATCATCCGCACGCAGATCGAGCTCAGTCAGGCGCTCCGCAAGGGGCAGCGGCTCGAAGCGGAGAACTCGCTGCTCCGCGGCGAGGGGATGCCGAAGTTGATCGCCGAGTCGCCCTCCATGCAGAACGTGCTGCAGGTGATCTCGCGCGTCGGGCCGTCGGACGCCAACGTGCTGGTGCTCGGCGAGAACGGCACCGGTAAAGGCGTGGTCGCGCGGGCGCTGCATGCCGTCTCGAGCCGCGCTTCGCGGCCGATGGTGATCGTCAATTCGGGTGGCGTGTCGGAAGGCGTATTCGAGAGCGAGCTCTTCGGCCACGTGCGCGGCGCGTTCACCGATGCCAAGAGCGATCGGGTCGGCCGCTTCGAGCTGGCGGACCTCGGGACGCTGTTCCTCGACGAGATCGCGAACGTGCCCCTCAGCCAGCAGGCGAAGCTGCTGCGCGTCATCGAGACCGGCGAGTTCGAGCGGCTCGGATCTTCGCGGACGCGCCGCGTCGACGTGCGCATCATCTCGGCCACCAACGCCAACGTCGCCGAGGAAGTGGCCGGGGGCAAGTTCCGCCAGGACCTGCTGTTCCGCCTCAACACGATCGAGATTCGCCTGCCGCCGCTGCGCGACCGCCGCGAAGACCTGCCGCTGCTGGCGCAGCACTTCCTCCGGCAGCACGCGCAGCGCTATCGCAAGCGGCTCACCGGCTTCGAGAGCGGCGCGATGCAGATGCTGCTCGAGCACAGCTGGCCCGGCAACGTCCGCGAGCTCGATCACGCCGTCGAGCGCGCGGTGCTCATGGCCGCCGGGCCGCTCGTCAAGCCGGGCGATCTCGGCCTGCGCGGCAACAAGGAAGCGGCGGGACGCCTCGAGGACATGAGCCTCGAAGACGTCGAGTGCTTCCTGATCAAGAAGGCGATGACGCGCTTCGACGGCAACGTCAGCCAGGCCGCCAAGGCGTTGGGTTTGAGCCGCAGCGCCCTCTACCGCCGCCTCCAGCGGTACGGCTTGTAAAATGCTGAGTGCGGACCGCTGAATGCCGGCCTCGGCGTTCAGCCGTCCGGCATTCAGCATTGACATGGCCACCATCCGCCCCCGCGAGCCTCGCCTGAGTCACGATCGGCGCATCCTGCTGATGGCGCTGGCGTCGGCGCTGCCCGGCGCGCTGATCTCGCTCATCTTCCTCTGGACCGGCGATTACACCCCCAAGGTCCAGTGGACCCTCACCGTCGTCATCGTCGCGTTCTGTCTCGGGTTTGCGTTCGCACTGCGCGAGCGCGTCGTCCTTCCGCTGCAGACCCTTTCGAACCTGCTCGCCGCGCTCGGCGAAGGGGACTTCTCGATCCGCGCCCGCGGCGCCCGCGGCGGCGATCCGCTCGGCGAGGTCATGATCGAGGTGAACACGCTGGTCGAGACGCTTCGCCACCAGCGTCTCGATGCGCTCGAAGCGACGACGCTCCTCCGCAAGGTGATGGCGGAGATCGAGGTGGCCGTGTTCACGTTCGATGAAGAGCAGGAACTGAAGTTCGTGAATCGCGCGGGGGCGCGGCTGCTCAGTCAAACGGCGGAACGGCTGCTCGGGCGGCGTGCCGAGGATCTCGGGCTCGAGGACTGCCTGGCCGGCGAGGCGCCGCGCGTCATCAACACGGCGTTCCCCGGCGGCGTCGGACGATGGGAGATTCGCCGCAGCTCGTTTCGCCAGGGCGGCCGCCCGCACGAGCTGCTGGTGCTGTCAGACCTGAGCCAGCCGCTCCGCGAAGAAGAGCGCCAGGCCTGGCAGCGGCTGATACGCGTCATCGGGCACGAAATGAACAACTCGCTCGCGCCGATCAAATCGATCGCGGGAAGCCTCGCGACGATTCTCGAACGCGATCCGCCTCCGTCCGACTGGCGCGACGACGTCCAGCGTGGCCTCGGCGTCATCGCGTCCCGGTCCGAATCGCTCAGCCGCTTCATGAGCGCATACGCGCGCCTCGCGAAGCTCCCGCCGCCCAAGCTGGCGCCGCTCGACGTCGCCGCGATCATCGATCGGGTCGTGACGCTCGAGAAGGGACACAACGTGCAGATCGCCGGCGGCCCGCGCCTCACGGTTCACGGCGACAGCGATCAGCTCGAGCAGCTGCTAATCAATCTCGTTCGCAACGCCCTCGACGCCGTGCGCGAGACCGGCGGCGGGATTCGGATCGGCTGGCAGAAGTTGCCGGGATCGTCGCCACCGACGATGGAGCTGTGGGTGGAGGACGAAGGGCCGGGGCTCTCGAACACCGGCAATCTGTTCGTCCCGTTCTTCACGACGAAACCGGGCGGGTCGGGGATCGGTCTCGTTCTGAGCCGGCAGATCGCCGAAGCGCACGGCGGAAGCCTGATTCTCGCGAACCGCGAGGATCGGATCGGCTGCCGCGCGAGCCTGCGGCTGCCGCTGCAGGCGGCGGTCTCCCCGGCCGCGACTTCGCAACTCTCCGCCATCAGTTAATCCGCTCATGGACGATCTGAACAAACCGATCCTGCCGGGCACGGCGGCGACGGACTACGAGCGGTATCTCCGCACCGACGAACTGCTCGCCCTCCAGAAGACGCCTGACGAAGTCGTGCACCGCGACGAGCACCTGTTTCAGACGGTGCACCAGTCAGCGGAGCTGTGGCTGAAGCTCGCGTGCCTGGAGATCGAACAGGCGACCTCGCTCATGGAAGCCGATGCGACGCATGCGGCGCTGCGGTTGCTCCGCCGCGCGACCGACTGCATGGCTTTGCTGATCGGGCAGATTCACATGCTCGAACACATGTCTCCCGTCGACTACGCCATCGTCCGCACCGCGCTCGGACATGGCGCCGGATTCGACTCACCCGGATTCAAGCAGGTGCACCGGAGCTCGCCTCTTGCCGGCGCGGCGTTCGACGCACTGCTCGGGCGGCGCGGCGTTCGGTTGATGGATGTGTATCGGCGCGGCTACGAGGTCGAAGATCTGTATCAGCTGGCGGAACAGCTCCTCACCTGGGACGAGCGCTCGATGGTCTGGCGATTTCACCATTTGAAGGTCGTCGAACGGATCATCGGCGGGCACGTGATCGGCACGCAGGGAACGCCCGTCGAAGTGCTCGGCCGGCGGATCGACGTGAAGTTCTATCCGGAGTTGTGGGCCGTCCGCGACGAGATGACGCGGCAGTCGCCGCTCGGCGCGGACGGGCATGGAAGCCGCTGAGGCCGTCAGCGCGCCTTGCTGCAGAACGGCATGCCTTTGACCTCGCCGACCTCCTCGAGGATCACGGGGACACCTTCGATCTGACGCGGCGCCGCCGCCTGGGCGCGCGGCGTCAGCGATTGCACGAGGACCTTGATCACCGGGCTGTTGCCGACGCCTACGGCGTGGCCGATGGCACCCGGCACGCCGAGCAGTTCGCGGCTGTGCCGCTGCTGCACCGCAATGGTCTGCGCGAGCCCGCGGGTGCTGGATGGTCCCGTCTCCGCGGCGGTGATGGCGGCGACGCCGGCAGTGCCGCCGACGAGCGTCACGCCGAAGAAGCTCAGCACCTCATTGATCGGGTTGGCAACCGCGACGGAGCTGCTGCCGGCAAACAGCAGGCCGACCGCGCGCGGATTGGTCGCGATATCTTCGACCATCAGCGAGCCCGAGTCGCCGCTGTTCAGGAACCGACTGCCCTTGTTCGAGATCAGCACCTGGCCGGTGTAGGTGATGTTGAAGCTGTCGCCTCCACACTCGTTGGTGTAGCCGACGGTGATGGTCGCGTTCAGGCCGCTGACGGAACTGCGGGTCAGCCCGGTCGTCCTTCCACTCTTCTTGACCGCCTGCCCCACGAACGCCGGCGCGGTCGTATTTGCGATCGTGCCGATTTCGAGAATCGCGCCGTCGCTGCGCACCTGACCGGCGCGGACCTGCGCGATGCCCGCGTCGACGTTGCTCGGTCCGAACTGCGCCCAGTCCGTCAGGTCTGCCACGATGTCAGCGGCGTTGTACCGGCAGCTCACGTCGACGAGGCCGGCCTGATTGATGTCGTCGCCGGCACTCGCGACACGGCTGTTGTCTCCGGCGACTACGTCACCGGCGAACACGTGGGTGTTGCTGAGAATGAACTGCTGCTGCCCCTTCGCGACGAGCGCGCCGAGCGTGCCCGAACAACAAAACCCGTTGGCGATATCGGTCGCGTTCCCTCCCGATACGCCGAGCTGAATCGGACGCGCCTGGCGCGCCTTGTGATCGGCCGTCCCTTTGCTTGGACGCGCCGTCGCGTGCTGCGCCGATCCCGTCGACGACATGAGGAGTGCAACGCAGGCAAACGCCACCAGAACACGCACGTAACGCCGTAAGATCATGGGCCCTCCTGGAAATGGCCGGCAAGTATAGCCCGCCGGCGTCTGTTATGCTCCCGGAAATGTGGCGGCGGTTATTTTCGGGACCGGTGGACTGGGGACTCTTCGGGCTGGCCGTCCTCTCGACGGCGGCGATTGCCTGGGGCGCGGCGCACGTGACGCGCGTGTTCGTCGCGAACGCGCTCCGCGGCATGCTGCGCGACACCGTCGCCACCTCGAGCCCGCTGGTGCGGGCGCCGCTGCGCCTCATCAGCGCGGCCGTGTTCCTTCTCGTCGTCGGCGTTCTGCTCTTCCCCGCGTTCGAAGTGGTCGGCTTGCGGCCGCGCGCGGGCGTGCACCTCGGCACGCTGAGCGCGTGGGCGTTCGATTCGGGCCTGCGCGTGCTGCTGATCGTTGCCGTCGCGTATGCGCTGATCCGGATGGTCACGATCGGCGTGAAGCGCTTCGAGCACGATCTGAATCTCGGCACCGGGCTCGATGCGCTGGAACGCGCGAAGCGCGCGCGGACGCTCGGCGGCGCCCTCACTCGCGTGACCAACGCGCTGCTCGTCGCCATCTCGACGCTGATGATCCTGCGCGAGTTCCGCGTCGACATCTCACCCGCGCTCACCGGCGCGGGCATCATCGGCGTGGCGCTCGGCTTCGGTGCGCAAACGCTCGTCCGCGACTTGATCGGCGGCTTCTTCATGATCCTCGAGGATCAGGTCCGCGTCGGCGACGTCGCGTCCATCAACAACATCGGCGGCGTGGTCGAAGAACTCAACCTGCGGACCACGATCCTGCGCGATGAAGAAGGCACGGTCCACGTCATCCCCAACGGGGCGATTGCGACGCTGGCCAACCGCAGCAAGGATTTCAGCTACTACGTGATCAACCTGCCGGTCGCCTACGGCGAAAACGTGGACGCGGTCGCGGCGCTCGTGCGTCAGATCGCCGACGGTCTGCAGGCGGAAGATCGCTACAAGCCGTTCATCCTCGCGCCGATCGAAATCAATGGCGTGGACAGCTTCGACGAGTCGGGCATCCGTTTGAAGGTGCGGATCAAAACCGCGCCGCTGAAGCAGTGGGATGTGGGGCGGGAGCTGCGGCGGCGGATCCTCGAGGCGTTCGAGGACCGCGACATCCGGATGTGGTCGCCGAAACAGACGCTCGCGGTCAGTACCCCGCCGGAACGCTAGCCGCCGGCTGCTGTCCTTTCGACTCCTGCACGATCTTCACGCCGGCGCTGGCGCCCACGCGCGTGGCGCCCGCGGCCACCATCGCTTTGAGCCCTTCATAATCGCGAACGCCGCCGGCCGCCTTCACGCCCATGTCCGCGCCGACCACCCGTCGCATCAGCGCGACGTCCGCGGCGGTGGCGCCGCCCGAGGCAAACCCCGTCGACGTCTTCACGAAGTCAGCCGCGGCCGCCTTCGACAACGTCGACGCCGCGATCTTCTCGTCATCGGTCAGGAGCGCCGCTTCGATGATGACCTTGCTGATCACGTTTGCTTCGCGGCACGGACCGACGACCGCCTGGATGTCGCGCTCGACCAGCAGCAGGTCGCCCGACTTGAGCGCGCCGATGTTGATGACCATGTCGATCTCGGTGGCGCCGTCGAAAATCGCGCGGCGGGTTTCGTAGTGCTTCACGTCTGGCGTGGTGGCCCCCAGCGGAAAGCCGACCACCGAGCAGACGCCGACGCCGGTGCCGCGCAGCAGCGCGGCGCAGAGCGCGACCCAGGTCGGGTTCACGCACACGGTCGCGAAGTGGAACTCCGCCGCTTCGCGACAGAGCTTCTCGATGTCCTTGCGCGTGGCGTCCGGCTTCAGGAGCGTGTGATCGATCATGTCGGCAACGGTGCCGGCGGCGCCTCCCGACGCGTGCAGGCCGATCCGTGATGCCCCGGCGTCGAGCACGCCGCGCAGCCGATCCGGGCAGCACTCATACAGCACGGCGTGGCACGCGCACTGCGACGGCGTGCCCTGGGGACGGCGCGATGCCGTCATCACCTCTTCGGTGATGATTTCAATCAAGCGCTGCAGGTCGTTGGGGTTGAGCATTATTTGATCGGGGCTTCGCCCCGAACCTCGGCTCGTCGCTCGCGGGGGCCCCAACGCCCCGCTCCGCTCCTCGCGGGCGCGCTGTGCGCGCCTCCCGTTCTGCGGCTCGAGCGCGAAACGTACGCAGGAGTCGCGCGAGCAGCCGCAAAACCGGCTAAAACGCGTCCTCGAGCCGCCGGATCTTCAGCAGCCTGCGAATATAGCGCGCCTCCTTCATCGGCGTCGCCAGCCACACGTCGACAATGCGAATCGCCGCGTCGGGCCCCGGCAGGAGCGTCGATCCAAGCGTGAGCACGTTCGCGCCGTTGTGCTCGCGTGAGTAGCGTGCGATGGTCTCGTCCGGGCACATCACGGCGCGGATCCCGCGGATTTTGTTCGCGGCGATCGCCGACCCGATCCCGGCGCCGTCGATGACGATCCCGGCGTCCGCCTCGCCTCGGGCGACGGCCTTCGCCACCAGCGCCGCCGTGTCCGGGTAATCGACCGACGCGGTCGTCTCGGTGCCCATGTCGTCAATCGCCAGCCCTCGCCCGCGCAGGTGCTGCACGATCGCCTTCCGCATCGCGATCCCGGTGTGATCGCTCGCGATCGCGACGCGGCGAATGTCCGCGCGTGGCGCGAGGTCGGGCGGCAGCGCTGCATCGAGCGATCCGGCAGCGACGACGGTGATACGGCGCGCCGCGAGGGTATCCCGCGCGAGCGGCGTGACGTGCCCTCCCGCGGCAAGCTCCACCGTCGTGCCGACGTCGATCTGCCGCGCATCGGCTTCCGTGATGATTTCGAATGTGCGAGCCATGACAGGGGCGGGGGCGTGAGGCGCCGTCCGCTACTCCCCCTCCAGGACCGCAATGTACGGTAGGTTGCGGTACTTCTCGGCGTAGTCGAGGCCGTACCCCACGACGAACCGGTCCTCAATCGTGAACCCGATGTAGTCGACCGGGACGTCGACCTTTCGGCGCGAGGGCTTGCTCAGAAGGCACGCGGTGCGCAGGCTTTTCGGCGCACGGGCGCGGAGGATGTCCTGCAGGTAATGAAGCGTCAGCCCGGTGTCCACGATGTCCTCGACGATAATCACGTGGCGGCTCTCGAGGCTGCTGTCGAGATCCTTGAGCACGCGGACCTGCCCCGACGAGGTGGTGCCCTTGCCGTAGCTCGAAAGCGCCATGAAATCCATGGTCACGTGGGCCGACATGCCGCGCACCAGATCCGCGAGGAACATGAACCCGCCCTTGAGCACGGCGACCAGGTGGATCTCGTCGCCCGCCGGGTAGTCGCGCTCGATCTCCGCCGCCATCGCGCGGATGCGTTCGTGGATCGCCTGCTCTGGAATCAGGATTGTCGACATCAGCGTGTGGAGGCGGCCTCAGCGCACCGCGTTGCGGACGCGCGCGGCGAACGCTTGCGCCTCGGCGATCACCGCGCGGCGATCCAGGGTCAGGACCTTGCGGTCGCGCATCAGTATTTTCCCATTCACGATCGTCGTCGTCACGTCGTCGCCGCGCGTGACGTAGACGAGGTGCGACTGTGGATCGTACATCGGGGTTTGCCGCGTCGCCTCCATCGAGACGACGATGACGTCGGCCCGCTTTCCGGTCTCGAGCGAGCCAATCTCCTTCTCCATCCCGAGCGCACGCGCGCCGTCGATCGTCGCCATCCGGAGCGCCGCGGTCGCGGGGATGGCGCGCGGATCGCGCGAAACGAGCTTGTGCAGGAACGCCGCCTGCCGCATCGCCTCGAACATGTCCAGGTCGTTGTTGCTGGCGGCGCCGTCCGTGCCGAGGCCCACGGCAATGCCGGCGCGGCGCATCGCCTCGACCGGCGCGGTGCCGCTCGCCAGTTTCATGTTGCTCTCAGGATTGTGCGACACGCCGACGCCGCGTCTGGCCAGGATCGCGATGTCGGCCGCTGTCAGGTGGACGCCGTGCGCCGCCAGCGTTCGCGGACCCCAGAACTGCAGTGACTCGAGGTACTCGGTCGGCGTCGCGTTGTGCTCCTTGCGGGCGCCGCTGACTTCGTCCTCCGTCTCCGCAAGGTGGATGAGGACCGGGATGTGCAGCCTGTCCGCAAGCGCGCGGCACGCTTTCAGCGTCGCCGCGTCGAGCGTATACATCGCGTGCGGCGCCACGGCCGGTGTGATCAAGTCGTCATTGGCGAACTCGGCGGCGAACTTCTCGGTGCGCGCGAGGCTATCAGCCGGCGTCCTGGCATCGGCAACCGGAAAGCGGATGATCGTTTCGCCAAGGACACCGCGAAGGCCCGCCGCTTTCGTCGCGCGGCCAATCTCCTCCTCGAAGTAGTACATGTCCGCGTAGGTCGTCGTTCCCGACTCGATCATCTCGAGGGCCGCCAGCCGCGTGCCCGCCCGCACGAACTCGGGTGAGACCGTCTTCGCCTCCGCGGGAAAGATGTACTTCTGCAGCCACTCCATCAACGCGAGATCGTCGGCGAGGCCGCGGAACAGCACCATCGGCGCGTGGGTGTGGGTATTGATCAGGCCCGGCATGATCACCGAACCGTTGACGTCGATCGTCTCCGCCCCGGCGTACCGCGACGCGATCGCGTCCACGCGATCGACGCCGACAATGTCGCGCCCGTCGATTGCCACCGCGCCGCGCTCGACGACCCGCGACGACGCGTCCTCGGTGATGACGATGCCGTTGGTGAGGAGGAGCGAGACCCGGCGAGGCTGACCCGGCGCCGCGGCCGCCGCGAACGCGGCCGCCGCAGCCCATACGACCAGAAACCGCACAGCCATTATGACGGGCTGATTCTATAACGACCTCCTGAGAGAAACTCCGCCGTTACCTTCGGAAATGGACACCCTGCTGATATATTCACCCGCGTGGCAGTCTTTTTGGTGGACCATCCGCTCGTGCACGACGCGCTCGTCACGCTGCGCGATGCGTCGACGGCGACGGAAATTTTCAGACGAATGGCGGTGCGGATCAGCCTGCTGCTCGCGGCCGAAGCCACGCGCGATCTGCCGGCCGCGCCGGTCACCGTCGTGACGCCGCTCGGACCCGCGGACGGACGGAAGGTGTCGACCGACGTCGTCGTCGTCCCGGTGCTGCGCGCCGGCCTCGGCATGCTCGATGCGATCTTGCAGCTGATCCCGGCCGCGCGCGTCGGCCACATCGGTCTGCAGCGCGACGAGACGACCGCGGTCGCGTCGCAGTACTACGCGAAGCTGCCGGCGCGCCTCGACACGTCGGTCGTGCTGGTGATCGATCCGATGCTCGCGACCGGCGGGAGCGCGGTCGCGGCGCTCGACGTGCTGCACCACGCGGGCGCCCGCGACATCCGCATGATTTGCATCGTCGCCGCGCCCGAGGGGGTGCGGCTCGTCGAGCAGCATTATCCCGACGTCCGCATCTTCACGCCGGTGATCGATCGCGAGCTCAACGAGCACAAGTTCATCGTCCCGGGCCTTGGCGATTTCGGTGACCGGCTCTACGGAACGCAGTAAGATTTATCGCGCATCCGGAGGAGGAACGAGTCGAGCGCATGGCCGGGGAAACCACCAAACCGTCGCGCAAACCCATTGCGGTCGAACGTCGCGCACAGCCGCGCGACTCGAACGGCAAGTGGCGGACCGCGCTGACCAGCATTGAGCCGAACAAGATTCTCGTCCGCGGCTACCCGCTCGACGAGATCATGGGACGCTTGACGTTCGGCGAGGCCATCTATCTGCTCTTGCTCGGTGAGTGCCCGTCACCGGGAATCGGCCGGTTGATGGAGGCCATCCTCGTCTCTTT
>JBKPRU010000096.1:0-24347 GCA_046734675.1 Acidobacteriota bacterium
GCCAAAGCCCGCCCCGGCGGCGGCCGCCCCCGCGCCGCGCCCGACCGTGACCGTGCCGGCGGGCACGATGATCAACGTCCGGCTGACCCAGACGATTGACGTGGACGCGTCGCAGGCGGGCCAGACCTTCAAGGCCATCGTCGACGATCCGGTGATGCTGTCGGGCTCGATCGTGATCCCCCGCGGCGCCACCGCGCAGCTGCAGGCCGTGCAGGTGCAGCAGTCCGGGAAAATGAAGGGCAGCGACAAGATCTCGCTGAAGGTCAACACCATCGCCTTCGGCGGAATGGTCTACGAAGTCACCACCCAGTACGTGGAGACGAAGGGCAAAGGTGAGGGCAAGAAAACCGCCCGGAAGGTCGGCGGAGGCGCCGGGCTTGGAGCAATCGTCGGCGGCATTGCCGGCGGCGGCAGCGGCGCGGCCATCGGTGCCGCGGTCGGTGGCGCGACCGGCGCAGCGGTCGCCTCGGGCGGGGAAGAGCACCTGCAGATTCCGGCGGAGACTCGCCTGCAGTTCCAGTTGAGCGCCGCCGTCAAGGTCGGGACGACGTAAGAAAGGGAACCACATGGCGCCGCGTTTCACCTCGACCCTCGCGCGCGCGGCGACCGGCCGCGCCGCGCGCATCGGCGTCGCGATCCTGTCACTGCTGCTGGCGCTGCCCGGGGAGGCGCACGCGTCGTTCCTCTCCCCGGAGCTCGAAGACAAGCTCGCGACCGTCCTCGCGCTCTTCATCCTGTTCATCGTCCCGATCGTGCTCATCGTCCTCTTCTGGATGGTGCATGTCCTGCCCGAGAAGATCGCCCATAAGCGTCACCATCCACAGTTCGAAGCGATCCGGACGCTGTGCTTACTGTCGCTGGTGTTCGGCGGCCTGCTCTGGCCGATCGCGTGGTTGTGGGCGTATTCGAAGCCGGTGTTCCACAAGATGGCGTACGGCACCGACAAACATCCGGATGCGCTCGGCGAACACGCAGAGGAAGACGCGGTGCTGACCGAGAGCCTGCGCGATCGGCTCGCACGGCTGGAGTCGACGCTTCCCGCAAGTGAGCTGGCGCCCCTTCGTGCCGACGTCGCGGCCCTCGAAGCCAAGTTCCGCAAGAGCGAGGTCGCGTAATGGAAGTCCTGCTGCTGGGCATCTACTCGTTCTTCGTCTGGCTGATCTTCATCAAGCTGAAGCTCCTGCCGTGGACGACACCATGGAAGGTGGCGGTGGCGATATTCCCGATCATCTGCATCGCCATCATGCTGCTTCTGCTGAACATCATGGCGCCGACGACGACCGACGTCAGGGTCGTGAAGTACATCGTCCCGATCGTGTCCCAGGTTCGCGGACGGGTCATCGAGGTGCCAGTCGAGAACAACCGGCCGGTCAAGAAGGGAGACGTGCTGTTCCGGATCGATCCGACGCCATATCAGAACGAGGTGCATTCACTCGAGGCGCGCCTGGTCTCCGAGGAGGCCAAGGTCGGAGCCGACCGCCAACGGCTCATCGAAACCGAGGCCAAGCTCGAGGACGCGACGTCGACGGAGCGTCAGCTGCACGAGCAGTTGAACCAGGCGACCGGGCAGGTGGGCGTGCTGCTGGCATCGCTCGATCTCTCGAAAACGCGTGTCACCCAGAATACCGAGCTGGTCAAGACCGGTGCGGGGAACCGTTTCGATCTCGAGCGGGCGGAGACCGATGTCAAGGAGCTGACCGCGCAGCTCGCGACCGCGCGCGCCGCCGAGCAGCAGGTCAAAGAAAAATTGAGCGGGCGCGTCAAGGGCGGAGATCTCGCGACTATCGCCCAGGTCAAGGCGCAGATCGCAACGGCGCAGGCCCAGGTGCGTGTATCCCAGGCGACGGTGGACACCACGCGTGCCCAGCTCGAAAACGCCCGCTGGGATCTCTCACAGACGACGGTGGTCGCGCCGGGCAACGGCACGATGGTCAACGTCATGCTTCGTCCCGGCTTCTTTGTCGCGGGGATGCCGTTCAATGAGGTGATGACGTTCGTGGACAACGAGTATCAGATCTTCGCGCTGTTCGGCCAGAACGAGTTGCACCAGGTCGAGAACGGGAACGAAGCGGAAATCACGCTCGACACCTATCCCGGGCGGATCATCAAGGCGCACGTGGACTCGATCATCTGGGCGCAGGGGCAGGGGCAGGGGCAGATCGACGCGTCAGGTAATCTGCCGAACACCACGTTCGTGCCCCCGCCGGGGCGGTTTCCGGTCAAGCTCGTGGTCGCCGACCACGACAAAGGCGTGTTCCTGGCGTCCGGCGCGCGGGGCGCGGCGGCCATCTACACGGAACATCTGGCGCTGCTGCACATCATCCGAAAGGTGCTGCTGCGGGTGTCGTCGTATCTCGATTACATCATCATCAAACACAGCATCAGCCTGGGACACTGAGGCCAATCGTGACGGTCCTCCTACGACGTTGTCGTTCCTGGCAAACACGCCGATCGAGCGGCGTGTGGTTCGTTCTCGCTGCCGTCGTCTTGGCGACGATGGGCGGATGCGTTCTCAAGAAGCCGCCCGACGCACAGGCGCTCAAGGAGCAGGCGTTGCCGAAGGTGACGGTCCCCTCGGCATGGTCCGCCCCCGAGATCCCCGCCGGCGTCGTGAGCGCGAGCTGGCTGGGGACGTTTGGCGACGACAAGTTGAATGCGGCGGTTGCGGAAGCGCTCGCTAACAACCCTGATCTGCGCGTCAGCGCGGCGCGCGTCGAACAGGCGCAGCTGTACGCGAAGCTGGCGGGGGCGACCCTGTATCCGTCGGTCGATCTCCTGGCGCGCGGCGGCGGCAAGCTCTCGGGAGACAACTCAGGTCTGAAAGGCGTGGTGCTGACGGCGTCGTGGGAACTCGATCTCTGGGGACGCGTCCGCTACGGCCGGGCGGCCGCGGTCGCGGATGCGCAGTCGGCGCAGGCGGATTACGAGTACGCGCGGCAATCGCTGGCGGCGCAAGTCGCCAAGAGCTGGTTCCTCGCGACCGAAGCGGGCATGCAGGAAGAACTGGCGCGCGCGACCATTCACGAGAACGAGTCGCTGGTCGGCTACGCGCAGACCCGGATGCGCGTCGGCGTCGGCACCGAGGAAGACATTTCGGTCGCGCGTGCGACGACCGGAACCTACCGCGACGCGTTGCGGCAGATCCAGCTGGCACGCCAGCAGGCGGTTCGATCGCTGGAGCTGCTGCTCGGCAGGTATCCCGCGGCCTCACTCGACGTGACCCCTCAGCTTCCCCGCCAGCCCGATGCGGTCCCGGGAGGGCTGCCATCCACGCTGCTCGAGCGGCGTCCGGACGTGATTGCCGCCGAGCGGCGGGTCGCCGCGGCGTTCAATCGCATGCACGAAGCGCAAACCGCGCGTCTGCCCCGGATCGGGCTGACGACCGGCGTCAGCTCGATCTCGAGCGACCTGTTCGTGCTCACCGACCGCGACAACCCGATCTGGAACGCGGGCGCCAACCTGCTCATGCCGATCTTCAGAGGCGGTGCGCTCAAAACGCAGGTCGAGATCCGGACCGCGGAACAGAAGCAGGCAATCGCGAATTACGCGTCGATCGGTCTTCGTGCGTTCGGGGAAGTCGAGAACGCACTGGCGGCCGAGATCGCGGCGCGTGAACGCGACGTGATCCTGACGGAAACACTCGGCGACAACCAGCGGGCGTTCGACATCGTGAGGACGCAGTTCCGCGTCGGCAGCACCGACCTGCGCTACGTGTCGCAGCGACAACTGGCGCTGAACTCGACGACCACGTCGCTCGTACACGCGCGTACCGAGCAGCGCCTGCAGCGCGTGAATCTCCACCTCGCGCTCGGCGGATCGTTCGAACCGCGTCCCGCTGCGCCGGTCAGTCCCTCGATACCGCCGGCAAAGTAGCCCCACTCGCATTTCCAGACAGGCGCGGTCCGCGCCCGCCGTGTGCGTCAGTTCACGAATGGTGGCATTCGAGTCAGGTGAGTGGTCGTCTGATTCGACACGTACAGCGTCTGCGATGGGAACGCGATCGCCGTACCGGCGGCGGCGACGATCTCGGTGATGGCGAAGAGGAGCTGCTCCTGGAGCTCGAGGAAATGCGCCCAGTCGCGCGCCAGAAGATAGGCGAACACCTCCACCTCGAGTGCGGACGATCCGAGCCGCAGGAACCGAACGCGGACGGACTGGTAGTCGACCAAAGGATGCCGAGTAAGCTTCTCGCGCAGCCCGTCGATCACCGCGTGCAGTTGATCGGGCGTGGTCTCGTAGCGCAGCGCGACGATGGGATGGAACCAGAACTTGTCGCGCGCCGAGAGCGTCTCGAGGCTCATGTTCGCGATCTGGCCGTTCGGGACGCTGACGATTGAGCGATCGAGCGTACGAATGCGCGTCGAGCGCAGGCCGATGTGATCGACCGTGCCCTCGACCGTCCCCACTCTCAGGAAGTCGCCGACGCGCACCGCCTGATCGAAGATCAGCGACGCGCCGGCGATCACGTTCTCGAGCGTCTTCTGCGCCGCAAGCGCGAGCGCGATGCCGCCGACGCCCAGTCCGGCGACCACGGGCGTCGGATCGACGCCGAGCCGCCGCAGCGTCGCCAGCAACGCGAGCAGGATCACCACCACGTCGACGACGCGGCGTCCGACACGCAGCAGCGCCACCGCCGCCGCATAGTTCGCGCGCGGCACGCGGCGGACGAGCATCTCTTCGACTTCACCGTTGCCAAGAATGGCCAGCCAGGCGAGCGTCGCGATCACGACCAGGCTGGCCGCGCTCGAGAGGACCTGCCGCATGAGCAGCGACAGCGGCAACACGGCGGCAATCCACCGAACGCCAATCGCGATGAGGAGCAGGCGCGCCGGGATCGGCAGCGCGTTGCGCGCGGGCCGATCCGAAGCGCCCAGCCGGCGCGCCAGCGTGGACGCGGCCAGCGGCGACAGCAGGCGATTGAGCAGCACCGTCGCGAAGTAGACCAGCGGGATGCCGACGAGCAGCCCAATCCATTCGAACAGGCGCACGCCGCCGACGCGATGGTCGCTCAGCACGCGCGGGATCCACGCCGCCGGGCGCTGGGTGACGACGTCGGCGTAGAGCGTCGGGACGGCCTCGAGCGTCGCGCTCGAGAAGAGCCAGATCGGTCCCGTGCCGTGGTCGACGCGTTGCACCTTCACCGGCACCTCGCCGAAGGGACCGGTAATCGTCCCGATCTGCTCTTCGTCGGGCGCCAGCGGATTCGCACGCGAGCCCTCGGGCGCATCGCTGACCTGTGCGAGCCGTGGCGGCAGCCGCGCGTCGAGGACGGCGAACAGCTCGCGCGCGAGCCGTTCGCCGTCGCTCTCCGCGAGGGTCGTGTTGAGGTACTGGCGCGCGACCGCGTGGTCGTTCCTGCCCGCGGCAGCGAGAAAGCCGCGCACCGTGCCGCGCGGCGTGCTTCGGCCCAGCGCATCGACGGGGGCAGGCGCTGGTGCGGGCGCAGGCGCCTGCGATAACGAGGGCAGCGCCTGCGCGATCGCGCCACTCGACAGGGTCAGCCAGGCGGCCAGGACACACGCACCCCATCCCGTCGTCACAGCATGGCGATGTGCGAAGGGCATGCTTGCCGGGCCGCTACTTCTTGGCCGGACTGACGGAGACCAGCATCGCGGTCGTCCAGGTGATGTCGACGCGGTCACCCACCTTCACCTGCTGCAGCGCCTTCTTGTCGTGCACCTTCGACGAGTAGTTCCACCCGTTTGGACCCTTGAAGGAGATCGACGGGACGGCCGGATCGATGTTGTCGATGGTCGCCGTGATGGTGCGCTGCACGGCCGCGGTGCCGGCCGGCTTGCCGTCCGCCTTGTTCGCACCCGCGCTGGTCGTGTCGACGTCGGGCTCGCCTGGCTGCTTCACGCGCAGGACGATGTTCTCGTAATACGTCGCGTTGACGGTGTCGCCGATCTTGAGATCGTCGAAGGCCTTGATGTCGCTGGCGACATTGACGGTGTGCAGCTCCCCTTTTTCGTTCCGCAAGGTTACGGAGCGGCTCGCTTTCTCGATTGCCTCCACGGTCGCGGTCGTTGTCGTACGCTCACCTTCGATGGTCTTGGACTGCGCGTGGACTCGCGGCACTGCAAGGCAGGTCACCGCACAGGCGAATACGACGGCTGACATTCGTGGCATGAGACAGTCCTCCAGTTGGAAGGTGGCCGCATCAATACGGCCACACCCACTCGGCGATTTCGGTTCGATCTCTCCCGTGCTCGTGCGCGTAGCTCATGTTGTCGATGATCACGTTGCGCATCTCGTCTTTCAGGTGCGCGCCCTTCGTGCGCAGCCACGGCACGCGATCGATGACGTCGATGACGAGGTGAAAGCGCGATGTCTCGTTCAACATCGCCAGCTCCAGCGGCGTGTTGATGTTTCCTTTCTCCTTGTAGCCGCGCACGTGCATGTGGTCGTGTCCCTTGAAGCGGTACGCGAGCTTGTGAATCAGCCACGGGTAGCCGTGGAAGTTGAAGATGATCGGCTTGTCCGCGGTGAAGATGCTGTCGAAGTCGCGATCGCTCGATCCGTGCGGATGCTCGGTCGACGGCTGCAGCCGGAACAGATCGACCACGTTGACGAAGCGCAGCTTCAGGTCCGGCACCCGCTCGCGCAGAATCGCCGCCGCAGCGAGCGCCTCCATCGTCGCGACATCGCCGCACGAGGCGAGTACGACGTCGGGTTCGGCGCCGGCGTCGGTGCTGGCGCGCGGCCAGATGCCCAGTCCCTTCGCGCAGTGCACCGCCGCTTCGTCGATGGTGGTGAACTGCAAGTGCTTCTGCTTGTCGGCAATGATCACGTTGACGTAGCCGGTGCTGCGCAGGCAGTGATCCGCGACCGACAAGAGCGTGTTCGCATCCGGCGGCAGGTAGACGCGCGTCACCGACGGGCTCTTGTTGGTCACGAGATCGATGAAGCCGGGGTCCTGGTGCGAGAACCCGTTGTGGTCCTGGCGCCAGACCGTCGACGAGAGCAGGATGTTGGCGGACGCGACCGGCGCGCGCCATTGCACGTGGTTCTTGGAGATGTCCAGCCACTTCGCGTGCTGGTTGACCATCGAGTCGATCACGTGCGCGAAGGCCTCGTAGGTGTGGAAGAACCCGTGACGGCCGGTCAGCACGTACCCTTCGAGCCAGCCCAGGAGCGTGTGCTCGGAGAGAATTTCCATGACGCGCCCGTCGGCCGCGAGCTCACCGCCGTCGGCATCCTCCGGCAGCGTCTCGGCGAGCCACGTCTTCTTGCTCGCGCCGTACACCGCCTGGAGGCGATTCGATGCGGTCTCGTCGGGACCGAACACGCGGAAGTTGTCCGGATTGAGCTTCAGCACGTCGCGCAGGAACTCGCCCAGTGGTTTCGTGTTCTCGTGCAGGGTCGCGGCTCGCGACTGCAAGTCGATCGCGTAGTCGGAGATATCCGGCAGCTTGAGGGCCTTGCGGAGCACGCCGCCGTTGGCGTGGGGGTTCGCGCTCATCCGACGGGCGCCGCGCGGCGCCAGCGCACGAAGCTCCGGCACGAGCGTGCCCTGCGCGTCGAACAGCTCCTCAGGCTTGTAGCTGCGGAGCCACTGTTCGAGCAGCGCGAGATTGGCTGGCTTGTCGCGGACGTCCGCAAACGGCACCTGGTGAGCGCGCCACGATCCTTCGACCTTGTGCCCGTTGATCTCTTTCGGTCCGGTCCATCCTTTCGGCGAGCGAAGCACGATCATCGGCCAGCGCAGACGAGCGGCGTGCCGGGCGGCGCGCGCCGCCTGCTGCTCGCCGCGAATGACGTCGATCGCCTGATCGAGCGCCGCCGCCATCTTCTGATGCATTTCCGCAGGGTCGCTGCCTTCGACGAAGATCGGCGTGTAGCCGTAGCCGACAAACAGCGACCGCAGCTCGTCGTGGCTGATGCGCGCGAGCACGGTCGGGTTCGCGATCTTGTAGCCGTTCAAGTTGAGGATCGGCAGCACGGCGCCGTCTCGCACCGGGTTGAGGAACTTGTTGGCGTGCCACGACGTGGCGAGCGGCCCCGTCTCGGCCTCGCCGTCGCCGACAACGCATGCGACGATCAAGTCGGGGTTGTCGAACGCCATCCCGTACGCGTGCGAGAGGCTGTAACCCAGCTCGCCGCCTTCGTGGATCGACCCCGGCGTCTCCGGGGTCACGTGGCTGCCGATCTGACCGGGAAACGAGAACTGCTTGAAGAACTTCTGCATCCCTTCGAGGTCCTGGCTCTTGTCGGGATACACCTCGGAGTAGGTGCCTTCGAGGTAGGCGGGGCCGAGCACGCCGGGCGCGCCGTGGCCCGGCCCGGCCACGAACAGCACGTCGAGATCGTGCTTGACGATCAGCCGGTTCAAGTGCACCCAGACGAACGACAGCGCCGGACTCGCGCCCCAGTGGCCGAGCAGCCGGTATTTGACGTGCTCGGGCTTGAGCGGCTCGCGCAGCAACGGGTTCGCCTTCAGGTAAATCATCCCGACCGCGAGGTAGTTGCAGGCACGCCAGTACGCGTGCATGAGCGCCATCTCGCGATCGACGAGCGGCCGTTCTTCGACCTCGATGGTGTGGGTGTCGGTTGATTTCAGCTTTTCCACGGTGTGCTCCTGTGGATGGCTACGACGAACCCGGCGACAGCCGCCGCGCGAGAAGGACCATCGACCGGGGCTCGAGCCGGTAGTGGCGGTCGCCGACGAGCGGTGCCTCGCGCCAGACGCTGATGTCTTCAGGAGACGGCCGTGCCGTGTCGATGCAGCGCCGCCACGTCTGCTCGTCGGATGCGGGCGCATCCGGCAGCTCGAACGCGAGCGGTTCCCAGAACGCGTTCAGCATGACGTGAAAGAGAAACCGTTCGTGCAGGCTCTCGAGCGTGAAGGCGAGCGCATGCGAGTGCTCACTCCAGTCGGGGGCGTCGAGCCGCACGCCGTGCCACGTGATGCGCGCGCGCTGCAGCAGCCGGTTCAAACTGAGCGCGTCGCGCTCGGACACCACGTCGCGCTGCTGCCGGAAGGCGCACAGCGCGCGCACGAATCGATGGATGTCGGCGTGGCGATCGATCAGCGACCAGTCGAACCAGCTCGACTCATTGTCCTGGCAGTAGGCGTTGTTGTTCCCGTGCTGCGTCCGCCGAACCTCGTCGCCCATGAGCAGCATCGGCGTGCCGGCAGCCAGCAGCGTCAGCGTCAGCAGGTTTTTCACCTGGCGGTTTCTGAGCGCCTCCACCTGCTCGTCGCGGGTTGGTCCTTCCACGCCGCAGTTCCAGCTGTGGTTATCGTTGGCGCCGTCGCGATTGTCCTCGCCGTTCGCCTCGTTGTGCTTCGCGTCGAACGACACCAGATCGTTCAGCGTGAAACCGTCGTGGCACGTGACGAAGTTCACGCTCTGCTCGGCTTCGCGCTCCTCGTGCCCGAAGACGTCCGGGCTGCCCAGCAGGCGCGTCGCCACACCTGATACGCAGCCGTTGTCCCCCTTCACGAACCGACGAATGTCGTCGCGGAACCGTCCGTTCCATTCCTGCCAGGCGTCACCCACGAAGGTGCCCACCTGGTAGAGGCCGGCCGCGTCCCACGCCTCGGCGATCAGCTTCGTGCCGGCGAGCAGCGGGTCCGATTCGATGTCCCAGAGAATCGGCGGATTGGGCAGCGGCCGGCCGTCGTGATCGCGTGACAGGATCGACGCGAGATCGAAGCGGAAGCCGTCGACGTGCATCTCGGCGACCCAGTAGCGCAGGCTGTCGACGATCAGCCGGCGCACGATCGAGTTGCTCGCGTTCAGCGTGTTGCCGCAGCCCGTGTAGTCGGCGTAGCGCGATCGATCCCGGTCGAGGATGTAGTAATCGTCGTTGGCAAGGCCGCGATACGCCACGGTCGGCCCGTCGGCGCCTCCCTCCGCGGTGTGATTGAAGACGACGTCGAGAATCACCTCGATGCCGGCGCGATGGAGCGCCTTCACCATGTCGCGAAACTCGTCGAGGACGGCCAGCGGATGCCGCCGCGAGCTGTATGCGTGATGCGGCGCGAAGAACGACACGGGCTGATAGCCCCAGTAGTTGACCCGGCCGCCCGGCGCGTCCTGCGGATCGAACTGGAAGACGGGCAGCAGTTCAACCGCGGTCACGCCGAGGTCGACGAGATACGGAATCTTTTCGACCACGCCCGCATACGTGCCGCGCCTGGCGGGATCGACGCCGGAGCTCGCGTGTCGCGTGAAGCCGCGCACGTGCATCTCATAGATGATGGTTTCGGCAAACGGGCGGCCGAGCGGCCGATCGCCATCCCAGTCGTACTCCGAGGGATCGACGACGACGCTCTTCATCGCGGTCGCGGCGGTGCTCCCGGGGCGGCGCGCGGCGGCGCGATCGTAGCGGTCCGGTACCGCGACGGCGCGGCCGTAGGGATCGAGCAGCACCTTGTCGGCGTCGAAGCGCAGGCCTCGCTCCGGCGCCCGCGAACCGTGCGCCCGGTATGCGTAGATTTGCCCGGCGCCGAGCCGCGGCACGAGCGCGTGCCAGTAGTGATACGTCCGGTTCGACGGGGCGCGGAGCGGCAGCACCGCCGTCGGCTCCGTCGCCTGCTCGTCATCGAACAGCAGCAGCTCGACGAGGGTGGCGTGCTTCGAGAACACGCTGAAGTTCACGCCGCCCGCCTGGAGCGATGGGCCGAGCGGGGCGGCGGTGGCGGTGTCGAGGCGGCGGGCGCGCTCCGTTCGATCGGCGAGCGGTACGGTCATGGCCGTCAGGGGCGAGCCGGCGGCGTGACGTTCCAGATCGCGCGGCAGTACTCGCGGACCGAGCGGTCGGACGAGAACTGCCCGACCCGCGCCGAGTTGAGGATCGACATGCGCGTCCAGGCACCGCGATCGCGGAAGGCATCGTCAACGCGGGCCTGGCAGTCCACGTACGACTGGTAGTCGGCCAGCACCATGTAGTCGTCGCGCGTGAGCAGCGAGTCCAGGAGCGGGCGGAAGCGCTCGCGATCGCCGTTCGAGAAGAACCCGTCCGCAATCAGGTCGAGCGTCTCACGCAGCGTCGAGTTGCTGTCGTAGATGCGCTGTGGCTGATACCCGGAGGCTTTCGTCTGGAGCACTTCGGCCGCGGTGAGCCCGAACAGGAAGAAGTTGTCGTCGCCGACCGCGTCGCGAATCTCGACGTTCGCGCCGTCGAGCGTACCGATCGTCAGGGCGCCGTTCATCGCGAACTTCATGTTGCCCGTGCCCGAGGCTTCCTTGCCGGCGGTGGAGATCTGCTCTGACAGGTCTGCGGCGGGGTAGACGCGCTGCGCGTTCTTGACGTTGAAGTCGGGCAGGAACACCACCTTCAGCCGCGGCGCGACGTCCGGATCCGCGTTGACGACCGCGGCGACGTCGTTCACCAGCTTGATGATCAACTTCGCCATGCGATAGCCGGGCGCGGCCTTGCCGCCGAAGATCACGGTGCGCGGCGCCGCGGCGCTGTCGCCGCCTCGCTTGAGGCGGCGATAGAGCGTGATGACGTGCAGAATCGCCAGGTGCTGTCGTTTGTATTCGTGCAGGCGCTTGACGTGCACATCGAAGAGCGACTGCGGATCGACCGCAATTCCCGTCCCGTCCTGGATCAGTGCCGCGAGCAGGCGCTTGTTGTGCGTCTTCACCGCGCGCCATTGCCCCTGAAACGCCTCGTCCTCTGCCATGGTCTCGAGGCGGGACAATTCGTGTTCCAGGTCGGCGATCCAGCGGTCGCCGATATGGGCGGTGAGCAGCGACGCCAGCTCCGGGTTGCTGAGCGCGAGCCAGCGCCGGGGCGTGACCCCATTGGTGACGTTGAGGAATTTCTGCGGGGACACCCGGTAGAAGTCACTCAGCACGGTCTGCGTGAGCAGCTCCGTGTGGAGCGCGGCGACGCCGTTGACGGCGTGGCTGCCGACCGCCGCGAGGTGCGCCATGCGGACGTAGCGCCGGTCCGACTCGTCGATCAGCGAAATCCGCCGGCACAGATCGTCGTCGCCTGGATGCTGGAGTCGCACTTCGTCGAGAAAGCGGCGATTGATCTCGTAGATGATCTCGAGGTGGCGCGGCAGCAGCTTGCCGATGAGCGAGACCGGCCATCGTTCGAGCGCTTCGGCGAGCAACGTGTGGTTGGTGTAGCCGCACGTGCGCTCGGTAATCGCCCAGGCGCGATCCCACGGGATCTCGTGCTCGTCGACGAGCAGCCGCATCAGCTCCGCGATCGCGATCGACGGATGCGTATCGTTCAACTGCACGGCCCAGAACTGGTCGAACTCGTCGAGCGTCCGGCCGCGCAGCCGATGCAGGCGGAGCATGTCCTGCAGCGAGCATGAGACGAAGAAGTACTGCTGCGCGAGCCGGAGCTGCTTGCCCGCCTCGGGCTCGTCGTTCGGGTAGAGGACCTTCGAGATCGTCTCCGACGCGACCTTCTGCTCGACGGCGCGGTAGTAGTCCCCGACGTTGAACGCGGCGAAATCGAACGGCTCGGTCGCTTCCGCCTTCCAGAGGCGCAGGATGTTCGTGGTGCGTGCGCCGTAGCCGGGTATCGGCGTGTCGCACGCGACGCCTCTCACGAGCTGATCGGGAATCCACTGAACGCGATGCTGCCCCTGCGCGTCGATCGAATGTTCGGTGCGGCCGCCCATCTTCACATCGACCGTGACCTCGGAGCGGACGATCTCCCAGGGGTTGCCGAAGCGCAGCCACTTGTCGGTCATCTCCACCTGCCAGCCGTCGTGGATGGCCTGATCGAAGATCCCGAACTCATAGCGGATGCCGTAGCCGATCGCCGGCACGTCGATGGTCGCGAGCGAATCCATGTAGCACGCCGCCAGGCGGCCCAGCCCGCCGTTGCCGAGGCCCGGTTCTTCTTCCTGATCGAGGAGCGCCTTCAGATCCTGGCCGAGGCTCTCGACCGCCTCTCGAGCCGACTCCCACATGCCGAGCGTGATCAGAGCGTTGCCGAGATGCGGACCGGTCAGGAACTCCGCGGAGAGATACGCGACCACCTTCGCCGTCGATTGCGGCGTCGAGATGCGGGCCGCGGTCGCGATGAAGCTGTCGAGGAGACGATCGCGCACCGCGTACGCGAGCGCCATGTACCAGTCGTTGCGCGTGGCGTGCGCGGGCGGCTTCGCCTGCACGTGATACAGATACTCGAGGATGGCGATGGAGAGCGAATCGCGGTCGCGTCCGGTGCGGACTGCCGACCGCGCGCTCCGCTCGTCGACCGCGACGCCCATCGTCCGATCGCGCGCCGTGCCTGGTTCCATAAAGCCTCCCGCCCTGCCGCGTCGGACGTGAATCGCCGGCGGCCTAGCGCCGGCCCGCACCCGGTGCGTACGTTTCGGTGACGATCTCTTTGCCCGATTCGAGGAGGCGCGCCGCGGAGGTCGTCGCGAAGAAATGCATCAACCGCGCGATCACGGCCGTCCACCCGGTCTGGTGACTGGCGCCGAGCCCGGCGCCGTTGTCGCCGTGGAAGTACTCGTAGAAGAGCAGCAGATCGCGCCAGTGCGGATCCTCCTGGAAGGTCCGCGTGCCGCCGTAGACGGCGCGCTGTCCGTGCGCATCCCGCAGGAAAATCTGCGAGAGCCGGCGCGTGAGTTCCTGCGCGACCTGATAGAGCGTCATCTGCCGCCCCGAGCCCGTCGGGCACTCGACGGTGAAGCGATCGCCGAAGTAGGTGTAGTACTGCAGCAACGCGCGGACGATCAGCGCGTTGACCGGCATCCAGATCGGGCCGCGCCAGTTCGAGTTCCCCCCGAACATCCCGCTGTCGGATTCGGCCGGCAGGTAGCGCACGTCGTACTCGTTGCCGCCGACCCGCACCACGTAGGGATGGCCCTCGTGGTAGCGGGAGACGGAGCGAAGTCCGTAGCCGCTCAGGAATTCGTTTTCGTCGAGCATGACGGTGAGGACGCGCCGCAGGTTCTGCTCGTTCAGGATTGACGCGAGGCGGCGGTCGTTCACGCCCATCAGCTTGGGATCGTGAATGAACGCGACCAGCTCGGGACGCGCCGACAGGAAAGTCTGCAAACGCGTGCCGAGCTCGGGGTACTTCTGGATGACACGCCCATCGAAGACCGTCGCGGCGCAGAGCGGCAGCAGGCCGACCATCGAGCGGACCTTCAGCCGCTCGGCGCGGCCGTCCGGCCGTCGCAGCACGTCATAGAAGAAGCCGTCGCGATCGTCCCACATGCCGATGTCGCCGCCGGCGCGGAACATCGACGAGGCGATCCACATGTAGTGCTCGACGAACTTCACGCACATGTCGCCGTAGGCGGGCTTCTCCATCGCGAGCTCGGCGGCGATCTCGAGCATGTTCTGGCAGAAGAGCGCCATCCACGCGGTGCCGTCCGCCTGTTCGAGAAAGCCGCCGGTCGGCAGCGGCGCGCTGCGATCGAACACGCCGATGTTGTCGAGGCCGAGGAAACCGCCCTCGAACACGTTGTTGCCGGTGCGATCCTTGCGGTTCACCCACCACGTGAAATTGAGCAGGAGCTTCTGGAACGAGCGTTCCAGCCAGTCGAGATCGCCGCGTCCGTGCGCAGCTTTCTGCAGGCGGTAGGTGAAGATCGTCGACCAGGCGTGCACCGGCGGATTGACGTCCCCGAAGTTCCATTCGTAGGCCGGAATCTGGCCGTTGGGGTGGAGATACCGCTCCTTCAGCATCAGATCGAGCTGCTGCTGGCCGAACTCTTCATCGACGAGCGTGAGGGCGAGGACGTGGAAGGCCAGGTCCCACGCCGCGTACCAGGGATATTCCCACTTGTCCGGCATCGAGATGACGTCGCTGTTGTGCATGTGATGCCAGCGATCGTTGCGGGGCGCCCGCCGTGTCGGCTTGAACGGATCGGCGCCACGCTCGGAGAGCCACTGGTCGACGTCGTAGTTGTAGAACTGCTTGGTCCAGAGCAGGCCCGCGAGCGCCTGGCGCATCACGTTGGCGCCGTCGGCGCCGACCGATGGGGGGATCACGGTCTTGTAGAACTCGTCGGCCTCCTGCTGCCGATCGCGCACCAGCGTGTCGAAGGTCGGCCCAAGCGCGCCGCTCGTGCCGTGCACGTCGCCAATCGGCGCGACGTCGCAGAGGCGCAGGCGGAGTACCTCGGATCCGCCACTGGGCACGGTCACGGTGTACTGTGCCGCCGCCTTGGTGCCGATCCGCTCCGGATTGACAGCGTTGGTCTGCCCGTGCAGGAGGAAGTTGTGGAACGCGTCCTTCACGTAGGGCGTCCGGTTCGGCTGATGGTGGATCCGCTCGTGGTTGGTCTCGTTCTCCGTGAAGAGCAGCGCCGCAGCGCGGTCCGCATGAAAGAAGCGGTCGCCGAGCGCGGGATGCGACGCGACGATGGTCGACCCATCGAGCTGCTTGAGCATCGGCCGGATCGTCGACTGCCCGTCCCCCCACGACCAGGTGTTGCGGAACCAGAGCGTCGGCAGCAGGTGCAGGGTCGCTGGATCCGGTCCGCGGTTGACGGCGGTGATGCGGATCAGGATGTCTTCAGCGGAGGCCTTCGCGTACTCGACGAACACGTCGAAGTAGCGGTTGCCGTCGAACACGCCCGTGTCGAGCAGCTCGTACTCGAAATCGCGCCGGGTGCGCTCGCCATTGGTGGCGACGAGCTCGTCGTAGGGATACGCCGCCTGCGGATACTTGTACAGATATTTCATGTACGAGTGCGTCGGCGTCGAATCGAGATAGAAGTAGTACTCCTTGACGTCCTCGCCGTGGTTGCCTTCACTGTTGGTGAGCCCGAACAGCCGCTCTTTGAGAATGGGGTCGTTGCCGTTCCAGAGCGCGAGCGCGAAGCAGAGGACCTGCTGGTTGTCGGAGATACCGGCGAGGCCGTCTTCCCCCCAGTGATAGGCGCGCGATCGCGCCTGGTCATGCGAAAAGTCGTTCCAGGCGTCGCCGTTCGCGCTGTAGTCCTCACGCACCGTGCCCCACTGGCGCTCGCTCAGATACGGTCCCCAGCGCCGCCAGTTGGCGCGTCCCTCACGCGCCTCGGCCAGCCGCTTTGCTTCCTGTCCCGACTCTCGATCGTTCGTTGGCATGATGTCCTCGAATGCGCCGCCCTATTGCACTGCCCGCCAGGAGTCGTCGGGGTCGTACTGGCGCATGGCGCGGCCCGCGGCATCGCTCTCAGGGCCCAGATCCTTCTCGTGCACCACGCCCTCGTGATTGACGATGAACGTCATCACACCGGTGGCGTCGTACTGCGCCGGCCACGCGACCAGCGCGAAGCCGCCCGACATCACGTCGCCGCTGATGTAGTCCTTGGCGCCCCCGCGCGCGGCCGGACCTTGCGCGGTAAGGATGCGGAAGTAATAGCCGTGGAAGGGGGATGGCCCGGTGCGGGCGGTCGCGGGCAGCGCGCCATCGGCGGCGGCCTGGGCGACGAGGTCGCCGAGCGGGCTGCGCTTGCCGCCGTGCACCGGCGGCCAGTAGAGCCCGTTCTGGCGCCCGGCATCGCTCCTGATCACGCGCGCGTACACGCCGGTAGGCCCTCCGTCGTGCGGATGTTCGGCGTAGAGCCGCTGCGCGGCGACATAGGTCTGACAGGCGCGGATCGCGGCGAGCTCGTTGCGACCGATGCGGCGCGCAAGGATCTCCTCGCGGCCGGCCGCGGTGTCGAAATACCAGCCCCGTGCATCCTTGAAGAGCGGCACGGGAAATGGCCAGAGCTCGTTGCCGATGACCAGGGTGCGGCCGTTCGCGCCGCGCTCTTCCAGTCGCGAGCGCTCCGCCACCGCCGCCAGGAACACCTGCTGGTTGCGGCGTGCGCTTGCGGGATCCGACGAATCGATCAGCGATTGCCCCTCGGGTCCGAACATCGCGGCGATCTTGTCCGCCTGTCCTGACTTCACCGCGGCGGTCAGTGCCTGCACGGCCTCCTCGGGCGTGGCAAACGTGCGGTACTCGGACTGATGCCGGCATGCGGCGAGTGCCGCGGCGACGATGATCCCCGCCGTGAGCGCGCGCAACAGACGCAGACGATCGACGCTTGTGCTGGTCACGGGTGTGATCTCCTGGGGGCGGGTCAGCGGCGGCGCGAGCCGCCGCCGCGCGAGCTGCTGCGGCTGCGTTGCCCGCGCTGGCTGGCCGCGCGCTCCGACTTGCCGCTCGAGTAGTTCGAGAACGCGTCCGACTTGGTGCCGCTGCGCGCACCGGCCTCGGTGCCCCGGCTGTAGCCGCGCGATTCCTGCGACGAGCGGGTGGTCGCACTGGTCGCGCTCGCGGTGCCGGCCTGCGCCCCCGACGCCTGCTCGGCGCGTTGCGTCTGCCCGCTCGCGCGCTGCGACTGCGCATCGGTCCGCGTACCTTGCCGATTCTCCGCCCGGTCGGTCCGCTGTTCCTGCGCGTTCTTCGTGCGATCGGAGCGCTGCTCCTGCGCGTTCTCGGCGCGATCGGAGCGCTCGTCCGCCATGTCTTCGCGGTGGTCGGTCCAGTCTTCGCGCGCGTCTTCGCGGGCGTCGTAGTAGTCGTCCCAGGCGTCGTTGTACATGTAGGCGCCGCCGTGCCACCCGTACGGCCCGTAGTAGTAGTTGTTGTCCATCGCCGCGCCAATGGCGATGCCGGCAGTGAATCCGATCAACCCCGCCGCGACCGCTTCGTCCGTGCTCGAGTCTTCCTTGATGACGACGGTCGACGAGGTGGATTGCGTGTAGACCGTCTGCGGGTTGTATTGCGGCACGTAGACGATCTGCGGGTTCGACGGCTCGATCACGATCACCTGCTCGCCGCCCGAGGTCGTCTTCGTTTCGACCTGCTGCTGCGGCGTGCTCTTCAACGTGCCGGCGTTCTTGGCTTTGGTGCGCAGACGTTGAATGCTCGCGAACACGGCGGAGCGGTCCGCAGCGAACGCCTGCCCGAGCCGCGCGGTCCATTGCGCCTGGCTGGCCATGTAGGCGATGACGTCGGGGAAGAGCACGAGCGCGACGTAGCTCTCGCCGAACCCGGCGGCCGCGGCCGCCTCCTGCAGTTCGGTGCCCTTCACGCCCTCGTGACTGAGCAACCATTCGTGCAGCGTGCCGATCGTGCCGGGGTTGGCGGCCGCCAGCAGCATCTGCGCGAGCAGTTGATCGGGATAGAGGGCAATCGGCGCGAGCAGCGTATCGAGATCCGCCGCCGGAGGCGCTTTCGAAGCAGTGGCCTGCGGCCCGGATCGTTCCGTCGACGCGCGCGCATGCGGCGAGGGGATAGCCGATACGGCGAGTACGACGATCGCAGCAGTTGCAACGACGATCCGTTTCATGGGCGAAGCAATCCGGGACCGGGATTCACGCTCGAGAATTGACCGCAGGCCGCGGCCCACCAAAGCAAGGCATGTACCCCGGAGCGCGGCCAGCGGGAGGTCGAGAGGGGCCGGCGAATCGCGGCAAACTTACGTGATTCAGCCGGCCGCGCCCGGTGGCGCCATCATCCCGGCTCCGAGAAACCGGAGGCCCTCTGGAAATCCGGAGGGCTCAGTAGACCGCGTCGACGAACCGGCGCCGCGCGATCGACTTGTCGTCATCGTAGGCGTCGCGCGTCGAGCGGTTCGGGAGCTTGACCTTGTCGTGCGCGACCTTCCTGTACGGGATGCTTTTCAGCAGATGCGAGATCGTGTTGAGCCGGGCCGAGCGCTTGTCGTCGGAGCGCACGATGAACCAGGGCGCGAAGCCGGTGTCGGTCTTCTCGAGCATGCGGTCGCGGGCGCGTGAATAGTCGTACCAGCGCTTCCGCGACGGCAGGTCCATCGGACTGAGCTTCCACTGGCGTACCGGATCGGCGATGCGGGCCTCGAATCGCCGCTTCTGCTCGGCGTTGCTCACCTCGAGCCAGAACTTCAGGAGCATCGTGCCGCCGTCGATCAGGAACTTCTCGACCTGCGGGCACATCTCGAGGAAGCGCTCGTACTCCTTGTCGGAGCAGAAGCCCATCACGTGCTCGACGCCGGCGCGGTTGTACCAACTGCGATCGAAGATGACGACTTCCCCCGCCGCCGGGAAATGCTGCATGTAGCGCTGCATGTAGACCTGCGACTTCTCGCGGTCCGACGGCGCCGGCAGCGCGACGACCCTGAAGACGCGCGGGCTGAGACGCTCGGTGAGCGCCCGTATCGTGCCTCCTTTGCCCGCGCCGTCGCGGCCTTCGAACACGACCACGACGCGCAGCCCCTTCTCCTTGACCCAGTCCTGCAGGTGACAGAGCTTCACCTGCAGTTTCCCAAGCTCTTTTTCATACTTCTTTTGCTTCATGGATGATCCCTGCGGCGCCGGACGGCGCGAAGTCGAGCCGACACTCCTGCCGTTACGGCTGCGTTGCAGCAGCTGTTCCAGAGCGCGTTGCACGCGAAGCGCGGCATCTCCGAACGGGCGCGCGCTTCGTCGCCGACGCGACGCGCCACACCCCTCCGTCATCGCGTAGCGAGCACGGAATAGCGGAGGAGTAATCGCGCGTGCTTCCATGCGCGCGGCTTGCGTCATCACCACTTCCGTTCGTTCGATGCGAGCGCGCGGATGAAACCCATCGGTGGCATGGGCCGTGCTCAGTCGTGCGGCGTCATGACATCGTTTCTCGTGTGGGGGCTTGGTCTGGTCGAGCCCGCCGAACATGGCCTGTCGCAGAAGGCGATCGAGATCGCACAGCCATTCGGATTTCCCATCACCAACTCGATGGTCGTGACCTGGATCGCCGCGATCCTGCTGATTGCGTTCGCGCAGGCGGCGACGCGCAACATGACGTCGGTCCCCGGCGGCGCGCAGAACCTGCTCGAGTGGTTGATCGAGAGCGTCTACAACCTGCTCGAGGCGATCATCGGCCGTCATCTCGTCCAGCGCACGTTCTGGTTCTTCGCGACGATCTTCCTGTTCATTCTCGCGGCCAACTGGATCAGCCTGCTGCCGGGCGTCGGCACGATCGGCTGGGGACATCAGACCGATCATGGCTTCGTCATCGAGCAGCCGCTGTTCCGCGGCGCCAATGCGGATCTCAACCTCACGCTGGCGATGTCGCTGATCTTCTTCGCGTGCTGGATCGTGTGGGCGTTCCAGGAAGCGGGCCCCCGCGGCATCGTCAAGGAGTTGTTCGGCGCGAAGGGGGAGACCACCGGGATCATGAAGCCGCTGATGGCGGTGATCTTCGTCGCGGCGGGACTGCTCGAGATCATCTCGATTCTGTTCCGGCCCGTCTCGCTCAGTTTTCGACTCTACGGCAACGTCTTCGCGGGCGAGAACATGCTCGAGACCATGGCACGGCTGGTGCCGGGTCTCGGCTGGCTGCTGCCCATTCCGTTCTATTTCATGGAGCTGCTCGTCGGCCTCGTGCAGGCGCTCGTGTTCATGCTGCTGACCGCGGTGTTCACGCTGCTGATCTGTCAGCACGAGTCTGCCGGTGCGGGTGCGCACTGAACCTGGAGAGAAAGGACACGACATCATGACCGGGAGCGTAACTGTCGGCCTCGCGGCGCTTGGCGCGGCGATTGGCGTGGGACTGATCGGTGGGGGCGCGTCGATGGCGGTCGGCCGCAATCCCGGTGCCTCGACGAAGGTGATGGTGCAGGCCATCCTGTCGATTGCCTTCGCGGAGGCGATCGTCTTCTACGCGCTGTTTCTCGCGCAGTAGCGGACGTCTTCGGCGCGCGCCGACGCGAGTCGCCTGCGCCCCACGAACGAGGTCGCCATCATGGATGTCGTCGCACTGCAGGCTGCCGTCGAGAGCGGCGGGCGGATCGAGCAGCTCGCCCGCACGTTCGGCGTCGACTGGCCCCACCTCATCGCACAGATCGTGAGCTTCACGATCGTGTGCCTGATTCTGTATCGCCTCGCCTACACGCCGATCCTGCGGATGCTCGACGTGCGCCGGCAGCAGATCGCGGCGGGCCTGGCCAACGCCGAGAAGATCAAGGCGGAGCTCGCGCGCATCGAAGCGGAGCGGCGGGTCGTGCTGCAGAAGGCCGGCGACGAGGCGAGGCAGCTGATTGAGGACGCGCGGAAGGCGGCGGCCCGCGTGCAGGCCGACGAGACGCAGAAAGCGATCGGCGCCGCGCACCAGGTGCTGCTGCGCGCCCATGAAGCCGCCGAGCGCGAGCGCGCGCAGATGCTCGCCGATCTCAAGCGCGAGGTCGGCCGGCTGGTCGTGCAGACCACCGCCTCGGTGACGGGCAAGATCCTCTCGCCGGATGACCACCGCCGCCTCGCGGAGGAGACGGCGGGTCAGATCGCGGTGTAGCGATGGCGTCGCGGAAACGAATCAAGCAGAACGCGCGCAGTCTGTTTCGCCTGTGCGTGATCGATGGCGCCCTCGACGACGCGCGGGCGCGCGACGTGGCGGAATGGACTGCCGCGTCGAAGCGGCGCGGCGTGGTCGCCACGCTCGAGGAGTTCCAGCGGCTGGTACGGCTCGATCGCGGCCGGTATGCGGCCCGGGTCGAGAGTGCCATGCCGCTGGACGCGCCCGAGCGTGACGACATCCAGACGCGCCTGACGCGGCGCTACGGGCCGCGCCTGCAGACCACGTTTCAGGAGAACCCCGCGCTCATCGGCGGCGTGCGCATCCAGGTCGGCAGCGACGTCTACGACGGCAGCATCCGCGCCAAGCTGGCCACGCTGTTGGCGCGTCTGTAGGGCCACAGAACAACACAGATCAAAGGCACAGAAGAACACACACAGGCACAGACGAAGGCCACAAACAAACACCAGGGCCACACACAAATACAGCCACAGAAAAACACAGACCAACACAGATAAACCCAAAACACACAGAAGAGCGCATATGGTCGATCTGCTGCAGGAAATCGAAGCCCAGATACGAGGCGCCCGCGCCGCGACGCTGAGGCAGGGCGTCGGGGTGATTCGCGAGATTGGCGACGGCGTCGCCAAGGTCGAAGGGCTCGCCGACGTGATGCTCAACGAGATGCTCGACTTCGGGCATGGGGTCACCGGCCTCGCCATGAATCTCGATGAGACCGAAGTCGGCGTGGTCGTGCTCGGCGACTACACGCGCCTGCAGGAGGGCCACGAAGTCCGCGCCACCGGCCGGCTGCTCGAAGTACCGGTCGGCAAGGGCCTGCTCGGGCGGGTCGTGAACACGCTCGGCGAGCCGCTCGACGGCAAGGGGCCGATCGACAGCGACGTGTCGTATCCGGTCGAGAAGCTCGCGCCCGGCATCATCAAGCGCAAGCCAATCAGCCAGCCGGTGCAGACCGGCATCATGGCCATCGACGCGATGATCCCGATCGGCCGCGGCCAGCGCGAGCTGATCATCGGCGATCGCTCGACCGGCAAGACGACGATCTGCATCGATACGATCATCAGTCAGGCCCGGCTCAATAGGGCCGCGGAAGCTGCCGGTGACACCAGCTACCGGCCGCTCTACTGCATCTACGTCGCCATCGGGCAGAAGCAATCGACCATCGCGCGAATCATTGCGACGCTCGAGGACGCAGGCGCGATGCCCTACACCATCATCCTGGCGTCTCCCGCCTCGGATTCTGCGGTCAGCCAATACCTCGCACCGTTTGCCGGCGCGGCGATGGGCGAATGGTTCATGGACAACGCCATGGACGCGCTCATCGTCTACGACGATCTGTCGAAGCACGCGGTCGCCTATCGCGAGGTTGCGCTGGTACTGAAGCGGCCATCAGGACGCGAAGCGTATCCGGGCGACGTGTTCTACCTGCACAGCCGCCTGCTCGAGCGCGCCGCGCGCGTCGGCGAGCAATTCGGCAATGGCTCGCTCACGGCGCTTCCCATCATCGAGACGCAGGCGGGCGACGTGTCCGCGTACATCCCGACCAACGTGATCTCGATCACCGACGGCCAGATCTTTCTCGAAACGGATCTCTTCTACCAGGGCGTGCGCCCCGCGATTTCCGTCGGCATCTCGGTGTCGCGGGTCGGCTCGGCGGCGCAGTTGAAGGCCATGAAACAGGTCGCCGGTCAGCTGAAGGGGGACCTCGCGCAGTTCCGCGAGCTCGCCGCCTTCGCGCAGTTCGGGTCGGAGCTGGACGCCGCCACGCAAGGCAAGATCGATCGCGGCAAACGCATCGTCGAGCTGTTCAAGCAGCCGCAATACAAGCCGCTGCCGGTCGAAGTACAGATCGCGGTGATCTGGGCGGTGCAGAACGGCTACGTGGACGACGTGGCGGTGGAACGGATCAAGGCGTTCCAGTCGGAGTGGACCGATTTTCTCACCACCCGAAAGAGCGACCTGCTGCAGGCGATCGGCGCCCAGAGGACGATGACGCCGGAGCTGACCGCCTCGCTCAAAGCGGCCGCCGATCAGTTCAAACAAACATGGAAGAACTAGCTGCGGCTGGCCGCTGGTGGCTGGCGGCTGGTGGCTGGCGGCTGGTAGCTGGCGGCTGGTAGCTGGTAGCTGATTTATGAACTCCCCACGCGATTTGCGACGGCGAATCAAGTCGATCAGCGGCACCGCGCAGATCACGCGCGCGATGCAGATGGTGGCTGCATCGAAGATGCGCAAGGCGCAGGAGGCGGCGATCGCCACCGCGCCATTCGCGCGCCTCCTCTACCGGATTCAGCGGAGCGCGACACGGCGGCTGTACGATTTCGCGCACCCGCTGCTCGAGGTGCGTGAGGTGCGCCGGCGCGGCGTGATCCTCGTGGCCGCGGACAAGGGGCTGTGCGGCGCGCTGAACACGAACGTGTTCCGACTCGCGTCGCAGTTCGACCCGGCGTCGACCGTGTTCGTCACCGCCGGCCGCAAGGCGGCGCAGTTCGTGACGCGCACGCGGCGGCAGCTCGCCGCCGAATTTTCGTACGCCGACACCCCGACCTATCCGGAAGCGCGCGCGATCGCGGCCTGTGCCCGCGATCTGTTTTTGAAAGGAGAGGTCGACCAGGTCCAGGTGATCGCGACGCGGTTCGTCAACACGCTCACGCAGGAGCCGATCGTCCTCGAGTATCTGCCGATCGGCAAAATCACCGGGCGCGAAGTGCCAGGCGCGGAGCCCGAGCTCACGGCGGCCGACGACACGGAAGACACCGTGTTCGAGCCGGACACCGACGTCATCCTCGCGTATCTCATCGACCACTATCTCAACATCTACATGTATTACGTGCTGCTGAACGCCAAGGCGAGCGAGCAGAGTGCACGAATGGTGTCGATGAAGAACGCGACCGACAGCGCGGAGACGCTGATTCGGGAGCTGAAGCTCGAATACAACAAGCTGCGCCAGGGCAACATCACCAAGGAACTGCTGGAGATCGCAGGCGGTCAGGCCGGATGAGGTATCGCATATGAACATCGGCACAGTCGTTCAGGTCGTCGGTCCCATCGTCGATGTCGAGTTCCCCGACGACCTGCCCCCCATCTACAACGCGCTGACCGTCGATTACACGGTGAACAAGGCGCCCGTGCACCTGACGCTGGAGGTGCAGCAG
>JBKPRU010000097.1:0-16406 GCA_046734675.1 Acidobacteriota bacterium
GACGTCGTCGCGCCCGGCACGGGCCTTCTCTCGAGCGAGAGCGGGGGCAGCACGCTCGAGACGCTGTATCCCTCGCTCATCGTGTCGAGCGGCACGGGCAAGCTGATGAAACTGAGCGGCTCGAGCATGGCGACCGGCGTCGTGAGCGGGCTGGTCGCGATCATGATCGAGACGCACGACTATGCGGCGTATCAGCGCTACCAGTCGTCAGGCAAGCTTAAGAAGACGGCGGCGTACGCGCCGCCGCCGGCGCTGACGCCAAACGCGATCAAGGCGATGCTGCAGTACTCGGCGACGCCCCTCCGCGACGCGGACGGCCAGCGCTTCGATGCGCTGGCGCAGGGGGCCGGCGAGGTGGACGGCCTCGGCGCGCTGACGCTGGCGTACATGGCGGACACGTCGGCCGGCGTCGGATCGGCGTGGATGGCGCCGGTCCAGCCCTACACGCAGTTCGGCGACACGACCGAAGCGTGGTCGCAGCAGATCGTCTGGGGCACGCGGCTGGTGAGTGGCGCCGGCTTGATGGAAGTGCAGCAGGCGGCCTGGGATCCCTCGGTGCTGTGGGGCGCGGGCGAACTCGCCAATATCGTCTGGGGCACGACGGTCGAAGACGGCGAGAACATCGTGTGGGGCACGATGGTGGACTTCGACAACATCGTGTGGGGCGGATCGGTCTTCGAAGGCGAGAACATCGTCTGGGGCACGGCGGCGCTTCCCGACTGGGGCGAGAACATCGTCTGGGGCACCGCGCTCGTCGGCTGCTTCGACGGCGAGAACATCGTGTGGGGCACCGCGCTCGACGGCGAGAACATCGTCTGGGGCACGATGCTCGATTTCGACAACATCGTCTGGGGGACGCTTGATGACGAGAACATCGTCTGGGGCACCTCGAACAAGGTAACGAGCCTGGGCCTGGTGGGAGGTGTCCTGTGATCCGCACGACTGCCGTAACGTCGACGAACACATCGGGAGTTTCGGGTTACGCGGCCACCCTCCAGTCCGATTGGCGGGCGCAGCTGCCGGTGCTGCATGCCGGCGGCGTCACGCTGCGCGAAGTGGAATTGTCCGACGCTCCGTCGCTGCACGCGCTGCTCACGACGGAGGAGGTCAGCCGCTTCATCTCGCCGCCGCCGAGCACCGTCGAGGGGTTCGAGCGGTTCATTCAGTGGACACACCGCGAGCGCGCGTCGGGCGCGTATGTGTGCTTCGCGGTCGTACCGGACGGCTGCGATCGGGCGGTCGGCCTCTTCCAAATCCGCCAGCTCGGACCGAGCTTCGATACGGCGGAGTGGGGATTCGCGATCGGCCAGGCGTTCTGGGGCACGGGCCTGTTTGCGGCGGCGGCGCCGACGGTCGTGGACTTCGCGATCGACACGCTGCAGGTCCGGCGCCTCGAAGCGCGATCCGCGGTGGCAAACGGGCGCGGCAACGGCGCGCTGCAGAAGGTTGGCGCGCTGCGTGAAGCCGTGCTGAGGAAGGCATTCCTCAAGGAGGGCACCTATCACGACCAGGTGTTGTGGTCCATCACGGCAGACGAATGGTGCATGACACGTCGAACGAAGGAGGTCCGCGTGCACTGATCGGAGCGGACGGGACCTGCCTGTCCCGCCCCCTCCAACCGCTCACCATCACGACCCGGGGCCACGGGTCGCACGATACGCACGGCTCGTCCGTGCTCAGGCGTGCGGTCCGTGGCCTTTTTATTTCTGCGTGTTGTTATATTCAGGGCGCATTTTCGTGCACCCTCCGCGGCGAGCACGGCGTCCAACTCGGGAACCAAGGAGATGCACCCATGCTCTACGCAGTCGCCGGAGCCACCGGACACGTGGGATCGGTCGTCGCTGATACTCTCCTCCAGACCGGGCATCGCGTCCGGGCGATCGTGCGATCGGCGGACAAGGGAGCCGCGCTCGGCGCGCGTGGCGCGGAGGTCGCGGTCGCGGACCTCGCCGATGCCGAAGCGTTGACGCGCGCGCTCAGCGGCGTGGAGGGCGCCTTCCTGCTCGTGCCGCCGCAATATCACCGCGCCGACATGCTGTCGGCACAGCGCGACGTCGTCGACGCGCTGGTCGCGGCAGTGCGGAAGAGCGGGGTGCGGCGGGTCGTGCTGCTCTCGTCCGCGGGCGCGCAGCACACCAGCGGCACGGGGCCGATTCGCATCCTGCACGCAATGGAACGCGCGTTCTCGGACGTGCCGGGCAACATCACGATCCTGCGCGCCCCGTACTTCATCGAGAACCTGGCCAGCGTCGCCGGCGCCATCAAAGGCCAGCACATTCTTCCGACCTTCGTTCCCTCGTCGATAGCGCTGACGACCGCGTCGGTCGCGGACATCGGGCGCATCGCCGCGGAGCTGCTCGCGGATGGATCGACAGGCCATCGCGTGGTCAGCGTCGCGGGCCCGCAGGAGTATTCACACCGGGACTTCGCGGAGGCGGCGAGCCGCGTGCTCGGTGCGCCCGTGAACGCCGTCGACGTGCCGGTCTCGCAGGCCGAACCAACGCTGACGGCGGCCGGCTTCCCACCGGAAGTCGCGGCGCTCTTTCGCGAGATGTACGAAGGCGTAGCGGCCGGGCGGGTCGCGTTCGAGCCCGGAGCGCTGATTCGCGGACGGGTGACGGCGGACGAAGCGTTGAGGCCGTTGCTGCGATAACGCGGTCGCGGAACTGCCGTTGACATTTATCCGTAACGGATATATCAGTTACGGATAGATGATGACGCCAGCCGTTCTTCACATCCTGCTCTCGCTTGCCGCCGAGGATCGCCACGGCCTCGGCATCGCCGCCGACGTGAAAGAGTTCACCGACGGCCGCCTCGTGCTCGGGCCGGGCACGCTCTACGGCACGATCAAGCGTCTCCTCGACGCCGACATGGTCGAGGACCTCGGGCAACCGGGCGGTGGGGAGGACGATCCGCGCCGGCGCTATTACCGGATCACGGCGAAAGGCCGGAAGGCGCTGGCCGCGGAAACCGCAGGCCTGGCGTCGGTGGTGAACGTCGCGCGGCGCCGCCGCGTGCTGAAGACGTCATGACGGCGCCGGGCGATCGCCTGTTCTCGCTGCTGCTCCGTCTCTACCCGCGAGAGTTCCGCGAGCGCTTCGGCCCGGAAATGTTCGATCTGTTTCACGCGCGCCGGCAGATGGCCGCGCGTTCCCGCCTCGCTCGCCTGCGCTTCTGGGCAGCCCTCATCATCGATACCGTCCGCGCCGCCCTTCGCGAACGTTTCCCGTCGAATCCCGCGCTCGCGAACACGCCTGAACGACGGAGCACGCCGACGAGCGGCCTTGGGTACGACGTGCGGCAGGCCTGGCGCATGCTCACACGGGCACCACTCGTTTCCACCTTTGTGGTGATGCTCATCGCGCTGGGACTTGGCAGCACCACCGCCTTGTTCGCGGTCGTCGACGCGGTGCTGCTCCGGCCCTTCCCGTTCGCAAATCCCGATCGCCTCGTCATGGTGTGGGAGCGCCGCACCGGCACCAACCCCCGGAACGTCGTCGGCGCGCACGAGTTCGCGGAATGGAGAACGGCTGCGCGGTCGTTCGATCGGATGGCGGCGATGGTGTTCGATCGTGACTTCGCGCTGTCGGGCGACGGCGACGCGCTGTCACTCGTCGGCGCGCGCGTGACGTCCGACTTCTTCCCGGTGATGGGCGTCGAGCCGATTGCGGGCCGCGCCTTCGGCGCGGACGCGGATCAGCCCGGCAGCCCGCCGGTGGCTGTTATCAGCGAGCGATTGTGGCGCGATCGCTTCGGCGCCGATCCAGCGCTCATCGGCCGATCGATCCGCATCAACGATGGTCCCGTCACCGTGCTCGGCGTGATGCCGGCGTCATTCCGGTTTCCTCCGGATCCGACGGGCGCCGCGCCCGACGTGTGGACGCCGATTGCCGAGCCCTTTCATCTCTATCGCGGACGGCACTACATGTTCGTCGTCGCGCGCCTGAAGGACGGCGTGACGATCCGGCAGGCGCAGGTGGAGATGGACGCGATCACCGGCCGCATCGCCACGGTGCTGCCGCAGTTCAGCAAAGGACATGGCGCGAACGTGCTGCCGCTTCACGGCGAGCTGGTGCAGGGCGTCCAGCGATCGCTGCTGATGCTGTTTGCCGGCGTCGCGCTGGTGCTGCTGATCGCCTGCTGCAACGTGGCGATCCTGCTGCTGTCGCGCGCCGCGGCGCGGCAGCAGGAAATGGCGGTGCGGATTGCGCTCGGTGCAGGACGCTTACGCATCGCCCGCCAGGTCCTCGTCGAAGGCGCGATGCTCGCGCTGGTCGGCGGCGTATCGGGCACGTTGATCGCCGCCTGGCTCGTCACGTTCGCGTCGAAGGCGGTCGGCGCCGACGTGCCACGGATCGAGGCCGCGCACATCGACCTTCGCGTTGCCGCGTTCGCGGCCGCCGCGAGCCTGCTGACCGCCGTCATGTTCGGGCTCGGTCCGGTTGCGCAGCTGTGGCGCGTGCCGGTGTCCGACCGATTGAAGAACGGCGCCAAAGGGATCGCGCGCGCCGATCGCCAGCGTCTTCGCCGCGCGCTCGTGATCGGCGAGATTGCCCTGACGGTCACGATCGCGGCGGGCGCGGCGTTGTTCCTTCAGAGCTTCTACCGGCTCATTCGTGTTCAGCCCGGCTTCAATCCGTCAGGGGTGCTCGCCGCCGACGTGGCAATTCCCGGCTCGCGCTACGCGACCGCCGCCGCGCAACGCGCGTTTTATGCCGATGCGGTCGCGCGCGTCGCCGCGCTGCCCGACGTCCGCGCCGCGGCCGCGACCAACATGATTCCGCAAGGCAGCGGCAGTTCCGGGATCGCGGTTCGCATCGAAGGACGGCCTGCGCCGCCGCCCGGGCAGGAATTGTCGGCCGCGTACCGCGTCGTCACACCGGACTACTTCCGCGCGCTCGGTATCCCGGTCGTGCGTGGACGCGTGTTCACTGCGCAGGACGCACGCGTCGCGGTGCCGCTGATCCGCTGGTTTCCACAGCAGCCGCTGCCGGCGCGCTTCGATGCACCGCAGCCGGCTCCCGTCGCCATCGTCAACGAATCGATGGCGCGCGCGTTCTGGCCGGGAGACCATGCTGTCGGGCGGCGCTTCACGGTGCTGTTCAGTCCGCCGATCACGGTCGTCGGCATCGTGCGCGACACCCGCAATCGCGCGCTCAGCGAGGCGCCGCAGCCGGAGTTCTATCTCTCGTCCGATCAGGAGCCGCAATCGCGGATGACGCTGCTCGTCGCCGCCAACGGCAATCCGCCGGCGCTGCCGTCCGGCATTCGCGGCGTGTTGAGGACGATTGACGCCGGCGTCCCGGCCGGACGCGTGCGGCCGTTTGCGGAGATCATCGACGCGAACCTCGCGCTGCATCGATCGGTCACGCTGCTCCTGGGCGGCTTTGCACTGGCGGCGCTGCTGTTGATGACGCTCGGCGTCTACGCGGTCGTGTCGTATGCAGCCACGCAGCGCGCTTACGAGATTGGCGTTCGAGTCGCGCTCGGCGCGCAGCGGCACGACATCCGCCGCCTGATCGTGGTGAACGGCGCCGCGCTGGCGCTGGCCGGGATTGCCCTGGGGCTCGGCGGCGCATATGCGCTCGGGCGGTTCGTCGCCAACGTGCTCTACGAAGTCACACCGAACGATCCCGGCACTTACATCGCATTGACCGCGCTCGTCCTCACGATTGCGACGCTCGCCAGCTGGCTTCCCGCGCGTCGCGCCCAACGCGTCGATCCGGTAACGGTGCTGCGGAATGAGTAGAAAATCGGCGGGTCAATCCAAAGACCCGCCCTACACCTGTCACACGGCGGGTCTAAAGACCCGCCCTACAACCGTGACGCCTCGACGCGCTACACCTGTAACACGTAGGCCAATCGTCAGAGGCGCGTGTGCGCGGTAGGGCGCACCTTTAGGTGCGCCTTCACAACGGCGCCTCTAAAGAGGCGCCCTACCGTGAGGCCCGAGCTGCCCTGAGCCCTGAGCCTTGAGCCCTAGGGCACGAGCGGCGCGCTCTGCTCGAGGAAGCCATGGTGCAGGCGCCGGACCGCATCGTCGAGTCGATCGGAGGGAATCAGCCACGAGATGCGGAACGAGGACGTGGCGATGCCGTGCGGGTGGATGCCCCCTTCGCTGAGCATCGCGGTGCCGCGCCGGACGTTCGCGTAGCTCGCGTTGATGCCCGCGCCGACGACGCTGACGGCGCCAACCGCGTCGACGAGCGACGCGTGACCGGCGAAGCGCGACGCGAGGTCGCGACGAAAGCGGTCCTCGTCATGCAGGTTCTCGCGCGAGATCAGCACGGTGAGGCCGTCGCAGCCCTTGCCGAACGCGGCCAGGTGAAGTTGCTTGCCTGCGGTCGAGCGCGCGTCGAGCCACTCGAGCACCGACGTCAGCTGCGAGTGGTCGCCGTGCGCCTGGAGCCCGAACACGTCCCGCTCGCTCGCGACGCCGGCGACGGTGCCGGGCGTTCGCGGCGCGTGCCGCCGCACCACGGTCCCGTCCGACGATGGATCGCTGCCCGGCAACGCTGACGCGGTCGCGCGCGCGTAGATCGCAATCTCCCTCTCTTTCGCGAACTCCACCGCCTGCGCATTGAGCACCTTGGCGCCGGCTTCGGCGAGCTCCTGCGTCTCCTCGTACGAGAGCGCGCCGACGCGCGTCGCCGCCGTGACGACGCGCGGATCGGCCGTATACACGCCGTCGACGTCAGAGCAGATCTCGCAGTACTCGGCGCCGAGCGCCGCGGCCATCGCGACGGCCGTGGTATCGCTCCCGCCGCGGCCGAGCGTCGTGACTTCCTTTCGGTACGAGACGCCCTGATAGCCGGCGATGACGACGACTCGCCCGCGCGCGAGCTCGTCCTGCACGCGGAACGGGCGCACCTCGATGATCCGCGCGTCGACGTGGCGATCGTTGGTGATGATGCCGGACTGGCTGCCGGTGAAGCTGATCGCGTCACCGCCCAGCTCCCGGATCGCCAGCGACAGCAGCGCCATCGAGATCCGCTCGCCCGCCGACAGCAGCATGTCGAGCTCGCGGCGATCGGGGTTCGCCGACACGCGCTTCGCGAGCTGCAACAGGTCGTCGGTCGTGTCACCCATCGCCGACACGACGACCGCCACGTCGTGCCCGGCGGCCTTGGTCCGCATCACGCGCTCGGCGACTTTGCGGATCCGATCCACGTCCGCGACGCTGCTGCCGCCATATTTCTGCACAATGATCGACATGTTGCACCTTGCGCAACGGTGCACTCACGAGACCGGAGAGGACGGAGAGCACGGAGAGATCGCGGTCATGGTTTTTCTTGATAATGACCGCTTCTCTGCGCCCTCTCCGCTCTCTCCGTGTACGTCAGCTCACTGTTGCGGTGTAGCAGATACGTGCAGCAATTCGCCGCTCTGTACGACGTCACGCCGATAGTCTCGCCTGCCGCAACACCTCACGAAGACTGGGCCGTGACCCCGTGCTGAGCAACCCGATCCGGAAGAGACGCGCGCCGACGCGGAGGGCGAGCCAACTCGACATCGCGAGCACCACCAGCGTGCCCGCGACCTCCCACCACGCGAGATACGCCGGGTCGAGGCTCGAGCGCAGCATGACGACGGGTGCGGCGGTGATGGGGATCCACGTCATCGCCCGCGCGACCACGCCGTGCGGATCGCGTATGAGCAGTCCCATCATGATCATGGGAAGTGCGGCGGTGAGCGACCACATCATCGCCAGCTGCTGCGATTCGCGCATGTTCGAGCCGAGCGATCCCGTGCCGAGCATGAGGCTGCCGAAGAACAGGAACCCGAGCGCGAACAGCGGCACCGCGAGCGCCAGCGAGATCCACGGGAACTCGACGTTCGATGACAGGAGCAGCGGCACGACGCCAAGCCCGCCGACCGTCACGATCGCGAGCCAGACGCCGATCTGCACCAGCCCGGCGCCGCCCAGGCCCAAAAGCTTGCCTCCCAGGATTTCATCCGGGTTGGCGGACGCGAGCAGCACCTCCACCACCTTGTTCTCCTTCTCGGTCGCGGTGCCCTGAATCAGATAGCCCGATGTCATCAGCACGGACATCAGGAACAGGATCATGAACGCGAGCGGCACGACGATGCGCACGACGGAAGCGCGGCGCCCCGACTCGCGGATCTCGCCTGACTTCGTGACGTCGAACGAGCGGTTCGTCTGGATCGGGTTGAGGATGCGCGCGGCGATGCGCCCGTCGCCGAGGCCGGCGACCAGCCGTTCGCGCATCAGGCGCTCGAACGCGCGCCGCGCATCCGAGAACGACAGGTTCAGTTCCGCGGACGAATAGCTGTTGACGGTGCCGCTGTCGAGATAATTCGCGGGGACGAGGAAGTAACCCTTGATCACTCGTCCGTCGATGGCCTGGCGCGCGGCGAGCTCGTCGCGAAACGGACGGAAGACGAAGTGCTCGCTTGCGATGGCGCGCGCGATTGCGGCGCGCTGGCCGGCGGCTTCGAGCGTCTTCTGCAGCGCTTCCGGCAGGCGCGCGTCCGACGGCTGAGCGTCGCCGGTCAGCGCGATCAGACCCGACCGATCCACGACTCCCCACACCGTCGCCTCCTGCGCCTTTCGCTCGGCATAGAACGTGGGCAAGGCCACGACCCCGGCGTAGATCGACATGAAGACCGGCATGCCGAACGTCGTGATCAGGTAGCCGGGGCGCTTCACCGCGGCGAGGAACTCGAACGTGGCGATCGCCTTGATCTTCGACCAGCGAATCATACGTGCGCCTCCCTGACCACGCGGAGGAAGATGTCTTCCATCGGCGCGAGTGCCGGCTCGAAGCGATCGATCACCGCGCCGCGGGTGACCAGCGCGCCGAGGACGTCGGACGGCGCCGCGCCGTCGGCAAGCCGCAGCCGCCACGCCCCGTCGCCGGCGCTGGCCGCGCTCTCGACGAGCGGCACCTGCGGCAACGGTCCACGCGCGTGCACCAGCACCTCCGGCAGCGAGTGCCGGCGGCGGACGTCGCCAACCTCGCCGTACACCATCAGCCGTCCCTTGTTGATGAGCGCAACGCGATCGCAGAGCGTCTCGACCTGATTCATGTGGTGGGTGGACAGGATCGTCGTCCGGCCGTGCGAGCGGCGTTCGACGAGCAGCTCCTGCACGAGGCGCACGTTGACGGGATCCAGCCCGGTCGTCGGCTCGTCCAGCACGCACAACTCGGGATCGCTCAGGAGCGCGGATGCGAACTGCACCTTCTGCGACATCCCTTTGCTCAGGCGGTCGATCTTCCAGGACGCCACCTGCGGCAACTCCACTTTCTCCAGCCACGCGAGGGCGCGGCGCCGGGCTTCGGCGCGATCGAGCCCCTTCAGCGCACCGAAGTACATCATCACGTCGATGACCGTCTGCTTGGTGTAGAGGCCGCGCTCCTCCGGGAGGTAGCCGAGGCGATCGAGGTGCTCGCGCCGGCGCGGCTCGCCGAACACGCGGACCTCGCCGGCATCGGCGCGGATGATGTCCATCAGGATGCGGATGAGGGTGCTCTTGCCCGCGCCGTTCGGTCCGAGCAGGCCGAAGATTTCCCCGCTCGGCACGTCGAACGACACGTCCTGCAGGGCGGTCGTCTGGCCATATCGCTTCGAGAGGCGATCGAACGCGAGGACAGTCATCGCCGTCAGGGCGCCGTCGGGCCTGCGGGTTTGGGCAGCGCCTTGCGCGGCAGCTTCTCGTCGCGCGTCGCGGCGTTCCATGCGAACACCGCCGTCACCGTCGCCTGCTGGATCAGGTCGTCGCGCTGGAGGCGATCGTAGACGTCCATGTTCGAGTGGTGGGTCCGCGAGTTGTACTCGAGGCGCTCCTGCACGAACTGAAAGGCCGGCAGGCCGATGTTGTCGAAGGAGACGTGATCGGTCTGCGTCACCGACCGTGGCCCGAGGATCGTGACGCCGAGATCCGTCAGCGGGGCCATCCACTGCTCGAAGATCGGACGCACCGCGAGGTTGCTCTGCATCCAGATGCCCCGGATCCGGCCGGTGCCGTTATCGAGATTGAAGTACGCCGCAACCTTCGCGTGCTCGGGTTTCAGCTGCATCGACTGCACGTTGCCATAGTGCGCGGCCACGTAGGCGCGCGAGCCGAGCAGCCCCTCTTCTTCTCCGCCCCACAACGCGACGCGGATGGTGCGCCGCGGCTTCACGCCCAGCGTCCCGATGATCCTCAGCGCCTCCATCATCGCGGCGCTGCCCGCGGCGTTGTCGGTCGCGCCCGTGGCTGCATTGACGGAATCGAAATGCGCGCCGAGGATCACGACCTCGTCGGCGAGATCGGTGCCGGGGATTTCCGCGATGGTGTTGAAGCCGGTCGCATTCGGGTGGAACTGCACGCGCAGGTCGAGCTCGACTTTCACCGGCACGCCGTGATCGAGCAGGCGCACCATGCGGTTGTAGTGCTCGACCGCGAGCGTGACCTGCGGCACGCCGGCCGGCGCCGCGCTTCGGTTCGCGGTGCCGGGAAACACCGTGCCCCCGTCGGTCCGCTGTTGCTGCCATGACAGATTGCTGCCGCCGGCGGCCATGTCGCCGTCGCTGCCGCGATCGAACACGGCGACGACCCCTTCGTCCTTGTAGAACTGCTGCAGCCGCTGCTGGAACTGCTGCCGGTTCGGCTGCTCGTCGTCGGCATCGCCGCGTCCGCCGCGTCCTGGTTGCGCTGCGCCGCCGCCCCGCACGCGTTCGGGCGGCACCGGCGTGGCTTCCGCCTCGCGCGTCATCGCCTCGTCCATCGTGAGGATGAGCGGCCCTTCGAGCATGCGCACGGGACGCGCCGGCTGGGACAAGAGGATCTTGCCCTTCAACTGGCCGCGATACTTCGCGAAGTCGGCGTCGCTCTGGATCGCGACGCGCACGACGTCGCCGGAGACCGGGCCATCGGTGCCGACCGACCACGCTTTGGGAAAGCCAATGAGCGGCTGCACCTGCGGCTCGACCAGGTGCGCGCTGAAGCGCACCAGCGACCAGCCGGTTCCGAACGTCCACTCTTCGCGGTGCACGTTCGACAGGCCCCACTCGGTCATCTTCTGCATTGCCCAGTCGCTCGCCGCGAGGATCTGCGGCGAACCGGTCAGCCGCGGACCGTAGCGATCGGTCAACCAGAACAGCGTGTCCATGATGCGCGACCGGTTCAGTCCCTCGTCGCGGATTTGACCGATGACGGCGTAGTCGGGTTTTTCTGATTGGGCGGTGGGGAGCGCAACCGCCGCGGTCGCGACGAGGATAAGAGCAGTGGTTCTCCGAAACATTGACCGATTCTAGCGCGTGTCACCAAACGCTCTGGATCACCGCCTCACACCCCGGCGGGTCTGAAGACCCGCCCTACACCTGTCTAATTACGTCGGTTTCACGTAGGCCGGGTCTTTCCGCCTTCGCGCGGTGCGCTCCGGCGGACTCGCCGTAGCCTCGGCGGAGGCGGTGGACCCGGCAATCTCCTTCGCCGCCTCGATCAACTCGACGTTGCGCTCGTACGAGAGCTCGCCCGATCGCAGTGGCGGGTACTGCGGCTTCGAATAGACCGGATACGCCTCGGTGCGCAGGTGCGCGAGCATGTGATGGCCGCGGCGCTGGTCGCGCTCGTGCCGCACCGCGCTGATGTCGATCGGCGCGACGACGATGCGCTCGCCGGGGCCCGGGCTGGCCTCCGCGAGGATGCGGCCGTCGAAGTCGATCACCTGGCTGCCGCCCGGCCACGAGTACGGCGGGTAATGGCGAAGGCTCGCCCCCTGGTTCGCGGCAACGACGAAGGCGATGTTCTCGAGCGCGCGACACCGGTTGACGATCGTCCACCAGTTCATCGGCTCGGTCGCACCCCACGGATCCATGTACGCGGACACGCGCACCAGGACCTCCGCGCCGTTCGCGGCAAGCTGGCGAATCGCCTCCGGGAACAGCCAGTCGTAGCAGATCGCACAGCCGATGCGACCGATCGGCGTATCGGCGACCGGGAACAGCGGCGCATCGTAGCCGTCGAGATCGTGCGGGCTGGCGTGGACCTCGTACGGGATCCACGGGTTCACCTTGCGGTACTTGTACAGGATCCCTTTCGGCCCGATCAGGCACGTGGTGTTGAACAGCACATTCGGCCATCGCGGATCGCGCTCGATCATCGATCCACTCTGGATGTAGACGTCGTGCTCGCGCGCCTTTCCGTGGAGCCGGTGCGTGTGCTCGTTGGGGATCTCCACCGCGAGCTTCTCGCGCAGCTCGGCGACGGTGGGAAAGACCGGCGCGGCATGCGCGAACTCGGGGAAGACGACGAGACGCACGGGCAGGAACGGCGCAGCGCCGGCAACCGCGGCATCGATCATCGCGAGCATGCGATCGGTGTTGCCCGACATCTGCCGCCGATCGAGCGGGTTCGGAAAATCCGTCTGGCACGCCGCTGCGGAATACCGGAGCGTCATTGCTGCCTCGCGTGTTCCTGCGCGAGCGCTGCGCTCCGATCGAGCGAGGGCACCGACGTCGCAACGACGCGCGTGTTGTAGCGGGCGAGATACTCGCGGTGCGCCGCCGTGTCGGGGTACGACTGGTCCGCATCGTAGGGATACCTGCGCATCGCGTGGAACGGCAGCGGCGACACCGCATCCGGCGTCGCCGAGCGGATGTTCATCTCCTTGCTGAACCCGTCCGCATAGAGCAGGAACGTGCGCGTGAAGCCCGGCGCGACCGGCGGCAGCGACGCGGCGTCGAACGCGAGCGCCACCTCGTCGCCAGGTGCGGCGATGGCAAACATGTCGTCGCTGTCAAGGAGCAGCGGCCGGACGTCGCCGTAGCGCGTGTAGCGTCCCGCCGGCACCTTCCAGGGCGACACGGCGGAGACATGCGAGTAGTCGTAGCCGAACGGCGCACGGCCGTCCGGGCTAGTCTCGGCGGAGAACCCGCGCGATCGAAGCGTCGCGGACGACGGGTCCACTCGCGTCATTTTCACGGGCACGTCGTCATCCGATGCCGCCACGGCAATCTGATCCCAGTAGACGCGCATGTTCGTGACGATGCGCACCTCGCGGGAGGCCGAGAGGAACTTGCCGGTGAGATCGACGGCGATCGTCTGCGGACGTCCAACCGGGAACCCCACATCGTCGACGACGGTGCGCCAGGCGCCAGACGCGTCGCGCACGTCGAGCCGCGGCGGCTGCATGACGAGCCCGCCCTGCTCCGCCGCGACGTTGTCGTTCGAGAAGGCGTATTCGGTCCAGCCGGTCAGGAGCAGGGTCGCGGTGCCGGTCGACGGGCCGAGGTCGAGCGTGAGATCGTGCGCGGCGGCGTAGCCGCGGATCGGCAGCAGGGCGAAGTCGTCGGGCGCGGATCGATCGAGCGCGCGAATCTTCGGCAGGACGTCATGGCCGTGCTCGTCGACGGCGCGGACCGGGGCACGCCGACTGCGCGCCGCGTACAGCTTGAAGGCCGCACGCGCGGCCCGCAGCCCTTCGTTCGGGTGGACCTCGACGTCCGCCGGATGATCCACGGCGACGAGCTGCACGTGATCGAGGAACATCGCCTCCTCGAGCTCGTTGGTGATTCGTAGCTCGAACTTTCCGTCGCGCGCCTTCAGGCGATCGCTGGCAATGCGCACGTACTCGTCAGGATCCGGATGATTGAAGACTCCTGGCGCGATCCAATCCCCCATCTCGCCGCCGCCAAGAAAATCGGTGACGAAGTCGAAGCGGCTGCCGTTCCACGTGAAGAGGAACGGGCAAGACGAGGGCTTGCGATCGAGCTCCTCCACCTTCATCGTCACGGGCCCCGTTTCGGATGCGTCCCGCGCCGGGACGAGCTCCGTCTGCAGAATGCCGGACGGCCACAGCACGCGGACGATGTCCGCGGTGCCGCGGCGTCCGAGGCCAAACAGGAGATCGGCGGGTGCGACGGCCGGGAATGCGGCGGAGGTCTCGAGCTTTTCGCGGAGCGCGCCGGCGCGCACTTCGACCTTCGTTCCGGCGCCGTTGCGATTGCTCACGCGCGCGGCCAGCTGGACGCGAACGGCGGGATTGCGATTGCCGCCGTCGTTGCGCCAGACCTTCACGTCGCCGCGCGTCGTGCGGGTGATGGCATCGCTGTCGCCGTCGCCATCGACGTCGGCGATGGCAATCTGCGAGACGTCCGCGATCGATCCGACGGCGGCGGGCCCGCTCACGTCGATCCAGCGCGTCCCCACGTTGCGCAGCAGCCGGAGGCCATTCGGCGCCGCGCCGAGCAGATCGAGCAGCCCGTCGTTGTCGTAGTCGACGAACTGCGCGGCGACGAGACCGGCGGTCTCTGGCGGTGCGGCGCTGGTCGTGAACCGCCCGCGGCCGTCGCTCATCGCGAACATCGCGAGCTCGGCGCCGCGGAGGAAGATGAAATCGGTGAAGCCGTCCTTGTTGACGTCACCCGCGGCGACGCCGCGGATGCTGCCGCTGATGGCCAGACCAACGTCCTTTGCGACGTCGCGGAACGTGCCGTCGCGCCGGTTCTGAAAGAGCGCAGGAGCCGTTTCACCCACCAACGCGAGATCGATGTCGCGCCGGTTGTCGTAGTCGGTGGGGACGATCGCGATGGTCGGACTTGCCGCCGTGCCCATCCCGGCGGCGCTCGCGATGTCGGCAAACGCGCCGTTGCCATTGTTGCGCAGCAGGCGCACGGGACCGCTGCCGGCGACGACGAGGTCGAGGTCGCCGTCGTGATCGACGTCGACGAACGCGACCGTGCGGCCGGGTGTATTCGCGCCTGCTGGGCCGAGGGCCGTGGCCGGCACCTCCTCGAAGGCGCCGGCCGCGCCCTGATGCAGGAGCCGTAAACCCTGGTCGGTCAGGATGCAGAGATCGATCTTGCCGTCGTTGTCGTAGTCGCCGGCGGCCGCGCCAATCGGCCGCCCGGAGGATCGCGCCTCGAGCTTTGCGGCGGCGGTGATGTCCGTGAATCGCCCGCCGTCGTTGCGATAGAGGCGCAGCGACGAACCGTCGGCGACGAGCAGATCCTCGTCGAAGTCGCCGTCGAGATCGAAGAGCGTGATCCCGCCGGCGCTCTGCGCAGGCGCGGCGCCGCCGCCCTGCGGGCCACCGGCCGCCGATTTCAGCGCGTCCGCCGTCGCGTCGGTGAACGTGACGCGCGGTGTCTCTTCGGTGACGAGCTCCGGCTCGGCGCCCGTCGAGACAATCGCCTCGGCGTAGCGCCCCTGCTGCAGATACCCGGGCGCGTAGGTGACGCCGTAGGCGCTGTCGCGCAGCAGCTGGAACTTCTGCATCGCGTCGCGCCCGGCGTCCGCTTCGCCGGCGCGCACCAGCGCGGTCGCGAGGCCATACGCCGCGGTCACGTTGAACGGCTCGCGCGCCAGCGCGTCGCGAAAGAGCGGCAGCGCCTCCTTCGCGTTTCGTTCCTGCAGGTAGACCTGTCCGAGATTGACGCGGCTGCCGACGTCCTCGGGATCGATCTCCAGCACGCGCTTGAACGCAGCGGTCGCTTCGTCGGACTTGTTCTGCCCTTTGGCGATGAGACCGAGCATGTAGGGCGGCTGCGCCAGGGTCGGCTGCGCCTGCTGCGCCGCGCGCGCTTCGGTCTGCGCCTCGTCGATCTGCCCCGCGTAGTACAGGGCAATCGCAAGATTCGCACGCGCCGCGGCCAGCGACGCGTCGATCTTGAGTGCGTCGCGGAACTGCGCCGCCGCAGCGTCGTAGTCGAATTGTTCGAGGCGCGCGACGCCGCGGTTGCTGGCCCGGTAGGCGTTCTCGGCGCGATCGGCCGTTGGCGGCGCGGGGGGTTGCGCGCCGGACAGCAGGAGGCACCCGAGCAGGATGAGCGCGCGCGTGCTCATGACGTCCGGCGAATGGGTTCCGTTTTCACGATGCCCTTTCCTTCCTGCACGGTGATCGCCTGATCACCCGCGGTGCCGGGCAGCTTCTCCACCTTCCCGTTCGGCCAGGTGATCTCGATCGCCTTCACGCCAGCCGCGGGGCCGAGTCCGAACGTCAGCGGCAGCTGGCTCTGGGAGCAGTAGCTCGATCCGCTTTTCACGTAGGCCTGCCGGACCGCGCCTCCCTCGACGGTGACCCGAACCTTCGCGCCGATGCCGTCGCGGTTCGACACGGTCCCGACCGTCCGGATGCGCAGCATGTGATTGCGGTTGCCGCCGTCGTTGCGCAGCAGACGCGCGGGCCCGTTGTTCGCCATGACCAGCAGATCGAGGTCGCCGTCGTTGTCGAAGTCGCCGTACGCGGCGCCGCGCGCGACCACCGCCTGCTGAAGCGCCGGGCCGGAGGTCTTCGAGACGTCCTCGAACTTCCTCGCGCCGGCGTTGCGGAACAGGTGCGCCGGCTGCGCGTAGGTGACCTTCGGCTGGACCTTGTTGATGTCGTCGGAGACGTGCCCGTTCGCCGCGAAGATGTCGAGCAGCCCGTCGAGATCCATATCGATGAAGAAGGCCGCGA
>JBKPRU010000098.1:0-13371 GCA_046734675.1 Acidobacteriota bacterium
AGAGAGGCGCCATCGTGTCGGCGCACCTGAAGGTGCGCCCTACCGCGGCGCCATCGGCCGAGGCGCACTCGTGCAGATGTAGGGCGGGTCTTTAGGGTAGACCCGCCGGGGAGTGAGAAGACCGCTTGTGCGCGTATGTCCGCGTGGTTGCCGGATTTCGGGCGAACGAGGCGGTCGCGGCACCCGTCTAAGGACTAGTCAATATGAGATTCGTCCCTGCTCGCCTGAATCGCGTGCTGCGCCGCCTCGCGCGCGCGCCCCTCTTCACGTTCGTTGCGGTGCTGACGCTCGGGCTCGGCATCGGCGCGAACACCGCCATTTTCAGCGTCATCCAGGGCGTGCTGCTGAAGCCGCTGCCCTTCGAAGATCCCGACCGCCTCGTGGGCGTCTGGCACACGGCGACCGGGCTGGGCGTGCCCCTCCTGAACCAGGCCCCGGCGCTGTATCTCACGTACCGCGAGGAAGGGCGCACGTTCGAGGACACGGGGATGTGGGACGGGGGCGCGGTGTCGGTGACGGGTGTCGGGGAGCCCGAGCGTGTCGACGTGCTCGAGGTCACCGACGGCACGCTCGCGCTGCTGCGCGTGAAGCCGCTCGTCGGCCGCCGCTTCACCGCGGAAGATGACTCGCCGAAGGCGCCGCCGCGCGTCATCCTGGCGCACACTTATTGGACTCGCAAGTTTGGCAGCGATCCCGGCGTCATCGGACGCCAGATCACGATCGATGGCACGCCGACGGAGATCATCGGCGTGCTGCCCGCGAGCTTCCGCTTCCTCGACCGGCACCCGCAGCTCGTGCTCCCGATGCGCATCAATCGCGCGGACGTGTTCGTCGGCAACTTCAGTTACAACGGGATCGCGCGGCTGAAGCCGGGCGCCACGATCGAGCAGGCGAACGCCGACATCGCGCGGATGATCCCGCTCGTCATCGAGCGGTTCCCGATGCCGCCCGGCTTCACCAAGAACATGTTCGCGGAAGTGAAGCTCGGACCGAACGTGCGGCCGCTCGCCAAGGACGTCATCGGCGACGTCGGACGCGTGTTGTGGGTGCTGCTCGGCACGGTCGGCATCGTGCTGCTCATCGCCTGCGCGAACGTCGCGAACCTGTTCCTGGTGCGCGCCGAAGGCCGCCAGCAGGAGCTCGCGATCCACGCGGCGCTGGGCGCCGGCGCGCGGCGGATCGCGTGGGAGCTGCTCTCGGAAAGCCTCGTGCTGGGACTGATTGGCGGGACCGTCGGACTGCTCCTTGCCTACGTCGGCGTGCGCGGCCTCATCGCGGTTGCGCCCGAAGGGCTGCCGCGCGTCGAGGACATCGGCTTCGATCCCGTGGTGCTCGGGTTCACGATCGTCCTCTCGCTCGTCGCCGGCGCGCTGTTCGCGATCATCCCGGTGCTGAAGTTCGCGACGCCGAAGCTCGCGGGCGCGCTCAACCAGGGCGGACGCCTCGGCACGGCCAGCCGTCAGCGTCACCGCGCCCGCAACGCGCTCGTCGTTGCTGAAATCGCCCTTGCCGTCGTGCTGCTGGTCGCGTCAGGTCTGATGATTCGGACGTTCCAGGCGATGCGACATGTGAGTCCCGGGTTCGTCAACCCGTCGCAGGTACTGACGCTCCGGATCTCGATCCCCGATTCTCTGATCAAGGATCCCGGACAGACCGCGCGCACTCACGAACAGATCGTGCGCAAGATCGAGCAGCTGCCCGGCATCACCTCGGTCGCGTTGACCTCGTCGGCGCCGATGGATGGCTACGGCGAGCACGATCCGGCATTCCTCGAGGACTTCCCGGGACCGGGCGGTCGCATTCCGCCGATTCGCAAGTACAAGTTCATCGACGGCTCGTACTTCAAGACGCTCGGCAACCACGTCATCGCCGGACGGACGCTGACGTGGAACGACACCTACACGATGAATCCGGTCGTGCTCGTCAGCGAGAGCTTCGCGCGCGAGTACTGGAGCGATCCGACGGCCGCGATCGGCCGCCGGCTGCGCAATGGTCCGGAGGCCGCGTGGCGCACGATCGTCGGCGTGGTCGGCGACGAGCGCGACGAGGGCCTCGCCAAGCCGGCCACGCCGATCATCTACTGGCCGCTGATGCTGAAGGACTTCTGGACGAAAGACGTGCAGATGCAGCGCAGTCTCGTCTACGCCGTGCGCACCGAGCGCGCCGGGTCGCCGACGCTCGTCAAGGAGATCCAGCAGGCGGTGTGGTCGGTGAACGGCGATCTGCCGGTCGCGAACGTGCGCACGCTGACCGATATCGTATCGGGATCGATGGCCCAGACCTCGTTCGCGCTCGTCATGCTGGGTATCGCGGCCGGCGTCGCGCTTCTCCTCGGCGTAGTCGGCATCTACGGCGTCATCGCCTACGTCGCCTCGCAGCGGACGAAGGAGATCGGCATCCGGATCGCGCTTGGCGCCGCCGCGCGCGACGTCACCGGCCTCTTCCTCCGCCAAGGCGCGCTGCTCGCGTCGCTGGGCATTGCCATTGGTCTGCTCGCGGCGGGCGCCGCGACGCGCGTGATGACGACGCTGCTGTTCGGCGTGCGCGCGCTGGACCCGATCACCTACGTCGCCGTCGCGCTGGGGCTCGGCTTCACCGCGATGCTCGCGTCGTACGTGCCTGCGATGCGCGCGTCGCGCGTCGATCCCGCGGAAGCGCTTCGACGCGAGGTGTAGAGAGCCGCGTCAATTACGAATGCAGTGACGGTAGGGCGCCTCTTTAGAGGCGCCGTCGCGGGAAGGCCTAAAGGTGCGCCCTACCGCACGGTTGTAGAGGCCGGCCGTTACATTGACAAGCCTGCAATCCGTGCCGGTTACGCTTTCTCGAGATACTTGACGCTCTGCGGGATGTGGCCCCACGGGTCGGGGCTCTCGTCTTCGAGGTAATACAGCTTCGACCCGCCCTGCTTCGCCGCGCGCAGCACCGCGGCCATGTCGACCTGGCCGCTCCCGACCGCCACGTCGACCTCGCCCGGCGCGGTCGCGGTGCCGGTCTTCACCTCGGCCCCCTTCTTCAGATCTTTCAGGTGCAGGCTGGCGACGCGCGCGTTGTACCGCTCGATCAGCTTTGCGGGATCCGCGCCGCCGTAATACGCGTGGAACACGTCGACCTGGAAGAGGACCTGTTTCGGATCGGTGGCGTTCGCGATCACGTCGAAGAGCGTGCCCTCGCCGGATGGGAAGAACTCGTAGCCGTGGCAGTGATACGCGAAGCGCAGGCCCTCGTTCGCCGCAGCCTTCCCGAACGTGTTGAACGCATCGGCCGCCTTCATCGCATCGTCGCGCGTGAAGCTGTTGCCCTCGTGCGGAATCCACGGACACACGGCCCACGTCGCGCCAAAGGCCTTTGCCTCGGCGAACGCCGCTTGCGGGTTGTCCCGCAAGCGCTCGAACGGGAGGTGTGTCGACTGGCAGCGCAGGCCGGCCGCGTCGAGCGCGGCACGCAAGTCGGCGGCCTTGTGCTTCCACGTTCCGGCGCCTTCGACCTCGCGGAACCCGAGCTCGCGAACCTTCTTCAGCGTGCCGGGAAGGTCCTTCGGCAGGTACTCGCGGAGGCTCCAGAGCTGCAGGCCGAGCGGCCCGTTCAGCGACGTTTTGATCTCCGCCTGCCACGCGCCGCGCACGGGCAGGGCGGCGGCGCCTATACCGGCGGTCACAAGGCCCAGGAACTGACGACGCGACTGCATGCGCTTCCTCATTTGCTGACATCGATGCCGACGAATTCGGCAAGATACGTGTTGCCTTTGTACTCCAGGTCCTGCTTGATGCCGATCTCCGACGTGTAATACGCGTGCACGACGCGCGATTTCAGCGCGGCGAAGAACACCTCCTCGGGCGTTCCCGGCTTGTCCTCGTGCTGCGCCATGCGCGTCAGGACGGCAACGCGCTCGTCGGGCGCGGCCTGCATAAAGGGCTTGCCGTTCGCATTGCGCGACAGCGTGTCGACGAGCGCAAGGCCGTCGCGCCATGTCTTCTGGTCGGCGGGATCCCACGCCTCGGCCAGCCGTGTGTCGATGTAGGCGGCCACCTTCGCGGCGCGCGCGCCGGGCGAATGTTCGTCGGCCGGGATGATCAGCTCGCTCAGCTCGTCGACGAGCGTGAACTCCGCCGGCGTGAAGAACGTCTTCACCGCCGGCTGCGCCAGCGCCTCGGGTACGCTGATCGATGCGGCCACGGTTGCCACCGCGCCCAGCTTCAGCACGTCCCGACGTGTCAGGTCGTCCATCACAGGTTTCCCTTCTGGAATTCCGAGGCGAGGTAATCGCACGAGCGCCACGCGAGCGCCATGATCGTCCAGGTCGGGTTCTGGCATGACGCGCTGACGTGGCTGCTGCCGTCCACCACGAACAGGTTCTTCACGTCGTGCGACTGCTGGAACTGGTTCAGTACCGACGTCTTGGGATCCTTGCCCATGCGCGCGGTGCCCAGCTCGTGGATCGACCAGCCTTCGGTGAGGATCGTGCGATCGACGTCGACGATCTCGAAGCCGGCGGCCTCGACCATCTCCTGCGCCGTGGCGGCCATGTCCTCGCACATCTTCTTTTCGTTGTCGCCGAACTTGTAGTTGAAGCGGAGGACGGGGATGCCCCACTTGTCCTTGCGCGCGGGGTCGAGGTCGACCTGGTTCTCGTAGCGCGCCAGCACCTCGCCGAAGCCGCCCATGCTGATGAACGCGCCCTGCAGATCGCGCACCTTCTTCTTGTAGGCGGGGCCGAAGCCCGGCGTCGACGGGGCGTGGCCGGGGAACATCTGCGATCCCGCGCCGCCTTCGAAGCCGTACCCGCGAATGAAGTTCGGATGCTTGTCGGACAGATTGCGGAAGCGCGGGATGTAAAAGCCGCCCGGTCGCCCATCGTCCAGCGTCTTGGGCGCGCCGACCTTGTTCTTCACGAGCCCGGTGACGCCGGGTCCCATGACGTGTTCGCAGAAGTTGTGGCCGACGTGACCGCTGGAGTTGCCGATGCCGTTCGGATGCGCGGAGGATTTCGAGAGGAGCAGCAGGCGTGCGGACTCGAGCGTCGACGCGGCGACGACCACGACCTTCCCGCGCGCCTCGAAGTCGCGGCCCGAATCGGTATCGACGAAGGCGACGCCCCGCGCCTTGCCGGTGGTGTTGTCGACGAGGATCTCGCGCGCGGTCGCGTTAGTACGGATCGTCAGATTGCCGGTGTCCGCCGCCGGATAGATCAAGCCGGTGGGGGAGTCGAACGCCGCGTGGATGTCGCAGCCGCCGGTGCGGCGGGCGCACGCGCCGCGGCCGAAGCAGCGGCTCCGGTATTTGTTGTGCTTCAACCCGTCGGTGGTCACGCCGGCGCGATACGGGGTCAGCACGCGGTTCATCTTCTTCAGGGAATTGCGCAGCGTCACCTCCTCCGTCGTGAGGCGCGTGGGGCGCTGGAAGATGCTGTCGGGAAGGTACGGCAGGTTCTCCTTCACGCCGGAGATGCCGAGATATTCGTCGACGCGATCGTAGAACGGCGCGATGTCCTTGTACTCGATCGGCCAGTCCTCGCCGTAGCCGTCGCGGCTCTTGGCCTTGAAGTCGTAATCGGACAGCCGCAGCGCGAGGCGTCCCCAGATGTTGGTCTTCCCACCGAGGCAGCGCGCGCGCACCCACGCGTAATTCGTGCCGGTGTAGGGATGCTCTTTCTCGTCGACGACGATGTTCTTGGAGTAGTCGCCGCCGCTCCAGCCCTGCACGTAGGAGTGGACCTTGTCGAACTTCAATCCGTCCGCGTAGGGGCGCTGCCGGATCGTGTACTCGTTCAACGTGAGCGCATGTCGATCGGGCGGCATGTCGCCGCGCCGTGGATGTTCGTACGGCCATTCCGTGGATTTCAGTTCCTTGCTGGTGTCGATCTTCTTGCCGGCCTCGAGCAGCAGCACCTTCATGCCGTGTGACGTGAGCACGTGCGCCGCCATGCCGCCGGCCGCGCCCGATCCGATCACGATCGCGTCATAGGTGCGGGTCAGGTCCGCTTCCGGCTGCGCGTTCCCCTGCAGGATGCGTAAGAGAGCCATGGGGCAAATTATCACGGACACGGATGGACACGAATAGGCCATGATCCACCACGGATGGACACGGATGGACACGGATCAGCAGGTTACCGAAAGACGGTAGCGCCTGGCGGTAGGGCGTCTCTTTAGAGGCGCCTTCGTGCAGGCGCACCTGAAGGTGCGCCCTACCGAGCCGCTCTTTGAGTTGGCAGGCAATGATTACGGCGTTGATGTCACGGCTTCGCGCGCGTCCCGAGTGGACGTTCTTCGCGACCCTCCCCCGTGCGGAGGGACGGCTCGCGTGGACGTGGTACGCGCTCGTGCTGCTGCGCGGGATTCTTCCCGCGGTGTTCGCGATCGCGATGGGCGTGCTCGTCGGCGCCGTGCAGCGTGGCGCGCCGCTCTGGGGTCCGCTCGCGCTGGCCGCCGTCATCTTCGTCCTGCTGCAGATCCTCGGACCGGTGCATCAGGTCATCGGCGCGAACCTCGGCGATCGCACCGCCGCCTGGCTCTACGATCGCCTGACCGGCGCGTGCGTGCGTCCGCCCGGCATGGGGCACCTCGAGGACCCTCGCCTGGCGAGCGATCTCACGGTCGCCTGTGACTTCGATCTCGGGATGACCGGGCCGCCGCTCTCGATCTCGATGGACTTCATTGCCGGCGGCCTGGTCGAGCTCATCGGCGGCCTGGCGTGCGCGATCGTGCTCGCCGCCTTTGCCTGGTGGGCGCCGATCGTTCTTGCCGGCGCGTGGCTCGCGACGCACTGGCTGCTGCGTGAAAGCGGCGTCTGGCGCGATCGCAACACCGAGGCGGTCCGCGCCGCGCAGCGCGACGCCGACTATGCCTATCGGCTCGCCGTCGATCCGCCGGCCAGCAAGGAGCTGCGCCTGTTCGGTCTCGCGACCTGGACGCTCGATCGCTTCATCGCCCGCCGCACCCGCCTCCACGAGCTGCAATACGAAGCGACGCGGCTGCGCGAACGGCCCGTGCTCTGGAGCCTGCTGCTCGTCGTCTGCGCGAACGTGCTGGTCTTCTGGAGGCTGGCGGACGCCGCCGCATCGGGCGCCATCAGTCTCGGCGCCGCCGTCGTCTACGCGCAGAGTGCGATTGGCGCGTCGATGATTGCGTTTGGCGGGTTGAACTGGGCGCTCGATGGCGCGGCGGCCCCCGTCGCCGCCGTGTTGCGCGTCGAGCCCGCGATGGCGGCGGCCGGATCACTCAGTGCTGGAACGCGCAGCGCGAAGGCGCCGGCGCGCGAAATCCATTTCAGAGATGTGTCGTTTGCGTATGGCGGCGCAGACGACGCGCACGGCAACGTGCTCGAGCACTTCGATCTCACCATCCCGGCCGGATCGTCGCTCGCGATCGTCGGGCAGAACGGCGCGGGGAAGACGACGATCGCGAAGCTGCTGTGCCGGCTGTACGAGCCGCAGGGCGGCGCGATCGAGATCGACGGCGTCGACCTGCGCGAGCTGGACATCGACTCGTGGCGTGCGCAAATCACCGCGGTGTTCCAGGACTTCGTCAGACTCGAGCTGCCGCTGCGCGATAACGTTGCGCCGGCGGGTGCATCCGACGCGGTCGTCCGCGCGGCGCTCGACGCGGCGGGCGCCGGCAACCTGGCCTCGCTCGACACGATCCTGGCGCGCGGGTACACGGGCGGCACCGACTTGTCAGGCGGGCAGTGGCAGCGCGTCGCCCTGGCGCGCGCGCTGTGCGCGGTGTCGCTCGGCGCCGGTGTCGTGCTGCTCGACGAGCCCACCGCGCAGCTCGACGTCCGCGGCGAAGCCGAGATCTTCGACCGCATCCTCCGGGCCACGCGCCGGTGCACGACGATCCTGATCTCGCACCGCTTCTCGACCGTGCGCCATGCCGATCGCATCTGCGTGCTCGAACACGGACGCGTGATCGAGCTGGGCACACACGACGAGCTGATGGCGCTCAACGGACGCTACCGCACGATGTTCGATCTGCAGGCGCAGCGCTTCGCCGGCGAGGGCGAGGAGGGGATGACCTATGACGTCCTCGCCTGAGGCCGCCGCCGCCCCCGTTCCGGCGATCGATCCGCTTCCGCCGGCGCTCTCGTCGATGTGGCGGCTCTGCACGCTCGGCTACCGCCACGAGCCGCGCCTGATGGTCGCGGCGTTCGTGCTCTCGCAGTTGTCCGCGTTGCCGGACGCGCTGCTGGCGCTGTGGCTGATGCTGCTTGGCAACGGCGTCCTCGGGCACCAGCCGGCGCTCGTCCGCCTTGCCGCCGGTGGCCTGGCCGTGTCCGCCGCCGCGACGTGGTTCCTCCGGACAATCAGCACGCGCGTGCAGCGGCGCTTCCGCGACAAGGTGACGATTGCGCTCGAATCGCACGTCGCGCGGCTGCAAGGGTCGATTGCGACGATCGCGCATCAGGAGCGTCCGGAGATCCTCGACCGGCTCGCGATGCTGCGCGATCAGGTGTTCGTGCTCGATCACATGTACATGTCGCTGTTCTCGACGATTGGCTGGATGCTGCGGCTCGCGGTCACGCTCGTGCTTCTCGCGTCGGTCCACCCCGCGCTCATTCTGCTCGCGGTGTTTGCGGTCCCCGCCGTCCTGACGTCGACGTGGCGGCCCGTTGTCGAACGTGCGGCGCTCGAGCGCGGCGCGCAGTCGGCCCGGCTCGCGCGGCACCTGTTCACGATCGCGACGACCGCGCCGCCCGGCAAGGACGTGCGTGTCACGCGCATTGCCGATCGCCTCGTTCGCGAACGCCGGCAGGCGTGGGACGCGTGGTATGCGCTGGTGGCGCCGGCGCGCATCGGCACCGCGCTCTGGCACATGCTCGCCTGGACGATCTTCGCTCTCGCGTATGTCGGCGCAATCGTCTTCGTCGCCGCGGGGATCCACGCGGCGCCCGGCAGCGTACTGCTCGTGCTCGCCGCCGGCTCGCGGTTGTCGATGTACATCAGCGGCACGGTTGGCGAGCTGGGCTTCCTGCGCGGCTTCTGGATGGACGGCTCGCGGCGGCTCGCGTGGCTCGAGGACTACGCGGCATCGTTCACCGCATCCGCCGACCTCGACGTGCCGTTGCGCCTCGCCGACGGGATTCACCTGGATCGCGTATCGTTCGCGTATCCCGGAACGTCACGCCTGGTGCTCGACGAGGTCACGCTGACGCTGCCCGCCGGCGCCGTCGTCGCCATCGTCGGCGAGAACGGCGCGGGGAAGAGCACGCTGGTGAAGCTGCTCGCGAAGATGTACGAGCCCTCGTCGGGCCGTATCCTCGTCGACGGCCGGCCGCTCGCCCGGATGCACGTCGAGGCGTGGCGGGCGAGGCTGGCCGGCGCGTTCCAGGACTTCTTCCGCTTCGAGTTCCAGGCGCGCCGCACCATCGGGCTTGGCGATGTCCCCCGCGTCGACGACGAACCGGCCGTCGTGACCGCGGTCGGCCGCGCCGGGGCGGACGATGTGTTGCGGCGGCTGGCAGCGGGCCTCGACACGCAGCTCGGACCGACGTGGCCGGGCGGCGTCGACGTGTCGTTCGGACAATGGCAGAAGCTCGCGCTCGCGCGCGGCTTCATGCGGGACGAGCCGCTGCTGCTGATCCTCGATGAGCCGACCGCTGCGCTCGACGCCGAGACCGAGCACGCGTTGTTCGAGCGCTACGCCGAGGCCGCGCGCGGCGGCGCGTCGAACGGGCGTCTCACCGTGCTCGTCTCCCACCGCTTCTCGACGGTCCGCATGGCCGACCTCATCGTCGTGCTCGACGGTGCGCGCGTGGTGGAAGTGGGCACGCACGATGCGCTGATGGCGAAGCGCGGACCGTATGCCGAGCTCTACGCGATCCAGGCGGCGGCCTATCGTTGACAACCCGCGCGCGTTTGGCCGACACTGCGGCCAGCGCGCGCTGGGGCGCCTCCTGTCCGCGGCAAGGGAGTCTTCTCCCACCCACTCCGGTTCGGCCTGACACACGAACCTTCTTCCGGCCTGTTGTAAGCGGACGCCAGGCACAACGGAAGGAAGGTGCGGATGACCACCCTCGACAATCTGCGGCTGTCTGCCAAACGCTGGCTGCGTGCGCTGCGCGCCGGCGACGGGGAGGCGCAAGCGCGGTTCGCACGCGCGTACCCGCAGGGCCCGGCCGCGCCCGGCCTGCGCGACGTGCAGCATGCGCTCGCGCGCGAGCGCGGCTACGAGAGCTGGACGGCGATGATCGCGGCGGGCAACGACCGTCCTTCCGAGCCGGACCTGCGCGACGTGATGGGCGGACGTAGTCACGCCGAGCGCGTCGCGACGTTCCTGTCGTTCGCCTGCTGGGACCACCACGTCCACGGCAAAGGCGATCACCGCATGCACGATCGCGCGGCCGCGCGGCTCTTGTCCGAACATCCCGAACTTGCGCGCGACAGCATTTACACGGCCATCGTCTGTGGCGATCTCGAGTTCGTCGCGCGCGCGATCGCGGAGCGGCCCGAGGCGGCGCGTGCGCGGGGCGGGCCACGCGCGTGGACGCCCATCCTCTATCTCGCCTACACCCGCTTCAGCCACGAGGCGACGCTGAGAAACGCGATGGCGATTGCACGGCTCCTGCTGGATGCGGGCGCCGATCCCAACGACTTCTATCAGGCCGGCGATGCGGGCTACACGGTCCTGACCGGCGCCGCGGGTGAAGGCGAGCAGGATGCGCCGCGGCAGCCGTATGCGGCGGAGCACTTCGATCTCCTGCTCGCGCGGGGCGCCGAACCATTCGACACGCAGGTCCTCTACAACACCCATTTCAGCGGCGACGTGCTCTGGTGGCTCGAGCTGGTCTACGCGCACACGATCGACACCGCGCGCGGCGCGGCGTGGAAGGATCCGGACTGGCGCATGTTCGACATGGACCCCTACGGATCCGGCGCGCGGTTCCTCCTGCAGATCGCCCTCGACAAGCGCGATCTGCGCCTCGCCGAGTGGCTGCTCGGGCGCGGCGCGAATCCGAATGCGGCCCCGGGGCGCGATCGCCGTCTCTCGAAGCGCAGTCTGTACGAGGACGCGGTGCGCGAAGGCTTCCCGGAGATGGCGGACCTGCTGGCGAAATACGGCGCGACCGTGACGACGCCGGCGCTGACGGACGCCGAAGCGTTCGTTGCGGCGGCCTTCCATCTCGATCCCACGCGAGCGGCGGCGTTGGCCGCGGCCCGCCCGGAGTTCCTCACGTCGCCGGATGCGATGTTCGCGGCGGCGAAGGCCGATCGTCCCGACGCGATGGCGCTGCTCGCAGCCGTCGGCGTCTCCGTCGACGTCGCGAACGAGTCCAACACACGTCCGCTGCACCAGGCCGCGGTCGTGAATGCGCTCGGCGCGGCCCGGTTCCTCGTCGATCATGGCGCGGAGATCGACCCTGTTGAAAGTCGGTACGGCTCGACACCGCTCGGCTGGGCGTCGCACGCCGATCACCGCGCGATGCTCGATTATCTGAGCCGCTACAGTCGCGACATCTGGAGGCTGTGTTTCCGAGGCTACGTCGATCGCGCGCGCGACGTCCTCGACGCGAATCCGGAGCTGGCCAGAGTGAGCGACGACGAGGGCATCACGCCGCTGTGGTGGCTGCCGGACGATGAGGAGAAAGCGCTGGAGGTCGTGGAGCTCCTGATCGCGCACGGCGCGGATCCGGCGGCGCGCAGCCGCCGCGGCACGACGGCGGCGGATTGGGCGCTCAAGCGCGGCATGCGCAAAGTCGCCGCGAGGCTGATCGTCGAGGCACCGATCGAGCCGCGGGTCGCGCGAACCGACGTCGATCGCGCGGCCTATCTGGCCGAAGACCTGACGCTTGCGTTCGACAGCGGCGATCCCGCCGCCCTGCAGCGGCTCTCCGATCACTATCGCCGCACCATCACCTGGGACGACTTGAAGGCGACGGTGTGGAAGCGCGTGCGCACCGTCCGCGAGGCGAAGGGCCGTGCGGGATCGTTTCCCGTCGCGGATGCGAAGAACATCGTCGCCCGCGAGGCGGGGCTTGGATCGTGGGATGAGTTCGTGCGCGCCGAGCAGCATGGCGCCACGTCCGCGCGTGCGCCTTACGTCATCGACGCGAAGGAGAATCGCATCCGGCCGCGCCGCGCGCTGAACGCCGACGATTGGGACGCCATCGCCTCGGTGATGAAGGAGCGCGGGATCGCATCGCTCGATGCGGGCGACCAGATGAGCGACGCGGCCCTGGAGCAGATCTCGCGGCTCGAGCACGTGACGAGCCTGCACATCGGCGCCTCGCAGCAGCTCACCGACGCGGGCCTGAGATGGCTTGCACGCATGCCGCAGCTCGAGGAGCTCGACTTGAGCAACTATCCGGGCGGCGCCATCACGGACCGCGGACTCGAGGTCCTGGGCCAGCTGCGCGAGCTGCGCCGATTTCACATGACGTGGCAGCGCGGCATCAGCGATGCCGGCGCCGCGCATCTGGCCGCGTGCGAGCGGCTCGAAGTGGTCAATCTGATGGGCACGCAGACCGGCGACGGCGTGGTCCGCGCCCTCGCCGGCAAGCCGTTCCTGCGCCGGTTCACGACCGGGCGTCAGGTCACCGATGCGGGCGTGGCGCTCCTGCCGGAGTTTCCGGTCTTCAAAACGTGGCACGGCGGCGACCTCCAGTACTCGCTAATGAGTTTCGAGGCGGGACCGACGCACCTCATGCTCGACGGTCCCTTCACCAATCGAAGCCTTGACGCGCTGGTCACGCTCGACGGGCTGTTCGGCGTCAGCTTCTTTTGGCACACCTCAGAGCTCACCGCCGACGGCCTCGCGCCGCTGGCGTCAATGTCACGCCTTGGTTTCGTCGGCGTGGACGGCCGTCTGTGTGACGACGTGGCGATGCGGCACATCGCAGCGATTCCCGGTTTGCGCATGCTGATGGGACAGGGCGCCGTGGCAAGCGACGAGGGATTCAGCACGTTGAGCCGTTCGCGCACGCTCGAGTATCTCTGGGGGCGCGAGTGTCCGAACCTGACGGGCCGCGGGTTCGCCGCGTTCGCGGACTCGCCGGCGCTGCGCGGTCTCGCCGTCAGCTGCAAGCGCGTCGAAGACGAGGCGCTCGCTGCGCTGCCGCGGTTCCAGGCGCTCCGCGAGCTGATGCCGATGGACGTCGGCGACGATGGATTCCGCCATGTGGGACGCTGCGCGCATCTCGAAGGGCTGTGGTGCATGTATTGCCGCGACACCACCGATCGCGCGACGGCACACCTCACGGATCTCGCGCAGCTCAAGACGTATTACGCCGGTGCGACGCAGATCACCGACGCGAGCCTCGAGCTCCTCGGCGGCATGCCCTCGCTCGAGCGCATCGAGCTGTACGAGTGCAAGGGGGTCACCGATGCCGGCTTGCGGTTCCTGGCAACGCTGCCGCGGCTGCGCGAGGTCAGCCTCGAGG
>JBKPRU010000099.1:0-30364 GCA_046734675.1 Acidobacteriota bacterium
GTCTGTCGTCGGCAGCGTCAGATGTGTATAAGAGACAGCGTATCAGCGCTGTCGTCGACGATCAGGACTGAAACTGAGAGGGACGCTGGGTTACTAAGCCCCGTCATGCTGAATCTCCGCGAGATGATTTGTTCCATCCACCGAGTGAAGCTTTCGCGTCCGCGATGAGCCCTTCTGCCGGAAGTGGTTCCGATCGGCGACGCAGACCGCCGATGCTGCACGGTTTGATGTCACCGCCGCAGGCGGTCATGTCAATCCTTCCAAGCGCGACGGCCATCGCGCTCTGCTGGTGTTTCCGCCATTCTGACAGGTACACCACGGTTGTCTGTTCGTCTTTGCACACCGCCGCCCACCGATCAGCTGCGCAGACGCAGGAAACGGACGCAGTCCCCATCGTGCCGCCGCCGTTCCGTCCGAGCATTCGAGCATGCACGTGAGCGCGGCATCCAGCAGTACAGGTGCGGTGTCCGCGAACGTTCGCCGGAAGCGGGTTGTCGCGAAAAGGTTTGACTCAATGGGCGCCCGCGACGGCCCGCATTGTCCGTTTTGTAAATCGGTCAGCCGTTCCACCATGTAGTACAGCGGAACTGTATTTACCCGCCCGTCTACGTCGATTCGGCGTGGGTCGTGTCTTGCACTCCACGACCGACACGATGCTCAGAATTGCTCTCTCTCTCCTGCGGGAGCGTGGTGTGCGCCTCGAGACGCACGAGGCGGTTGCGCTCGCACGTGAGCTCCTGGCACACGGCTGCGGTATTCCGACTCCTGAGAACATCCAGCTCGGCTCGGAGGGCTCCGCGTCCTGTATCAGCACCAACGGCATGCCCACGGTGGCGAGCGTCGCCGACCTGCTGCAGACGCTACTGCCGGCTGGCACCTCCAATGTGCCTGCGCCGCTTCGCTATGCAATCGCGCGCGGACTCCAGGCAGTCGAAGCGCCGCCCTTCGGTTCGCTCACCGAGTTCTCGAACGCGCTGGCGCGGTTCGAAAAGGGAGCGAGCCGCGAGGTGCTGAGAGGCCTGCTGCAGCGCGCCGCGCGCCCATCGCGCGCGCTCGCCATCGTCCCGAGGCCGGTAGCGGCGCCTTCAGCACAGCCTTCGGCACCGGCGCCGCAGCCCGCCATCGTTCCGCCACGGTCGACACTCGTGGTCCGCAAACCCGAAGCGTCCTCGACCGAGCCCGCACAGCCGATCGCTGCCGCGCCGCCGATGTTCCGATCTTTCGGTGGCGACGGCGACGCGGGTTCGCCTGGGCACTCAGCGCGACGGTGGGGGCTCGCCGCCGTGGCCGCAATCGTGACGTCCTTTGCAATGGGCTTCGCCGTCATGGACGGAATGATCCACCGGCGTGCCGCGACAGAGCCAGCCCGCACCCCGGGAGTGGCTCACGAGATCGTCCCGCCTCCCGCGAAGGCCCGCGCTGATGTCCCGGTGGACCTGCCGACCGGACCCGTTGAACACGTCGGTGAGCAGGTCATGGTCATCCAGGCCGTCCGCGCGTCCTATGCGAACGCCTTCTCTCCGGCCTTCGCATCTGACGGCACGACGATCTTCTTTCACACCGGCGGTGAGCGCGACGCGCGCAGCGCGATCGAAGTCGCCTCCGCGGGCAGCCCGATAGGTTCAGACCTGAGCATCATGACGATCGTGGATGATGGCTCGCGCAACTATCACCCGCAGCCATCACCGGATGGCCGTTTCGTGGCGTTCGACTCCGACCGGGACGGCGAGCGTGGTATCTACGTCGCGAACCGGGATGGCTCGGAGGTCCGGAGGGTCAGCGGCGCGGGCTACGCGGCGGTGCCGACGTGGTCGCGAAATAGCAAGTGGCTCGCCTACATCCGGGCCGAAGCGGAGAAGCCGTCGGTGTGGAATGTGTGGATGCAACCCGCCACGGGCGGCAATGCGCGCCGTCTCACGAACTATCGAAACGGGCAGACGTGGGCGGCCTCATGGTTCCCCGACGATCGCCGCATCGCCTACAGCCACGAGGACACGTTGATGGTGTTGGACCTGCAGACCGGTGCGGCCACTCGCTATCGGACGCCGGTTACACGGCAGCTGGTGCGAACGCCCGCGGTCTCGCCGGATGGCACGAAGATCATCTTCCAGGTCTTCCACTACGGCGCGTGGCTTCTCGACCTCACCGATGGCTCGATGCAGTGCGTGCTCACGGATCCGACGGCGCAGGAGTTCGCCTGGGCGCCGGATGGGCGCCGGGTCGCGTTCCACAGCCGCCGCGACGGCCGGTGGGGCATTTACGTGCTGTCGCGCAGTTAGCGCGAGTACCGGCTACCGTCGTCAACCTTGCCGCAGCGCCTCGGTCGGTTGAATCCGTAGCGCCCGGCGCGCCGGTGCGGCGCACGCCAGCACGCCCACCGCCGCCATGATGACGGACGTGATCACCGAGGAGACGAGGAGGCCCGTCGTCAGGCTGTCGGCGCGCCACGCGAGGAGCAGGATGAGACTGTTGCCGGCGATGATCCCGCCGCCGAGCTGACGACCGGCGCGATTGAAAACGGTGCGCAGTACGCGCCGGGGCGTCGCGCCGAGGGCGATACGGATGCCAATCTCGCGGGTGCGACGCGCCACGGCGACGGCCATGAGCGCGTACAGGCCGGCAGCGGAGAAGATCACTGCGACGAGCAGAACGCTGCCGAAGACGACGCTGCTGCCGACCATCCGCCTTTGCTCCTGTGCGACAACGTCGTCGAGGACGACGATATCCCGGAGGTGCAGGCCTGCATCGACCTGCCGCGCAAGAGCGGCGACACGGGGCGCAAGTGGCGCCGCGTCCCCCGCGACGCTCACAGCGACCACGACAGGATCGAGCTCCGCCACGGACGCGGCGCGATAGATGTACGCCGCCTGACTCCAATCGGCAGGGAACGTCCACAGATCGGTGACCACGCCAACAATTTCGTGCCAGGGCCCAGGCTCGCGCTCGTTGCCTCGCTGGAGCGTGCGGATGCGCGCGCCCACGGGATTTCTGCCCACCAGGCGCATGAACGCCTCGTTGACCACGACGGGTCCGTTCGGCGCCCCGGCGTCCGTGGCATTCAAGGCGCGGCCGGCCACCATTCGGGCACCGAACGCGTCGTGATAGCCGGCACCGACAGCAGCCATCGCGAATCCGCCCTCATAGTTGCCTTGCAGGCGTGCCGGTGGTGCACCGTCCTGCTCCATTTCAACCGGCACCCACTCTGGGGCCATCGTCGGCAGACGATCCGCGTGCGTCACGTGCGTTACCCCAGGCTCCTCACGCAAACGGCCCGCGAATTCCTCGTAGGCGAGCGCGCGGCGCGCGGCGATCTGCCGATCGTCAGGCACACCCTGCTCGCCCGCCAGCGCTTCGTCGTCCATGCTCAGACGGAAGGTCAGGTAACGCTCCGCCGGAAATGCCGTCAACGTTGACTGATCGTCGAGCGTGTTGGTGAAGATTCCCACCGCAGCGGGCACGAACAGCAGCGTGCACGCCACCTGCGCGCCGATGATGAACGACCAGATGCCTCCGAACCGCATTGTTCCGCCGGTGCTCGTGATCCCCTGCAGTCCGCGGTGAACCGACTGGCCCGTGGCTTTCAGTGCCGGCAGCAGCCCGATCAGTGCGGCGGCAATGAGCGCGAGCAGCAGCGCATACGCGATCGTGGCAGGCTCGAGCTTCAGATCCACCCAGAACGGCAGGCCGTCCCCAATGATCTGACTGGCCCGCTCCCAGGCAAAGCGCACCGTCGTCTGCGCCACGACGAGCCCGAGCGCCGCGGCGGTGAGCGTCAGCACGAGCGATTCGGTGACGATTTGCGCGATCACGCGTGCTCGGCTCGCCCCCAGCGCGTGACGGACGAGGATCTCCGACTCGCGCATCGCCGTGCGCGCGAACATCAGCGTCGCGACATTTGTCGACACCGCCGCGAGCAGCAGCAGGACGATGGCGTGGACCGCGAGATCTTCCAGCCGCAGCGGATCACCCGGCGTGCGCCCTGCGAATGCGCGAACACGTGTGCGCAACTGCGCGTGGGTTGTCGGCTGGTCGGCGGCAACGCGCGCGGAGACGACATCGAGCTCCGCCGCGGCGTCCTGCCAGCTCGCTCCGTCGGCGAGACGGCCGAACACCTGCACGGGCGGTCCTTCCCGCGGCGGCGCGTCCTGGACCGGCAATGGCACCCATATCTGCTGGTTGCGCGGAAAGCCGAAGTGCGCCGGCATCACGCCGACCACCGTGCGAGGCGTGCGGCCCACCGTCACGACGCGACCGATGATCGCCGGGTCGTGCAGGAACTGTCTCTGCCAGACGTCGTAACCCAGGACCACGACGGGCTCGGCACCCTGCCTTTCGTCCGTCGGCTGCAAGGGCCTGCCGAGCAGCGGGGGCACGCGGGTGAGCGGAAACGCCGACGCGGTGATCTCCGCGACGCGCAGCGATTCAACGCGACCTTCGCCCGTGAGCACGTTGCGCTCGCTCACGCGGGCGGCGCCGAGCTCCACCACCGTCTTCAGAGACCGCCGCCAGATCGCGAACTCGTGGAGCACCCTCGGCTCCGTGGCTGACGCGGCCGTGTCCTGCGTCTCGAGGCGCACGACTCGACTGCCTTCGTCGAACGGCAACCGTTTGTACAGGAGTTCGCCGGCGACTTCGATGCCGACCACGCCAATCGCGATGGCCGCCGCCAACGACAGGCCGCCGACGATCGTGAGCGCGGGATGCTTCAGCAGCATACGCGCGCCCAGCTTCCAGTCGAGCCATGAGACCAGCGTCAGCGGACCGCGTCTCGAGATCCTCGGTGCCTTATCCACTCGCGGATGATTTTATGCACGAATCATTTGCAATGCAAAGCACGGCCAGTTCGCTGAAGCGCCTCGCCGCGGGATTGGCGTCCAGGTGATGGACGGTGTCGAGCGGCACCCCCTGCGAAAAGTCCCCGACGGTCTCCTTGTCGGGGAACCGCGTCGCATTGATACCAGCGCAGTTCCACGAGTTCCGCTTCGGGAATGTTCACGTGGAACGGCCGAACTGCGGCCTGGTCGGTTTTCTGCTGAGTTCCGTTCACCAACTGCGGTGTCAGTGCCGCCGCTCCTTCAGATCTTCCTGGAAGGATGCGATCGCCGTCGCCCCGCCGAACGCGGCACGGGTATGATTGGGCCGGAGACCAGACCTCGTGCCGCTCAATCCCGGTGATCACATCTGTGCGATCTACGACAGCGACGACGAGCTGACCGACATCATCGGGGACTTTCTCGATGACTCCGGCGTTCGGTCACTGCCCGTCGCCGACCCCGCGACGGTGACATCGAAGCTCGAACAACTGAAAGCGGTCGGCGCCGAGTATCGCGAACAGGTACCCGTTCAGCCCGACGGCCGGCGTAGAACTCGCTGAACGTTCCGGCGCTCAATCAAAACTCGCACCTTCATCCTTTGGAGTGTCAGCTGTAGATGCCCCGCCACCGTCGTGCCACCACGGGTACCACCAAGCCTTCCAAGCCGTCATCCCTTGCCAAGGTCGCAACGGGCATCGACGGGTTCGATGAGCTCACTGAAGGCGGACTTCCTGAAGGCCGGCCGACGCTCGTCTGCGGCGGGCCCGGCTGCGGCAAGACGCTCTTCGCATTGCAGTTCCTCATCTACGGCGCGATGCGCGGCGAGAACGGCGTGTTCGTGACCTTCGAGGAGACCGAGGAAGATCTGCTGAAAAATGCGGCGGCGCTTGGATACGACCTCCCGGACCTCATGAACCGCAAGCGTCTGGCGATCGAGTACGTGCGAGTCGAGCGCTCGGAAATCGAGGAGACGGGCGAGTACGACCTCGAAGCCTTGTTCATTCGCCTCGACCACGCCCTACGGTCGACGCGCGCGCGCCGGATCGTGCTCGACACGATCGAATCGCTCTTTGCGGGACTGAGCAACGCCGGTGTGTTGCGCGCCGAATTGCGGCGCCTGTTCGCCTGGTTGAAGGACCGTGGCATCACGGCGGTCATCACCGGGGAGCGCGGGACGAACACGCTCACTCGTCAGGGCCTCGAGGAGTACGTGTCCGACTGCGTCATCTTTCTGGATCACCGGGTCAACGATCAGATCTCGACCCGCCGTCTGCGAGTCGTCAAGTACCGCGGCTCCAGCCACGGCACGAACGAATATCCGTTCCTCATCGATCGCCGTGGCATCGCAGTGCTGCCGGTGACGTCGCTGCAGCTGATTCACCGGGCGACGTCCGAGCGCATCTCGACCGGCCTCGATTGGCTGGATGACATGTTCGGCGGTCGAGGCTACTACCGCACGAGCAGCGTGCTGCTCTCGGGCGGCGCCGGGACGGCGAAGACGACCCTCGCGGCGTATTTCCTCGATGCGGCGTGTCGTCGCGGCGAGCGCGCGGCCTGCTTTCAGTTCGAGGAGTCGCCGGCGCAGTACACGCGCAACATGCGTTCGATCGGCCTGGATCTCGATCGGTGGATCAAGAAAGGACTGCTCCAGGTCCATGCCGCGCGTCCGACGCTCTACGGCCTGGAATTTCATCTCGCGACCATGCATCGCGAGGTTGATGATGCGGCACCGTCGGTCGTGGTCATCGATCCGCTGTCGAGCTTTTCGGGCGCCACGGACGCTGAAGTCACCAGCATGGTGATGCGGCTGATTGATTATCTGAAAGGGAAGGACGTCACGGCGGTGTTCACCCATCTCATTCCCGGCAGCGGCGAATCCGCCGACGTCGAAGTCGGCGTGTCGTCACTGATCGACACCTGGATTGTGCTCAGAAACTCGCCTCCCGGCGAACAGGGCGGGCGCCATTTGTCGATTCTCAAATCGCGCGGCATGGCCCACTCATCGGATCGACGGTCCTTCGAGCTGACCGACCGCGGGCCTGTTCTGGTGGCGGCGCCTTCGAGCTCGCAGGCGCGGCGAGGAGTGCGCGCATGAGGGCTCGACCCGCGGCCAGGAAGAAGTCGGCATCGGACGAGTGGATCCTGCGACTCTACGTTGCCGGAGAGAGCGCGCGCTCGGCGGCCGCGCTGCGGAACCTTGAAGCGATCTGCGAACAGCACCTGGCAGGGCGCTATCGCATCGAAGTGATCGACCTGCTGAAGCAGCCGCAACTGGCGCGGGGCGATCAAATCGTGGCCGTGCCCACGCTGGTGCGTCATCTGCCTCCGCCGATGAAAAAGATCATCGGCGACCTGTCGAATCAGGAACGGGTTCTCGTGGGACTCGACTTGCGGCAACGCGCCCGCGGGGCGGTCCGGCCATGACCAAACTGCCGCCTCGCAAGAAGCCCGCGACCACGCGGCCGAAGAAAGCCAAATACCTGCTCCGCTTGTACGTCACGGGCACGACGGGGAGGTCGATGCGGGCGATTCAGAACGTCCGCCGCATTTGTGAAGAGCACCTCCACGGCCTGTACGACCTCGAGGTCGTGGATATCTACAAGAATCTTCCGCTCGCGCGCGGTGACCAGATCATCGCCGCACCGACGCTGATTCGGCGGCTGCCTGTGCCGCTTCGCCGGCTGATTGGCGACATGTCCGACGAACAGCGGGTACTCGTCGGCCTCGACATTCGCGCCAGACCGTCGGATCGCACCGATGGCTAGAAGAGGCCGCGCGCCCGGCTCGTCACGTGCAGTGAATGAACTGCGCCAGCGGCTCCAGGAAGCCGAGGACACGATCAACGCCATCCGGGACGGACACGTCGAGGCGCTGGTCGTGAGCGGTCCGGGCGGCGAACGGATCTACACGCTGCGTGGCGCCGACCAGGCCTACCGGCTGATCGTCGAGCAGATGCGCGAAGGCGCCCTGACGTTGTCGGCGGATGGCACGATCCTCTACTGCAACGAGCGCTTCGCTGAGCTCATGGCGCGTCCGGCTGAACGCATTGCCGGCCGGTCACTGGCCGAGTTCATTGATGCCGATGATCTGTCGACGTTCCAGCGCGTCCTCAATTCGCAATCGTGCCGTGCCGAAGTTCAACTGAGGACCGCCGCCGGCGCGCTCAATCCCGCCCAGCTGTCGTCAATTGCCTTGAACATCGACGGCGTGCGAACGGTCGCCGTGGTCGTGACCGACCTGACGCACGAACGCACGGAGCGTGGTCTCAGAGAGTCCAACCGGTTGAAAGACGAGTTCCTCGCGACGCTATCCCACGAGCTACGCACGCCGCTGAACGTCATCCTCGGATGGACGCGCATGCTGTTGCACGACCAGCTCAACGAACAGGCGCGCAAGCACGCGCTCGAGTTGATCGACCGCAACGCCCAGGCGCAGGCGCAACTCGTCAACGATCTCGTCGACATGTCGCGGATGACGACAGGAAAGCTGCAGGTCGAGCTCGAGCCCGTGCCAGTGGTGCCGGCGCTGGAAGCCGCGCTCGAAAGCGTGCGGCCGTCGGCCGACGTCAAGGGCATATCCATTCACCGGTCGTGGCGCTTGCACGACGCGAATGTCCTCGCCGACGCGACCCGCCTGCAACAGATCTTGTGGAATCTGCTGTCGAACGCGGTCAAGTTCACGCCGACTGACGGACGCATTACCGTAGCCGCTGAGCACGTGGGCCGCCGGATCCGCATCGCCATCACCGACACCGGGATTGGGATCGATCCCGCCTTCCTTCCTCACGTCTTCGACAGGTTCCGGCAGGCGGACAGTGCGACGACGCGGCGCTACGGCGGTCTCGGCCTCGGGCTGGCGATCGTGCACGATCTCGTGCGGCTGCACGGCGGCGAGGTAGAAGTCACCAGTCCAGGCATCGATCAGGGTGCGACCTTCGTCGTGACGTTCAGCGCCAGCGAAGTGCCGCCGATCGCGGCGGACCATCCGCGGCCATCCGGCGCGGCAACCACTCTCGAGGGCTGTGCAATCATGCTTCTCGAGGATCACGCCGACAGTCGCGACTTACTCGTGCAGGCGCTGCAGCGTGCCGGCGCGGATGTGACGGCGTTTGCTGGCGCCACCGACGCGTTCGCCGCCCTTGATAGCGTCCGACCATCAGTCATCGTGGCGGATATCGCGCTGCCCGACGAAGACGGATACTCGTTCATCCGCCGCGTACGCGCGCACTCGACCCCAGCCATCCAGGGCATTCCGGCGATCGCGGTGACGGCGTACGCCACGATCCCCGATCGCGCGGAAGCCCTGGCCGTGGGATTTCAGCAGCACATGCCGAAACCGATCGATCCCGCACATCTCATCCAGGCGATCCACGAGCTGCTCCAGGGCTCGATGAGCTCTTGATCGCGTCTGCGCGTAGGCACGCTGATCGCGTGCCCCGCATCAGTGAAGAAGAGAGGATGACTCGAAGATGCAGCCGAAGAACACGATCTGCCTCTGGTTCGACAAGGACGCGCTCGAGGCGGCACAGTTTTACGCCGCGACGTTTCCGAATAGTGCCGTGACCGCGGTCCACAAAGCGCCGAGTGATTATCCGGGCGGCAAGGAGGGCGAGGTGCTGACTGTGGACTTCACCGTACTAGGCATTCCGTGTCTCGGGCTCAACGGCGGTCCGGTCTTCAAACACACCGAGGCGTTTTCATTTCAGGTTGCGACCGACAACCAGGAAGAGACCGATCGCTACTGGAACGCCATCGTCGGAAGCGGCGGTCAAGAGAGTGCCTGCGGGTGGTGCAAGGACCGCTGGGGCCTTTCCTGGCAGATTACGCCGCGTACGCTCACAGAGGCCCTGGCGGCCGGCGGCGCGGAGGCCAGGCGTGCGTTCACGGCAATGATGTCGATGAAGAAGATCGACGTCGCGACGATCGACGCGGCGCGGCGGGGCTGACCGACCGCGAGCGCAAACCTCACCGCCGGATCGCCGCGCCAGCCGTGAACGTATCCGCAGCCCCTCTTCTGAACAGCCAGCGCCGGCTGGCTGTCTCCGGTGACCTGTCGAGACCGCGCTACGAGGCGACTCGAACGTTCTCGGCGCGGGGACCCTTCGGGCCTTGCCCGCGCTCGAATGTCACCGATTGCCCTTCGCGCAGCTCGTCGAAGCGCGTCCCGGTGCACGCCGATTGGTGAAAGAAGTACTCGCTGCCGTCGCTTGCGGCAATGAAGCCGAACCCTTTGTCCGTCAAACGTTTGATCGTGCCGTTCATCGTCGCCATGTCGCCTCTCTGCTAATAGGTCAATTCAAGGTCGCGCGCTGCTCGCCGGGGACCATCAGATCCGGCATCGGTTTTCCCAGAAACAGACGCCGGCACGCGAAGCCGATCCACCGCGCCCGACGTGCCGATCGCGCGACCCGGGCACTGTCGGTTGCGATGCCGGTGTTCGCATACATCTGCCGATACAGTTTCGAGATCAGCACGAACGCGAGTCGCGCGCGCGTTGATTCGACGACGCGCGAGCGCGCCCAGACGCGGCGCCAGCTGTAGAACCGGTCCCACGCGCGCTGCGTACCGACCCGGATTTCTTCGAGCGACATCGTGGGATGTGCCGTGTAGAGTCGCGGCCGGCGGTCCTCAGGGATCAGCCAATGCCGGGTGAGTGGCACACCGTCGATGAGCGTGGCCCGACGACCCTCGTCTACTGCCCACTTCTCGAAATCGACCGTTCCCGGGAATGGCGTAAGCAGCACGAACTGTGCAAAGGTCAGGTCGGCGCGGTGGGCGAGCGCGACCGTTGCGTCGAACGTCTCCCTGGTGTCGCTGGGGAGCCCAAAAATGAAGGACCCCAGGACGTGGATTCCGTGCCGGCGAAACGCCCGCAGTCGATCGACGAGCTCCTCGCCCGCGACGTTGAACCCCTTGTAGATATCCTTGAGGCCTTCAGCACTCACCGACTCCACGCCGACCAGTGCGCCGCGGATCTTCGCCCGCCGCATTGCCTCGAGGAACGCCGGATCCTCCGCGGCTTCCATCGTGATCTGAGTGTAGAACACAAGATCGTCCGGCAGCTCAGCGAGGCGTGTCATCAGCGCGAATCGCTCGGCGCGCAGCGCCTCGAGGTCGCGCAGGCGTGAGCCGTCCACCCGCCGCTTTGCCTGCGCCAGATCGCCGAGCGTGACGGGATAAAAGTTGTCGTCGGCGAGCGCGATGAACCGGAACCCCATCCGCCTGAGCTCGACAATCTCGCGGACGACGCGTTCGACGCCACGCTGCCGTGGCTGCTGGCCATCGGTTCTCCAGACCGAACAGAACGAGCAGTGCTTCGGGCAGCCGCGCACCGTTTGTACCGACGCCCACATGTAGCGTCCCCTCGGCAGCAGGTCCCACCGCGCCGACGCGAACTGATCGCCGGCGATGCGACCCCCTTCGTACCGCGGCTGCGGTGCTCCCGCGAAACAATCCTCGATCACACGTGGCCAGACGATGTCGCCATCGCCGCGCACGACCGCGTGAGCCATCCCGTGTTCAAAGGCTTCGTCGGGGAACAGCGTCGCGTGAATACCTCCGTACACGACCCACGCGCCTCGTTCACGTGCCGCACGCCCGATTTCGTACCCACGCCGGGCGTTGCCGGTGTGAATGCCGATTCCCACCACATCGCCGGCGGCGATCGTGTCGGGATCAACCGGGTCGAGCGTCTCGTCCACGATCCGCGGATCGCCCCAGCGCGTCCCGGTCGCTGCGGCCAGGACGTAGAGCCAGCGGGGCGTGATGACGGCGACGCCGAAGGACTTCGTGCTCGGGTTGACGAGGTGGACACGCGGTATCGGCATCAGTTCAAGTCCGAAAGCGTGTAGCTGACGGCAGACGTACGCAGCACCTCAGGTAGTCGACGGCGACCGTCCTGGGCACAACGATGATGAAGCGCCGAGGCACTGCACGATTGGAGCGGCATCAGACCCTCACACGCGCAAAGGCTTTGTTGAGGGCTCTGGCGGGAACACGGCCGAAGACTCAAAAAAGCGGCAGCCAGTATACGCGGTTTTCAGCAACGCTGCCTTGGGTATGCCGAATCGGCATAGCGCCGGCGTGCGGCCTCCCCGTCCACACGGCGCGATACCGGTCTCGACCGTTTGACGCCTGCAAAGGTGAGGCGTAGGCTCGCGACATATGACAGCGGACAAGTTTCGGTCGTTCGGGTGGTTGGAGGATTTCTCGCGTGACCTGCGCCACGCGCTTCGCACGCTGCGTAGGAGTCCGGGTTTTACGACGACCGCGACAGCCACCCTGGCGCTGGCCATCGGCGCCAGCACCGCCATGTTCAGCGTGCTGAATGCCGTGCTCCTTCGGCCACTGCCGTATCGATCCCCTGAACAGTTGGCGATGTTGTGGACCGAAGATCGGACGCAGAATCTTCGCGAGGGCAGATCGGCGCTGTGGGATGTGGAGCAGTGGCGGAGTCAGAGTCGCAGCTTCGAGGACATTGCCACCTTCGACGCCGTGTCCAGGACACTCACCGGGGCCGACGGCGCGGAACAGATCGTTGGCGCCAGCATCTCGCCCAACCTGCTCTCGCTCCTCGGCATCCATCCTGCCCTCGGGCGCAGCTTTTCGACTGAAGAGACAGAGCAACAACAGCCGCTGGTTCTGATCAGTCACCGCTTCTGGCAGGCTCGATTCGGCGGCTCGCACGATGCGGTTGGCGCGACCATCGTGCTCGACGGGATGCCTTCGCGGATCATCGGCGTTCTCCCTGCTGGTTTCCAGGTCGGGAGACTCGAGGCAGACGTGTGGGAGCCACACACGACGCGCCAGAGCGTCCGCGGCAGAGAAGCGTGGTTCGTCATCGCACGACTTCGACGTACGGTGACGTTCGCGCAGGCCCAGGCGGAGATGAGCGCGATCGCACGTCGGCTGAACGATCCTTTGCCGGCGGCCGAAAGGCACCGCAACATCAGCGTCGCGCCACTGAGTCTCTACATGGTCGGATCCCAGTCGCGGCTCGCATTGTGGATGCTCGCGGGCGCCGTGTTTTGCGTGTTCCTCATCGCCGCCGCCAACGTCACGAGCCTCTCGCTGGCGCGCAGCGTCGCGCGCGGGCGCGAGATGGCGGTGCGCGCTGCGCTGGGCGCGAGCGCCGGGCGGATCGTGCGACAGCTGCTCACCGAAGGCGTGCTGCTCGCCGCCTTCTCCGGACTGATCGGCACACTGCTCGCGTTGTGGGGCATTCGTCTCATCCGTGCCTTTGGTCCGGGCAACTTGTCGCGTCTGAATGAGGTTGGCCTCGATCTCCGCGTCCTCGGCTGGGCGCTGGTCATCTCTCTGCTCGCGGGAATGCTCGTGGGAGTGGCGCCGGCGATGACGACCATGCGGCGCGGTCTGCGTCCGTCGGTCCAGGAAGGTGGGCGAACGGTATCGGGCGGAACCTCCAGCCGCCGCATCCGCCGGGCCCTCGTCGCCGCGCAGTTTGCGCTGGCAATCATCCTGCTCGTCGGCGCCGGTCTCTTCCTCCGCAGCTGGTGGAACGTGAAGAACATCGATCCGGCATTCAGGCCCGAGCGGGTGCTCATGATCGAGCTCTCCACGCCGACGACGTTGCACGCCGCGTCGGCTGACGAGGCGGCCAGCACTTCGGCTCGACGGATCGAGCTGTACGACCGCGTCCTCGAACAGATTCGGGCGGTTCCCGGCGTGGAGAGCGCCGGCATCATCGGCGATCTGTTCATTGGCACCGTCAGAGAGCCAGTCCTCACGATCGAAGGTGACTCGGGAACGGTCTCCAGGCGCCTGCGGTTCACACGAGACGAGGTCAGTGCTGATTTCTTCAGGGCGATCGGCACGCCGCTACTCGGCGGCCGCTTCTTTTCGAGCGGCGACGGGCCAGAGGCTCCGCGGGTCGCGATCGTCAACGATGCGATGGCTCGCGGCGCATGGCCCGGGCACGACGCGTTGGGCAGACGCTTCAAGTTGGGTGCGCCGGATGCCGATGGGCCGTGGTACACGGTCGTCGGCGTCGTCGCCAACATGCGGCGGCAGGGGCAGGAGCGCGAACCGGTCCCGCAGATTTTCGAGTCGCTCGCGCAGAAACCTCCCCAGCGGGCGAACCTTCTCGTTCGAACTTCGTCGGACAACCCGCAGGCGATGGCAGGCGCGCTTCGAGCGGCCATCGGTCGCGTGGAGAAGCATGCGCCGATCTACGGGGTCACGCCTCTCGAAGAGCAGCTCGGAAGCTACCTCGCACAGCGTCGCTTCCAGACGTCGCTGCTGACCGGCTTCGCCGTCGTCGCGCTGCTGATGGCCGCCGTTGGGATCTATGGGCTGATTCAGTACTCCGTCGCGACGCGCACACAGGAAATCGGCTTGCGTATGGCCGTCGGCGCACAGGCCGGCAACATCTTCCGGATGATCATCGGTGAAGGGCTGACGCTGAGCCTGATCGGTCTCGCGCTCGGGATCGTGGGGGCGTGGTGGCTCGGGAATCTGGCGTCGAGCCTGTTGTTCGGCGTGACGGCGACCGATCCGCTGACGTTCGCCACGGTCTCGGTGTTACTGACCGCGGTGGCCGTCGCCGCGTGTTACTTCCCGGCGCGACGCGCCATGCGCGTGGACCCGATCGTCGCCCTGCGTGTGACCTGACCGTGACGACTATCTGAAAAAATCCGGGAACGTGTCGTGGTCGAACAAGTCCTCCGGCTTGACAACCTTTGTCTGCCGGAAGCCGGAATCGACGGCGAAACCGGCATCGGGTTGCGGATCGAGTAGGTCCTGGTGGCCCGACGTCGATCGCTGGCGCTGCCACGCCGAAAAGCCGACCCGCTCGACCTGGCGGTTGATCCACAACTCGTGCATGACTTCGCGAAGACCGTCGCTGCTCGCGTCGGGCACAAAGGCGCGCAGATCCAACACTTCATAGCGGCGATTCGGTTCCATTCGATCGAGGATGAAGCGGGCGTCTTTGCTCAGGGTATGCATGGCGATACTCGAAAAGGGACACGTGTCCGGGCTGGATCCAGAGCACAGCAGATGCCAGCCTCGCCGAGCTGTGGCCACGTTGTTACTGCTTACCTGATAGGACCGCTGCGAGAGAGGTTTGGTCGGCCGCGGCCGCTACAATCCCGCGGGGAAGATCCTGATTCTGTCGCACCCGAAGCCGGAGGAATCGCAATCGTTGGGACGACGTGCGGTCACGCCGTCCTCACCGGACGCACTTGGGCAGCTACCTGCGAAGCGATCGGAACCCGGTGCGAACAGCGCGATCCAAATGGAAGTGCGAAAGGTTGGACGCGCTTTTCGGGCCGCGCCGCCCGACGCTCGCCGGTCTCCCTCGGCGCGCCTTCCTCGTTGTTCGTGCGATCCTTGCAACGTTGCCGACCAGAGAGCGCGACGTGATTCCAGCCGAGATGATTCTGGCGATCAACTGTGGGTCCTCGAGCGTGAAGTGCGCAGTCTTCACCTGTGCCGCACGTCCCATGTTGATCGAGCGCGGCGTGCTCGGCGGCAATGGGAGGCGCGCATCGAGCCCACCGATGAATGGCTCGCGCGCGACGGGCGGGTGATGGAGATCCTCAGCGAGCATCAGTGCCAGGGATGCGCTCGAAGGTTACCTGCTCACCGGGCGCCACGGCGTGTTCAATACCTACGAGGCGTTCGCGCACATCGTCGACTCGATGTTCAACCAGCACGCGAAATGGCTCAAAATTTCGCGTGGGCTGGCCTGGCGACGCCCGATTGCGTCGCTCAATTACCTCCTGGCGAGCCATGTGTGGCGCCAGGATCACAACGGGTTCACGCATCAGGATCCCGGGTTCATCGACCTCGCGCTCAACAAGAAGCCCGAGGTCGTCCGCGTCTATCTGCCCCCAGACGCGAATTGCCTGCTCAGCGTGATGGACCACTGCTTGCGGAGTCGCAACTACGTGAACATCGTCGTCGCCGGCAAGCATGCGGCACCGCAGTGGCTCGCCATGGATGGCGCAGTGCGGCACTGCGCGGAAGGCATCGGGATCTGGCCCTGGGCGAGCAACGACGACGGCTCGGAGCCGGATCTCGTCATGGCGGCCGCCGGCGATGTGCCGACATTGGAAGTGCTGGCCGCGGTCGCGCTCCTGCGCGTGCACGTACCCGCGCTGAAGATCCGCGTCGTCAACGTCGTCGATCTGATGAAATTGCAGCCGGCGTCGGAACATCCGCACGGGCTGAGCGATATCGACTCGATCAGCTCTTCACCAGGGACAAGCCCATCATCTTCGCGTACCACGGGTATCCGTGGCTGATTCATCGCTTGACCTATCGCCGGACCAACCACGCCAACCTGCACGTCAGAGGCTACAAGGAGGAAGGGACGATCACGACCCCGTTCGACATGGCGGTCCTGAACGATCTCGATCGGTATCACCTGGCGGCCGACGCGATCGATCGGTTGCCTCAGCTCGGCGCGCGCACCGCGTACGTCAAGCAGCTGCTTGCGGACCGACTCACCGAGCACCGGATGTACATTCGCGAGCACGGTCAGGACAGGCCGTCGATTCGCGATTGGCGCTGGCCGAACACCTCTTAGGCGGGTCGCTGAAGGATGAACCTGCGCGTCAATGCCGAATGCCGAATGCCAGGGCTCTGATGCTCGTCGGCACTTGGCATTGTCATTGTTACGGTGGTACCACTCTGTAGAGGCGCCGTCGTGGAGGCGCACCTGAAGGTGCCGCGCACCCGCGCCTTTAGAGCGAGAGATGCAGGCATATCAGCTCGCGGCCGGAGACGTCGTTCGCACGTTGCACACTGACGCGGTGCGCGGATTGTCGAATGGCGAGGCCCGTGCACGGATCGTCCGCTACGGACTGAATCAGCTCGCGACCGAGCCTCGCGTGTCCGGCTGGTGGAAGTTTCTCGCCCAGTTTCGCGACGCCCTCGTCCTGCTGCTGCTCATCGCCACCGCCATCTCCCTCGCCCTGTGGGTGTACGAGCAGGATTCCGTGCTGCCCTACGACGCGATCGCGATCGCCGCGGTCGTGTTCCTGAACGCGATCCTCGGCTACGTGCAAGAGGAGCGCGCTGAGACGGCAATCGCCGCATTGCGGCAGATGGCCGCGCCGCATGCGCACGTGATTCGTGACGGCGATCCGATCACGGTTGCCGCCTCGGAGGTGGTGCCGGGCGATCTCCTGGTCGTCGACGAAGGCGATACCATCGCTGCCGATGCGCGGTTGATCGATTCCGTCGCGCTCCACGCCGCCGAAGCGCCGCTGACCGGCGAAAGTCTGCCGGTTGAAAAGGACGTCGGCGTCATCGCCGGAGACGTCGCGCTCGGCGATCGCACGAACATGCTCCACAGCGGCACGTCGATCACATTCGGCCATGGGCGAGCGGTCGTGACCGCGACGGGCATGCAGACCGAGATGGGGCGCATCGCCGGCATGCTGTCGCGCCTGCAAAGCGGACCGACCCCGCTTCAGCGGGAGCTCGATCGGGTTGGCAAGAGGCTCGGCGCCGTCGTGATTGCCATTGCCGTCGTCATGATCGGGACGATCGTCGTTGTCGAAGATGTCCAGGGCCTGGCGGCATTCCTCGATGTGCTGATCCTCGGCGTGGCACTCGCGGTTGCGGCCGTGCCCGAAGGACTGCCGGCCATCGTCACCGCGGTCCTGTCGATTGGCGTGCAGCGGATGGCGCGCCGGCGAGCCATCGTCCGACATCTGAGTGCCGTCGAAACGCTCGGATCGGCATCGGTGATCGCGTCCGACAAGACCGGGACGCTGACGAAGAACGAGATGACCGTCCGCGAAGTCGTGACCGCGGCCGGCCACGCGACCCTGACCGGAACGGGATACGCGCCGACCGGCGAGGTGCGCGGAGCAGCAGAAGACGGCACGCTTTCACCGCAGCAGCGAACCGAGGTCGAGCGCGCGCTCGCGGCCGCGGACCGCGCCAACAACGCGTCGATCCGCGAGGATGCCGGACGCTGGGTCATCGTCGGCGATCCCACCGAGGCAGCGCTCATTGTTGCCGCACGAAAGGCCGGTCTTCAGGCGGAGATGCTGAACCAGCGCTACGTGCGCGTCGGCGAAGTGCCTTTTTCGTCGGAGCGCAAGTTGATGAGCACGGTCCACACCGACGCGAGCGCGGAAGGCCGCGGCGTGGTGTTCACGAAGGGGGCGCCGGACGTGTTGCTGACCCGATGCACCCACGAGCTCGTCGCAGAGGCGCATCGTCCGATGTCCGACGAGCGGCGCGGGCAGATTCTGACCGCGAACGAGCTGCTGGCGGCGCGCGGCCTTCGCACGCTTGGGGTCGCGTATCGGATGGTCGGCGACGGAACGCTGACCGCCGGCCGCATCGGCGAGGACATCGAACGCGATCTCGTATTCGCGGGCCTCGTCGGCATGATCGATCCACCGCGCGAGGAAGCACGGCCCGCCGTCGCCCGCGCGAAGCGCGCCGGTGTCAGGCCGGTGATGATCACCGGCGATCATCCGAAGACGGCGGCCGTCATCGCGCAGGAGCTCGGCATCGCGACGAGCGGGCGCGCCTTGTCTGGAGTGGAACTGGACTCGACGAGCGACGAAGCGCTCGACGAGCTGGTCGACAGGACTTCGGTGTTTGCCCGGGTCAATCCGGAACACAAGCTGCGGATCGTGGAGGCGCTGCAACGCCGAAACGCCGTCGTCGCGATGACCGGCGACGGCGTCAACGACGCGCCGGCGCTGAAGAAGGCGGATATCGGCGTGGCGATGGGGATCACGGGCACGGACGTCTCCAAACAAGCCGCGGACATGATCCTCGCGGACGACAACTTCGCCACGATCGTCGCGGCAGTCGAAGAAGGACGATCGATCTTCGCGAACATTCGCAAGTTTCTCCGCTACTTGCTGTCTTCGAACATCGGCGAGGTGATGACGATGTTCTTCGGCGTCGTGTTCGCCGACGCGATCGGGCTGGAGGCGCACGGGGGATCCGTCGTGCTTCCGCTCACGGCCACCCAGCTGCTGTGGATCAATCTCGTGACCGATGGCGCGCCCGCGCTGGCGCTCGGGCTCGATCCCGCAGACCCGCGGTTGATGGAACGTTCTCCACGCCCGGTAAGCGAGCGGGTGATTACCGCCTCGGTATGGCGGGGAATCTTCTTCGTCGGCGCGATCATGGCGGCGGGCACGCTGTTCGTGCTCGACGCCGATCTTCGCGGCGGCCTTTTTGCCGGCGCCGCGAGCCTGCGGCACGGTCAGACGATGGCGTTCACGACCCTGATGCTGTTTCAGCTATTCAATCTGTTCAACGCCAGGTCGGATCGGCAGAGCGCGTTCGGTCGCGTGTTCGAAAACCGCTGGTTGTGGGGGGCGATCGTCCTGTCGATCGTCCTTCACCTGTCGGTCGTATACGTTCCGTTCCTGCAGCAGGCGTTCTCGACGCAGGCGCTCACAGGGCGCGACTGGCTGACGTGCACGCTCGTCGCCAGCACGGTCCTGTGGCTTCGCGAGATCGAGAAGCTGGTCCGGCGCCGCCTCCTCCCCGCGTAAGCCGTTCGGCAAAACGCCATCGCCGTTCGTGCACTCCGATCAGGGCGAGACCGCCCGCATCACTCGCCGCGCCAGCAACGCGGCCGCTCTGTCTGCGGCGACATCCACCGTGCTGGTGGGAACGCGGCCGACCGATTCACCGCCTATCGAATCACCGTCGCCGAGCGCGATGTTGAATGCACAGACAATCCGTCCCGGCTGCGACGGTTGTCGCAACTCGACGTCGATCGATCGCACGAAGCTCGCGTAGCGCGCGACGGCGGTGAAGAACCGGTATTCAGCGTAGCGCCGCAGATCGGGTGGCGACGTGGCGCGTCCATCCGAGATGTTGATCCGCATACCGCTGCGAAAGGCAAGTTCCAGGCCGCCCACCACGGATAGATCCACCACGGATAGACACGGAGAGACACGGATTAGGGCGATGGTTATTCGGCGCCGCCGATTGCACCGCGCGAGCGAGCGCGTGCCGCGACCGTTTCATTCTGAAAGGCCGCATCTCACATTGAAGTCATTCGCCGCGCGCGATCGCCCTGAACACGCGGAATACGAGCGGCTCGGATGTTGCTCCTTCAGCAGGCAACGAGCGCTGGTCGCTACGCGCCGTTTCACAGAGGAGAGAGAGTCAACATGAATCCGTATCTGGTGCTCGGTTCGCGCGTCGGCACACCGGAAGCGACATGGCTTTCGGATCGCCTGAGCGCGTGGCACGACGCCATGGTTGCTCACGAGCGGCGTTTGAAGAACCCCGGCGCCACCGACCGGTGCAATGACGAGTGCCCGCACGCCGAAGCTGACGGGCTCTGGACCGAAGCCGTGGAGGTCTTCGGCGACCGGGCGCGCGATCTGACGTTCCTGCGCGAGCGGGCCGACAGCAGTGCGGAAGCACACGACCGCGCACCGGGGCCCGCAGGCCTCGCGCCGCCGATCGCGGCGACGGAGGCGCGGAGGTGAGCGCGCACTCGCGCGGGGATCGTCACCCCGCTTCCGTCAACGAACTCGTGAGTCGCCTCTCGGCGTCGGACACGCTCGTGGTCGTTATCGACGAGGAGCGTACGGCGGCGTATGGCAGTGCGCTCGGGTTCTCCCCCTGTCAAATCGAACTGCTGGCCGCCGATATCGATCGGTTCGTCCGCGCGCTGACGCGCGCGCAGCTGGCCCGTCAACCGAAGGAGAAGCAGGAGTGTCGAAGCGAACGGTATTCAGTATTGCAGCCGCGGCCGGTGGAGCTGACGGATTACGGGGGCTGCGCGACGCGACGACATCCACCCTGGGCGCCGCGATGATCGTGCTGCTCACGCCGTTTGCGATTTTGCTCGTGGGCATTCCGATCGTGCTGACGATTCGCGCCGTCGTGGAAGCCGTGAGCTGGCTGTGGGGTTCCTGAAGACCGCCCGTCAACGCCGACATCGAGTCATAGAATAGACACTACGGTGAAAGGATCGTCGCGTCGTGACGCTCGGGGGCTGGAGCCGCTGCATCTCGCAGAGCTTCTGGATTTCCGGCCCGATAAGGGGATCATCCGGCTGCACGAGCAGCGGGTGGTCATCCTCAGCGCGGCCGCGATGGGCCTGATGCGCAAGGAGCTGATAGACACGCTCGGGCATGAACCGGCGCGGCGCGTCCTGCTTCGGTTCGGGTTTGCCGACGGCTACCACGACGCTGTCAACCTCCGCGCGCGCTCGCACTGGACCACTCCGCTCGACGGCCTCCGTTCGGGCGCGATGCTGCACACCCTCGAAGGCATCGTGCGCGCCGACGTGCGGCGCGCCGAGTACCACGAGGAGAGTGGCCGATTCGAAGAGGAGGTCACCTGGCACGACTCGTACGAGGCCGAGCAGCACGTTCACCATTACGGGACGAGTGCCGCGCCAGTCTGCTGGTCGCTCGTGGGTTACTCGAGCGGCTTCGCGAGCGCGTGTTTGGGGAAAGAGATCTATTTTCGCGAGACGACGTGTGCCGGCCAGGGCCACCGTCATTGTTCTGCGACCGGCCGCGACGTGAACGGTTGGGGAGCGGAGATCGAGTCGATCCGCGCCGACTTCCAGGCGGCGGATCTCGGTCATGAGGTCGAGCGCCTGCGCGACGCGGTCGGCAAACGCGTGAAGGAGCTCGATCGACGCGAACGGTTGCTCGAACGCCGCGAGCGGGAGTTGAACCTGCTGCGGGAGCGCGTGAACCGCCATGCGGCGGCGAAGCGCTTCGTCGCCGGTAGTCGCGCGATGCAGGACGTCCTGGAGCTTGCCGCCCGGGTCGCGCCGCTCGATACGACCGTGCTCGTGTACGGCGAGAGCGGCACCGGGAAAGAGTTCATCGTCCGTTTGATTCACGATCAGAGCCCACGCGCCTCCGCCCCGTTCGTGAGCATCAATTGTGCGGCCCTGACCGAGACGCTGCTCGAGTCGGAGCTCTTCGGCCACGTGCGTGGCGCCTTCACCGGTGCCGTCCGCGACAAGGCCGGGCTGTTCGAAGTCGCCGGCACGGGCACGATCTTCCTCGACGAGATCGGTGAAGTGGCGCCGACCGTGCAGGCGAAGCTGCTACGGGCGCTGCAGGAGCGCGAGATCCGGCGCGTCGGCGCCGAGCGCAACATCAAGGTGAACGCGCGCGTGGTCGCAGCCACGAATCGCGACCTGCGGGCCGCGGTCGATGCCGGCACCTTTCGTGAGGACCTGTATTTCCGGCTTGGCGCCTTCATCATCACGGTGCCGCCCTTGCGCGATCGCCGTGAGGACATTCCGCCGCTCGTCCACAACTTCCTCGTCCGCGCCGCTGGCCGCATGAAGAAGGACGTCCGCGCCGTCTCCGCCGATGCGATGTCGGCGCTGATGAACTATCGATGGCCGGGCAACGTCCGCGAGCTGGAGCACGCCGTCGAACGCGCGACGATTCTGGCGAACGGTGCGACGATCCGCCTCCGCGATCTGCCGCCCGAGCTCACGCAGAAGCCCCATCCCCGGGCAGGGGACGACACCCTGGATTTGCAGGCGCAGGAGCGCATCTCGATCGAGCGGGCCCTCAAACGGTTCAACGGCAATCGAAAGAGAGCCGCCGAGGCCCTCAACATCAGCACCGTCACGCTCTGGCGGAGAATGAAAGCGTACGGACTCGGGTAAAGACCGCTCCGCGAAGCCGCACGACGCGATCCTCGATCCGAACGTCGCGGCGACAGGGTATATGCTGACGTAGCCGGCGGCACAAAGCCGTACGCTTACGGAACGCGCGTTGTCACCTGCAGCTCTTCACATCGCGATCGTCCTGTCTCCCTTCCTCGCAGTGCCGCTGGTCGGGTGGCTGGGAGGCAGGGGAACGCCGCGATCGTTTGTGCCAGCACTGATTCCAGCAGCGCTCGCCGCCTACTTTTCGTACACGGCATTCCTCGTCAGCCGCAACGGCCCGTTCTCGGTGTCAGCGCAGTGGGCGCCCGCGCTCAATCTGTCGCTCTCATTCCGGTTCGACGGCCTGAGCACGCTGTTCGCGATCCTGATCGCGTCAGTCGGAACGTTGATTGTCGTCTACGCCGCAGCCTACCTCGAACATCATCCGCAGGCGGGCAGGTTCAACGTCGTGCTCTTCGCGTTCATGGGGTCGATGATGGGGCTCGTCCTCAGCGACAACGTGATCGCGCTCTTCGTGTTCTGGGAGCTCACCGGCTTCACGTCGTACCTGCTGATCGGATTCGACCAGGACCGGTCGGAAGCGCGTCGGGCCGCGACACAGGCGCTGCTCGTCACCGGCGGTGGCGGGCTCGCGCTCCTGGCCGCGGGGATTCTCATGGTGGGCGCCGGCGGCTCCGCGCAATTGTCGGATCTCGCAAGCAGAGGATCCCTGGCCGGCGATCCGCTGTACGTCGGCATCCTCTCGTTGGTGCTCCTCGCGGCGTTCACCAAGTCGGCCCAGGTTCCATTTCACTTCTGGTTGCCGAACGCGATGCAGGCGCCGACGCCGGTGAGCGCATACCTTCACTCGGCGACGATGGTGAAAGCGGGCATTTATCTCGTCGCCAGAATGACGCCGATCGTTGGCGGGACGATGCTGTGGACCGCCACGATCACGCTCGTCGGCGCGGCTACGATGCTCGTCGGCGCGGTCCGCGCGGTGATCGAGACGGATCTCAAGCGCATCCTCGCCTACTCCACGATCAGCGCGCTCGGGATCCTGATGCTGCTGTTTGCGATGGGCACGCCCGCGGCGGTCACGGCCGGTCTGGCGTACCTGCTCGCACACGCCTGCTACAAGGGCGCCCTGTTCCTCGTTGCCGGTGCGGTCGAACACGAGACACGCGCGCGGGACGTCTCGATCCTCGCCGGCCTCCACCGCGCGATGCCGGCAACGGCGCTTGCAGCCGGCCTCGCCGCCGCATCGATGGCGGGCATTCCGCTGTTTGCCGGCTTCATCGCAAAGGAGCAGTTCTACGAGAGCGTCAGGATGTCGGGGCTTCCGGGTGCGTGGAGTGTGGTGCTCACGGCGACCGCCGTCGCGGCGAGCACCTGTCTCGGAGCCGCCGGATTGATGGCTGGCGTCGCGCCCTTTCGAGGGCGCTCGATGCCGACACCGGCGCCGCATGACGCGCCCGTCTCCCTATGGCTCGGACCAATCCTCCTCGGCGCTGCCGGTCTGATCGTCGGGCTGTTCCCAAGCCTCGTTGCCGCGCCGATCGAATTGGCGGGCGCGTCAGTCACGAGGACGACGTCCGCCGTCACGCTGGTGCTCTGGCATGGCTTGACGATGACCCTCGCGCTCAGCGCCGCGACGCTGGCGGGATCGGTGGTGCTGTTCGCGTATCGGCGCCGCCTGTGGCGGTTCTCATGGCCTGCGGCGCTGCAGACCGAACGGTTGTATTCAGGCACGTTGTCCGTCCTCGACGCGCTCAGCCGTCGCATGGGTCCTGCATTACAGAGTGCGTCGCTCCGCTCCTATGTCCTCGCCGTGACTGCGACCGCTGTGGCGCTGGTGGCGACGGCGCTCGCGGCGGCGCACATCCTTCCTACACCGAGGCGCGGGACGCCCGTCGAGTTTCACGAGGCGGTACTCGCGGCGCTGATCGTCGCGGGCGCGTTATCCGCCGTCTTCGCGCGGTCGACCATGACTGCCGTCCTCTCGCTCGGTACCGTCGGCTACGGGGTGGCCGTGTTGTATGCGCTGCTGGGCGCACCCGACCTCGCGATGACGCAGTTCGCCGTCGAGACGTTGACCGTCGTCATCTTCGTGCTCGTGTTCTCTCAGCTGCGCGGCTTCGCTGATCTCTCGTCACGGTTGGTGAGAATACGCGACGCGCTCGTCGCGATTGCTGCAGGAGCACTGGTCACCACACTCGTCTTGTTCATCGGCGCATCCGGGACGACCTCGCGGCTGTCTTCGTACTTCGCCGAGACCGCTCCGCGGCTGGCACACGGATCGAACGTGGTGAACGTCATCCTGGTGGACTTCCGCGGCTTCGATACCCTCGGCGAGACGACCGTGCTCGTGACGGTTGCGATCGGGGTCCGCGCGTTGCTGCTCATCGGCCGGGAGCGACGCGAATGACGTCCTCCATTCTCCAGACCGCGGCGCGCGTCCTGATGCCGCTGCTCCTGCTGTTTGCGGTGTTCCTCCTGTTGAGGGGACATAACCAGCCTGGCGGCGGGTTCGTGGCGGGCCTCGTGGTCGCCTCGTCATTCGTCCTGTATTCGATCGCATTCGGCGTCGACGCGGCGCGCCGTGCGCTTCCCATCAGACCGTCGTGGCTCCTCGGACTCGGGCCTCTCATTGCGCTCGTGAGCGGCCTGCCGGGTGTCATCGGCGGAGGGCCCTTCATGTCGGCCGTGTGGACGAAGCTGGGGACCGGATCAGCAGCCGTCGATCTCGGGACGCCTCTGATTTTCGACGTCGGGGTTTTTCTCGCCGTCGTCGGCGTCGTTCTGACGATCGTGTTCACGCTGGCAGAGGCCGTTCTGACGGAGAACTAGACGTGGAGCTTCTGTTGGCAATCGTCGCGGGCGTGCTGTATGCGAGCGGCTTATATCTGATGCTGCGGCGGCGGCTGGCACAGCTGATCATCGGCCTCGGGCTGCTGTCGAACGGATCGAACATCCTGATTCTGTCGGCGGCCGGCGTCACGCGCGCGAAGCCGCCGCTGATTTCCGCCGGCGTGACGACGGCCGATCAATTCGCCGATCCGGTGCCGCAATCGCTCATTCTCACGGCCATCGTCATCGGCTTCGGCGTGCTCGCGTTCGCGCTCGTGCTTGCGCACCGCATCCACCAGTCGGCAGGGTCGGACGATATCGACGCGATCGGACCGGATCGGGCGTGATGCTGCTCGCACTGCCGATCCTGACGCCACTCGTGACGGCGATCGTGCTGCACCTGCTGCCGCAACACAGCCGCCTGCTGCGGGTGGTCGCATTCGCTGGCTCGCTCGCGGCGCTCGCTGCAGGCGTGAGCATCTTCGTTCGCGTCGAGCGGGCCGGCATTCAGGTCCTTCAAGTCGGGTCGTGGCCCGCTCCATTCGGCATCACGCTCGTGGCCGACGTGTTCAGTGCCGTAATGGTCGTGATGGTCAGCATCATCGGCGTGGCCGTGACCGGTTCCTCCTTTGCCGGCGTGGATCCGCGGCGTGAGGCCGTGGGCTACCACCCGCTCGTCCAGGTGGTCCTGATGGGGGTGGCCGGGGCATTTCTCACGGGCGACATCTTCAACCTGTATGTGTGGTTCGAAGTGATGCTGATTGGCTCGTTCGTGCTGATGTCGTTGCATCGCACGCGCGCGCAGCTCCACGCGGCCTTCACCTACGTCGGCCTCAACCTGCTCGCCTCGGCGTTCCTGCTGACGGCAATCGGCCTGCTGTATGGCCAGGCGGGAACGTTGAACCTCGCGGATCTGGCGCGCGCCTGGCCCGAGCGGCGCACCCCCGGTCTCGACGCGGCGCTCTCGATGCTGTTTCTCACCGCGTTCGGCATCAAGGCCGGTCTCTTTCCGTTGTTCTTCTGGCTGCCGGCGTCGTACCACACACCGCCGGCGGCGACTGGCGCACTGCTCGCGGGACTGCTGACGAAGGTTGGTGTGTACGCGATGATTCGCGTCTTCACGCTGCTCTTTCCCGATCCGAACGCGACCGTGTACGCCGTCCTCCTGGTGCTCTCGGCGGTCACGATGGTGGTGGGTCTCGTCGGCGCGCTCGCGCAACGGGATTTCCGGCGTGTGCTGTCATTCAACCTGGTCGGGCACATCGGCTTCACGACGGTCGGCCTCGCAGTCGGAACCCCGGCGGCTCTCGCCGGATCGATCCTGTACGTGCTGCACCACATGCTCGTCATCTCCACCCTGTTCCTCGTCAGCGGCCTCTTGCTCCGACAGCGAAGAACGACCGACCTGCAGGCGCTCGGAGGTCTGTATCGATCGCAGCCGGGCGTCGCATGCCTGGCGATGATTCCGCTGTTCTCGCTCGCGGGTGTGCCGCCGCTCTCCGGATTCGTGGCCAAAGTCGCGGTGGTTGCACCGATGATTGGCGCGCGCCAGTACGTGCTCGCGGCCATCGCGCTCTCCGTGAGCTTGTTGACCGTGCTGTCGATGGCGCGGCTCTGGGAGGACGCGTTCTGGAAGCCCGCACCGGCCGTCGCCTCCCTTCACCAGCCGCGGCTCGGCGCCGCCATCGTCGCGCCGATCGTGTTCCTCGTGACGCTGACGATCGCGCTGACCGCATGGGCGGGTCCCGTCTCGAGCGTGACGACAAACGCGGCCGCACAGTTGCTCGATCGGAACGCATACGTCCGTGCTGTCCTCGGAGAGGAGGTGCCGCGTGCTGCTCGGTAATCTGCTGCTCGCGCTGGCCTGGGCGGCGCTTCAAGGAGAGTTCTCCCTCCGGACGTTGTTGACCGGTCAAATCCTCGGGTATCTGATCCTCGCCGCGCTGGTTCGCGGAGGTGTGCTGAAGGACTCGCCGTATGTCGGGCGCGTCCATCGCGTCGTTGGGCTGGCCGCGTATTTCTTCTGGGAGCTCGTCAAGGCCAACCTCCGGCTGGCGCTCGATGTCGCGACACCTGAGTACCACATGAAGCCGGGCATCATCGCGGTGCCACTCGACGCCACTCAGGACGGCCAGATCCTGCTGCTCTCGATGCTGATCAACACCACTCCGGGCAGCGTCGCGCTCGACGTCTCGCCGGACCGCAGAATCCTGTACGTCCACGTCATGTACATGGACACGCCCGACTCCGCGCGTGACGAGATCAAGAACGGCTTCGAGCGACGCGTGCTCGGAGTGCTCGGCTGAGGCGCTCACGTCGATGCCCGGCCTTTCGTTCACCATTGCGCTCACGATGCTCGCCGTCGCAGCAGGCTTGACGTTTGTCAGACTCGCGAAGGGGCCGACGCTCCCCGATCGCGTGATCGCCATCGATTTGATTGGCGTGTTGATGGTGTGCCTTCTCGTCGTGACGGCGGGTATGACCGGCGAGCAGTCGTTCCTCGACGTCGCGATGGTCGTGGCGTTGATCAGCTTCGTGGGGACGGTCGCCTACGCGCGCTACATCGAGCGGGAGCGATCATGATCGCCTGGCTGTCCGATGCATTGTTCGTCGTCGGCGCGACGTTCGCCCTTCTCGCCGGGGTCGGTGTGTTGCGCATGCCAGACGTGTTCACGCGGATGCAGGCATCCACCAAGGCCTCGACCCTCGGCCTCGGATGCCTGCTGGCCGGTATCGCACTCCGCAACCCGGAGCTGTCATTCGTCGTGCGCGCGGCCAGTATCGCGGCCTTCATGCTGCTGACGACCGCGGTGGCTGCGCACGTGATTGCAAGAGCGGCGGCGCGCAGCGGCGCGCCGATGTGGGAGGGCACGGTGGTCGACGAACGTCCGCAGCACATGGCCGGCGACGATCGGCGGTGAGGAGGCCGTGAAGCCGTACCTCGAAATCGCCGCTCTGCTGCTCGGCCTCGATCTCGCCGGCACGGCGGTGTTCGCCATCAGCGGTGCGGCGGTCGGCATCAAGCATCGGCTCGACGTCTTCGGCGTGTGCGTGCTGGCGTTCGTCGCGGGGAACGCCGGCGGCGTGCTCCGTGACGTGCTGATCGGCGCGGTGCCGCCGGCCGCGCTTCGCGGCTGGCAGTATGTGACGGTGTCGCTCGTGGCCGGCGTGGTCACGTTCGTGTGGCATCCGCGTCTGGAGCGTCTCCACACACCCGTGTTGATCTTCGACGCCGCGGGCCTGGGATTATTTTCGGTGTCCGGTACGCAGAAGGCACTGGCCTTCGGAGCCAATCCGCTGATCGCGGCGCTTCTGGGAATGCTGACGGGGATCGGCGGAGGCATGCTGCGCGACGTGCTCGTCAGAGAGATTCCGACCGTGCTCCGCAAGGACCTGTATGCATTAGCGGCCCTGGCAGGCGCTGGTGTCGTCGTCGCGGGAGAGCTGACTCATCTCCCACCGGCTGCGGCGACGATGGGCGGGGCAGCGCTGTGCTTCGCGATTCGCCTCGCGGCGATACGACGTGGCTGGGGTCTCCCGACGGCCGATCGCGTTGCCTAGCGGTTGTTCATGGCGGGGCCTCCCTTGGCCGGCGCCGACGCCGTACTCAGATGGTGCAACTTGTCGGGATTGCGCACCACGTACAGCGCTCGAATCACGCCGCCCTCGATCTCGAACGCCGCCGTCTGCACCAATCCTTCGGGGCTGTCCACGATCACACCGGGCAGGCCGTTGATCGTGGAGAAGCGAACTGTGAAGTCCTCACGCCACCCTTTGCGCGTGACCTCGACGAGGAAGCGCGACGCGCGGTCGACGCCCTCGAGCACGTTCAACGCCGCCTTCACCTTGCCGCCGCCGTCGGTGACGACGCGCACGTCGCTCGCGAGGAGCTCCGTCAGGCCGTGCAGATCTCCGGATCGGGTCGCCGCGACGAACGCGGACATGAGCTCGGCATGCTTCGCATCGATCTCGCCCGACCGCGCCGGCGGCGTCGTCGCGCCGCGCGGCCGCACCGCGCGCACGTGCGACCTCGCACGGGCGGCAAGCTGCCGGCACGCCGCCTCGTTCCGGTCCAACGCCGTCGCCACTTCGCTGAACGAGAAGTCGAACACGTCGTGCAGGAGGAACGCCGCCCGTTCGAGCGGCGACAGCCGGTCGAGCGTCAAGAGCAGCGCGATCGACAGATCCTCGGCCAGCTCGGTGCGGGTGTCGGGCGCGAGCGCTGCCGTGTCGACGACCGGCTCCGGGAGCCACGGCCCCACGTACTCTTCGCGCCGCGCGCGCGCCGACGTCAGCACATCGAGACAAATCCGCGTCGTCGTGGTCATGAGAAACGCCCTCGCGTTCGCGACGCTGTCGCGGTCGGCTGCGTGCCAGCGCAAGTACGTTTCCTGCACGGCGTCCTCGGCGTCGGACATCGAGCCGAGCATCCGGTATGCGAGACCGAGCAGGCGCCGACGATGCGGCTCGAAGCTTTCCGCTGGAGTCGACCTCGCGCCGTCCGCGCTCATGCCGTGCGCACGTCCGCACCGGTCCGCACCGGCACCCGGCCGTGATCGAACATCACCGGGGTGCCGCCCACGACGACGCGGGTGCAGGCTTTGCCGTGCCCGAGGGCGTACTTGACGGTCGGGTAGATGCGCGCCGCGGTGATGGCAAACGCGAGGCTGATCAGCGCGCGCTGTCCCCAGCGCTTCACGATGGCGTCGCGGTACCGATCGGCAGCAGCATCGTGGGCGAGCGTGGCGCGCGTGAAGTGCCACACCAGCGCGACGTCCTGCGGCATCGCGTCGGGGTTGTCGGTGAGCACGGCGCGCAGAACCGCAGGACCCACACCGGCTCGCTCGGCCATCGTGACGGCGAGTTGCGTACATGGGCCGCAGTCCTCATGACGCACGGCGGTGATCCCGGCGGCGGACCATGCCTCGATGGGAATGTCACGCCTGAATCGGCCGAGCGCGGTGACGCACGAGAAGAGCCATGCCGCCCGCGGACTCGCGTCGATCATGTCGCGCATGTAGCCGGCGTCGTAGTTCCAGTCCCGCTCGAACTTGTCGAGCGCTTTGCGCAGAGCCCATCTGACCATTTCGTCCTCCTGTATCTAA
>JBKPRU010000100.1:0-17073 GCA_046734675.1 Acidobacteriota bacterium
CCATCGGACAGTAGACGACGCTGACGCCTTGTCCGACCGACGACTCTGACGTGCCGATCGACGTGACGATCGCGTCGCTCAACGTGCCGAACGCGGTGCGCGCGGATGGGAGATCCGCCGAGTCTTGCAGCGCCCCTGCGGCGCTCGCGAGCGCCGCCCCTGACGGCCCGAGTCCCGTCGCCTCGTTGCCGATGACGGCAGCATCCGCACGGATACCCTGCACGCGATCGCGGCTGAGCGCGTCGTGGACGCGCAGGTACGCATCGACGAGCGCCGGCGGCAGTGTTACCGCTTTCTTCTCAGCTGACGGCAGGCCCGGCGCAGAGGACGTATCGATGTACGCGATCACGGCCCGGACATCGGCAGGCGACAATCCCAGGTTGGGCATGCGCGCGTTCTTGTAGCGCGCGAGCAGATCGATCGCGGTCGGGTCGTGCGCGTCCATCATCTTGTCGGGCTCGAGGATGAAGCGCGCGAGCCACTGGCGATCGCGCGTCCTGGTCACGCCCGCGAGATCCGGGCCGATGTGATCTCCACCGCCCAGCGTGTGGCAGGCCGCGCAGTGGCTCTTGAAGGTGTATTCGCCGGCACTCATCGTGATCGCGGGCGCGTCCGCGTACGATTTCAGCGCCCGCCGCGGTCCCTGCCAGCTGTCCAACCAGTCGCCGATGGTGCGGGCGAGGAACTTCGGGTTGTCCATGCCGGAGTTGCGCATCCACTGGCCCGTGGCTTCGTTGCCGACGAGCAGGTTCGGCGTGTGCCCGTCGGGGCTCGAGGGATCCGGCGTCGCGAGGCCGAGACGCGCAGCAATGAGGTCGACGTCCTCGCGGCGGCCGGTCAGGAACAGCCATCCGGGTCCGGCATGGTACGTCGCGGCGTACTGCTTCAGCACCGCGGGCGTGTCGTGCTCCGGATCGATGGTGATCGAATAGAAGAACACGTCGCGGCCGACGCGATCGCCGAGCACGCGCTGCACCTGCGCGAGCCGCGCCGTCTCCAGCGGGCACGCGTACTTGCACGTGGTGTAGATCAAATTGATCGCGACGATCTTGCCTTTGACAAGATCGTCGTAAAACCGCACCGTCACGCCCTCGTGCGTGGTGAGCGTGACGTTCGGAAAGTAGTCAGCACCCCAGCGGCGCTGGGCCTCGGCGCCGCGTGACGGGAGCATCACGAGGCAGGTCGCGAGCAGGCTTGCCGCCGCCCTGGCGTACATCGTCCGACTCCTTCACCGCGCCGTCGGCAAGTCGTACGGGTCTTCGAACAACACACCTTGCGGCGTCGGCACGGGTGTCGGCAGCGGACGAAGGAACGCCTGGCCGCCGCCATTGATCTCCCACCGCAGCAGCATCGCATTGTCCTCGTGCATCGTGTTGTGGCAGTGCTCCATGTACATGCCGCCCCAGTCGCGGAACTGCATCGTGATCGTGATACTGCCTCCGGGTCGCAGGCGATAGACGTCCTTGCGTCCGCGTTCGGCAGCCGGCACGTTGGCGAGGCTGCCGTCACGTGCCAGGACCTGGCCTTCCTCGAAGTGGATGTGGATCGGGTGGTCCCATCCACCGCCGCCGTTGACCAGATGCCAGACCTCGCGCGTGCCGAACTTCGGCGCGGCGGAGACGCGGTTGTAGTCGGCGTCCAGCATGCCGCCGTTATTGTCGGTTTCGATCCCCCACGGGCCGATGAAGGCCGTGTTCGGATCGGGGACCGGCTGGGATGCGCCCCGCCCGAACTCGAACGTCCGCTCGCGCGTGACGGGAATTGCGGACAGGTTGGGATTTGGAATCATCGTCGCGGGTACCTGGCTGACGTCCCGCTGCGCGGGATCGCGCACGATGCGGAACTCGAGGAAGCGGCCGACGCACGGATCGAGTGACGTGCCCGACAGGGCCGCCGCGACGCTGAGATCCTTAATCACCTTCTTGCCGCTCAGAGCTCCGCTCTCCGGATCGAAGTGATCCGCCAGGTTCACGAAGTGCACCTTGTCGCCGATGCTGTACTTCGAGAAGTCGATGACGATGTCGTAGCGCTCGGCGATACCCTGCTCATCGAGCTCGAACAGCGTCACGGGTGCCGGCAGGAGGTTACCGTCGTTGCCAATCTGGATGATCGGCTGTGCCACGCCGGCGGCGTTGGCGAGCGCAATCTTGAAGAACCGCGAGACGCTCGCATTCAGAATGCGGAAGCGATACTTGCGGCGCTCCACCTCGAAGTACGGTTCCTCGACGAGGTTGACGGTCATCACGTCGCCGATGAAGCCGTCGAACTCGAAAATGTCGAAGAACAGCTGCCCCTCCTGATCGAACGCTTTGTCGGCCAGCATCAGGTTCACGTCGTAATCGAGGTTGCCCCAGCTCTTGCCGGTGACCTTCGCCTGTCCGCTGGGCAGCTGCAGATTCACTCCGTCCTTGATGTCCTCGGCCCCGCGGTCGAGGCCGCTGTAGATGTTGAACATCGCGGCGTTGCCCTTGTAGACGTTCTGCGCCGTGAAGCTGAACATGTGATCGTGGAACCAGTGCGTGCTCATCGTCTCGTGCCAGTCGCCGGGCACGCGCGTCAAGCCGCCGTTGTCGGTCGGACTGCTCGCCAGCTTGTCGGTCGCGTTCTTGTTGATCGAGAAGTGCCCGGCCAGGACGACCGGCCAGTGATAGTCGTAGAACTGGTTCGGGAAGAAGAACGCGCCGGTGAAGCCGTCGTTCTCGGCGCCGTGGTGGCCGTTGTGCTCGTGGGTCGAGATCGTGTGCCGCCCGAATCCTCCGTTCTGCGTCACGTCCGCGGGCAGCCCGTTGCGGTGCCGGAACAGGATTGGTTCGCCGTAACGCGCTCTCACCAGCTTCGGCGGGATCGTCCCATTGAACGTCCACACCGAATTCGGGTTCTGAGTCGGCCACCCGGGATGAAAGCGGAGGGGCAAGGGATCGGCTGCGTTGATCCCGCAGTTCAGATCTGAACGCACGTCCGGGTTATAGACGGTGTTCGTCTGCGCCGGGTGCTGTGTCATCTGGACGGCGATCGCCGGTGGGAACTGCGCAAAGCGCTGATGCGCCCAGACCGGCCCGGGCGGACGTCCTTCGATCGGCCCGGTGCCACCGCCGAGCGCGGCATCGACAGCCTGCTGCGTTTGATTGGCTTCAGCGGTCGGCGCCGGATTCAGCGTCGAGATGGGATTGCGCGCGATGCAGTCGAAGCGCGGCATCGGCTGCGAAAAAGGCGCGCATCCGAATCGCGGACTGGGCGGCGCGCCGGTCGGACCGGCCACGCTTTGCGCGCGCACGCTCGCCACGAAGGGATTCAACCCGCCAATTGGCGCGAGCAGGCCCGCGCCGGTGAAGAGACCCCATTTGATTAGATCGCGTCGCGACACGCGCCCCCACGAAAGCTCACGAACGAGTTCGGCGCGATTGCGGCGGGCGTGTTCCGCCGCGCGCAGGCGCGCCCTGGATGCATGGGGATCGAGGTAGAAGCTGTCCATCGAACGCCTCCCGGTCTGACATGGAGAGAGCAGTCGTCACGCGCTGCAGGCCGTGCGACGGCAGGCCTCATCGGGCGTGCAGTGGCACGCGCGCAACGTGATGAACAGCGGCAATGCAGCTCTCGACGACAGGCTGGGACACGGCACTCAGCGGATCGGCGTACACAGCATCACCGTCAGCAAAGTCGCGCAGCGGCTGCGGCTCAAATGACGGCCGCACGTGCCGCGCGAGCGCAACAACACCGGCCGGCGCGCGCTGGGGGCGAGCGCGGTGGCCGTCATCCGCGACAAGAGCCGCGTAGTTATGGGTATCGGGCAGCATCCGCCTGGCACGGACGCTCGCGCGCGACTGGGCCTGACGCGAAAATGTGCCGGTTGGTCGTGGCGCGAGGCGCGTATCCTCGCACAGTTCCAGCGCTGCGGCGCACGCGCGTGGCCGGCGTACGAAAAAAATTTGACCGTTTGATGGAAAACGTTCCGGGAAGTCGCCGTCTTATCTGACTTCCCTGAGGGATGCCCGAGGAAATCGTCTGGCGACGACTCCTCGATGAACGTCGGACCGCTTACGGTTTGCTGAGGGTGGGCAGGGCGGTGGCGAGCCGCCCGCATTCGAGCATCGATTTCCCGTAGTACGGATTGCGAATCGCCGTGCTCTTCTGCAACCAGTACTTCTGCGCCATCGGGCAGTACGCCACATTGACCCGGAGGGCCGTGTTCGTCGTCTTCGCGTACGAGATCATCGCGTCGCCGAGCCGCGCAAACGCCGATCGCGTCGACGGCAGATCGCTGCTCTGTTGAAAGGCGTCTGCGGCGCGGCGGATGGGCGCGCCGGCGACGCCAAGCTTCGCCGCTTCTCGCGCAACCGCGGTGGCCGCGTCCTTGACGCCGTCGATCGAGTCCGCACTGAGCGCCTCCTGAATGCGCAAGTAGGGATCGATGAACGGCGGCTGGTGCGACACGGGCGCAGCCGCCACCGGCGCCGCGGCCGGAGCGGGTGCCGCGGCAGCCGTCGGCCGTCCTGGGTTCGCCAGATACTCGATCACATCCGCCACGTCCTCGTGGTTGAGCGCGAGATTCGGCATCCGCACGCCCTTGTACTTCTCGAACAATTCCTTCACGATCGGGTCTCCGTCGGCCAGCAGCTTGTCCGGCGCTTGAATGAAGCGGGTCAGCCACTCACGGCTGCGGCGCGTCGTGACACCGGCGAGATCCGGTCCGATGTGATCGCCCGTGCCGACGGTGTGGCAGGCCGCGCAGTGCGTCTTGAAGGCGTACTCGCCGCGATCCATCGAGAGCGTCGGCGCTTCGGCGAACGACTTCAAAGGACGCTTCGGTCCCTGCCAGCTATCGAGCCAGTCCCCGATCGTTCTGGCGAGGAACTTGGCGTTGTCCATCCCGGAGTTGCGCATCCACTGCCCGGTGGCTTCGTTGCCGACGAGCAGGTTCGGCTTGTGGCCGTCGGGGTCGGCGGGATCCGGAGCCGCGTAGAGCCCGAGCTTGCGGCTGATTAAATCGATGTCCTCGCGCTTGCCGGTCAGGAACAGCCAACCGGGGCCCGCGCGGTACTTCGCCGCGTAATCCTTCAATACCTGCGGCGTGTCGTGTTCGGGGTCGATCGTGATCGAGTAGAAGAACACCTCGCGGCCGACGCGATCGCCGAGCACGCGCTGCACCTGCGCCAGGCGCGCCGTCTCGAGCGGGCACGCATAGGTGCACGTCGTGTAGATCAAGTTGACCGCGACGATCTTCCCCTTGATCAGATCGTCGTAGAAGTGAACGGTCTTGCCCTCGTGCGTGGTCAGCGTGACGTTCGGAAAGTAATTGGCTCCCCAACGGTTCTGCTGCGCCGCCGAGGGGATCACGGCAATCGTGAGCGCTGCCACGAGTGCCGCGATCCCAGCCCGGAATGGCCTTCTCATCGCGCGTGCTCCTCCTCAGCGCGCGCCGGGAAGATCGTACGGATCTTCGAAGACGACGCCCTGCGGGGTCGGGACCGGCGTCGGCAGCGGCCGCAGGAACGGCTCGCCTCCGCCGTTGATCTCCCACCGCAGCAGCATCGCGTTGTCCTCGTGCATCGTGTTGTGGCAGTGCTCCATGAACATGCCGCCCCAGTCGCGGAACTGCATGGTGATCGTGATGCTTCCGCCGGGCCGCAGCCGATACACGTCCTTGCGTCCCTTCTCCCATGGCGGCACCTGCGACGGGTCGTTGTTGCGCGCGAGCACCTGACCCTCTTCGAAGTGGATGTGAATCGGGTGATCCCATCCACCGCCGTCGTTGACGAGATGCCAGATTTCGCGCGTGCCGAACTTCGGCGCGGCAGACACGCGGCCGTAGTCGGCGTCGAGCGTCGGGCCGCCGTCAGTGTCGATGCCCCACGGTCCGACGAACGCGGTGTTCAGGCTCGTGCCAGGCTGCGACGCGCCGCGCGCGAACACGAACGTCCGCTCCCGCGCCACCGGGATGCCCGAGAGATCCGGATTCGGAATCATCTCGAACGGCACCTGGCTGTTGTCGGCCTTCGCCGGCTCGCGGACGATGCGGAACTCGAGGAAGCGGCCGACGCACGGATCGGGCGACGTGCCCGACAGCGCCTGTGCGACCGTCAAGTCCTTGACCGGCTTCTTGCCATTCAGGATCGGCGTCACACCGTCGTCAGCGATGTCCGAGTGGTCGGCCAGGTTGACGAAGTAGAGCCGGTCGCCGACGTTGAACTGCGCGAAGTCGATCACGATGTCGTAGCGTTCGGCGATGCCCTGTTCGTCGAGCGCGCCCACGATGACCGGCCGCGGGAACAGGTTGCCGTCATTGGCGATCCACGTCATCAGCTGCGGCTGACCCGACGCGTTGACCAGCGCCACCTTGAAGAACCGCGACACGCTCGCGTTGAGGATGCGGAAGCGGTACTTCCGGCGTTCGACCTCGAAGTACGGATCGTGCACGAGGTTAACGGTCATCACGTCGCCGACGAACCCGTCGAACTCGAAGATGTCGAAATACATCTGCCCGTCCTGATCGAAGGCCTTGTCGGCCAGCATCAGGTTGACGTCGTATTCGAGGTTCCCCCAGTCCTTGCCGCTGCCGCTCGGCAGCCGCAGGTTGACGCCGTCGTCGATGTCCTCGTTGCCGCGATCCAGGCCGCTGTAGATGTTGAACATCGCGGCGTTGCCCTTGTACACGTTCTGCGCGGTGAAGCTGAACATGTGATCGTGGAACCAATGCGTGCTCATCGTCTCGTGCCAGTCGCCGGGGATCTTGATCAACCCGCCGCTGCCATCCGGCGTGCTGGCCTTGATGTCGTCGGCGGCGGTGTTGACCGAGAAGTGACCTGCGAGGACGACCGGCCAGTGATAGTCGTAGAACTGGCCGGGGAAGAAGAAGGCGCCGGTGAAGCCGTCGTTTTCCGCGCCGTGATGGCCGTTGTGCTCGTGCGTCGAGATCGTGTGGCGGCCGAATCCGCCGTTCTGCCGCACGTCGGGCGAGAGCCCGTTGTGATGCCGGAACAGGATCGGCTCGCCGTAGCGCGCCTGCACCAGCTTCGGTGGAATCGTCCCGTTGAACGTCCACACGTTCTGCGGGTTCTGCGTCGGCCAGTTCGGGTGGAACCGCAGCGCCAGCGCCGTGCCCGCCCCCATGCCAGAGTTCAACGCCGCGGCGACACCGGGGTCGTAGACGTAGTTGGTGCGCGCCGGCGCCTGCGTCATCTCGACGGCGATCGCCGGCGGGAACTCCCCGAACCGCTGGTGCGCCCACACCGGTCCCGGCGGACGCCCTTCAATCGGGCCGGTCCCGCCGCCCAGCAGCGCGTCCACCGGCTTCCGCGTCGAGTTCGCTTCCGCGGTCGGCGCCGGACTCAGACAGTCGATCGGGTTCCGCGGAATCAGATCGAACCGCGGCATCGCCTGGGTGAAGGGCCGAACGCCGAATCGGGGGCTGGGCGGCGCGCCGGTAGGCCCGAGCGCCGCAGCCGAGACGCTCGACACCAGCGGATTCAACCCGCCGATCGGCGCCAGCATGCCGGCAGTCGTGAAGAGGCCCATCTTCAAGAGATCGCGTCGCGAGATGCGGCCCCACGACAGCTCCCGGACGATCTCGGCGCGGTTCTTTCTCGCATTCTCAGCGGCACGGATACGCGCCTTCGATGCGTTCTTAGGCAGAAAAATCATGGCCGTCGTCTCCTGCTCCTATTGGGTGCGTATCTCTACCGCACCGGCGTGTTCATGTCGCGAGCGATTTCCGTAACCGACAGGGCGCGGTTGTAGATGCGCACCTCGTCGATCAATCCCTGGAAGAACTCGCCGGTGGACGAAGCGTTGCCACCGATGCGCAACGCGCCGTTGCTCTGGACGATGGTGTTCAGCGAGGGCGCCACGATCGGATTCGCGGTGCCGACCAACACGCCGTTCACATAGAACCTCTGCACGGCGCCGTCGTAGGTCGTCGCGATGTGCGTCCAGGTGTTGAGCGCCAGCTTCGTCGTGCCGCGCACCGCCTTGTCGCTGGTCTGCGTCGCGTTGTTCAGCCGCACGTAGCCGGCCGGCACCGCCTGCCCGAGTGAAAGGGGCGCGCCGTCGTGCGCATACAGCGCGTAGCAGAGCAGCCCTTCGCCGGCGATGCCGCGCTCCTTGTAGAGCACCGTTTCCCATCCGCTCATCACCGACGGGTTGACCCACGCTTCGAGCGTCATGCCGGTCGAGAGATCGAGCGGGCTCGCCGTCGTGTCGGCCACCGTGACCCAGTCGTCAAAGCCGTCGAACTTCAGCGCGCCACCGAACTTGCCCGGAACACGGACGGCCTGCTTGATAGTGCCGTTCTTCGCCGACGTGGAGGAGTCGATCGCCGTCGTGCCGGATGCTTCGTCGAAGCCGAGCGCGAGGACCAGGCCGTCGACGGGGGTCGGCGTTGGCGCAGGACCCAGTGACAGCACGTACGACACGGCGCTGTTTCGCAGCACGCTGCCGCCGGCGGCCGGATCCTGGCTGATCACCTGACCCGCGGGGGCGGAGCTGTTCGCGCTCGTCACCGTGCCGACGACGAGATTCGCCGCCGCAATCGCGGCGCGCGCATCCGCATCGCTCGATCCGACGATGTTCGGCACGGTTGTGCGGTTGGCAACGGTGACGGACACGGCCGCGGAGGTCGCCGCATTGCCTGCGGCGTCGCGCGCGACGGCGGTCAACGAGTGCGGCCCGTCGGCGACCGCCACCGTGTTCCAGGACGCCGTGAACGGCCCGGTGACCTCCGGTCCGATTTGCGTCGCGCCATCGAAGAACTTCACGCCGGCGACGCCGACGTTGTCGGAGGCGGATGCCGTAAGCGTCACCACCGCCGACACCGTGGCGCCAGCGGCGGGCGACGTGATGCTGACCGACGGGGCAGTGACGTCACCGACGACCGACACGCGGACCAGCCCGCTCGCGGTCTGCCCCTTCGTGTCGCTGACCTGATAGGTGAACACGTCGTCGCCTGCGAATCCGGCCGCCGGCGTATACGTGTACAAGCCGGCGCCGCTCGGGGCAATCGTCGCACCGCGCTCGCTCGACGGCGTGACGCCGGTCACGGTCAGCGCGGTGCTCCCCACGTCGTTCGACGCCAGGAACGCGCCGGCAAACGTCGTCGCCCCGGTGACGGTGCCGAGCGAATCGGTCATCGCCTTCGGCCAGCCGTCCGCCACCGAGGTATCGGGCGGTGCGGAGCAGACGTCACCGAGAAATTGCGTCTGGGCATTGATCGCCGCGGGACGCGCGACGATGCCGGCGAGCAGCAGCGCCGACGCAAGCCACGCCGCTCCCCGGAAGACACACGTAGAAAGACGAGGGTTCGCAGGCATTCCGCTCCTCCGCTGAGATCGAGTCACCGCGCATTGCCGACGGGAACGCGGAGACGGTCCGGATATTTCGGTGTCGACAGTTAAGCCCGACTCACGTCCGTTGAAAATGGCACGGAGGTGGTGAGGCGCTTTGCCTCAGACCGGCGGCAGCACGCCGCCGTCTGACATCATCACGATGCCGTCCTGAAGCATCACCAGGCCGTGCGTGAACGCGAACACTGCCAGCTCGAGGCGCGACGACACGCCCACCTTGTCGAACACGTTCGACAGGTGGTGCTTCACCGTGTCCTCGCTCACGCGGAACCGTTCGGCGATGCCCTTGTTCGTCTCGCCATCGGCGACGGCGGCGACGACCTGCATCTCGCGTTGCGTGAGCCGGAACTTCCGTACGGGCGCCGGTGCTTTTGGCGCCGACGCCGGTGGTGGTGTCGCCGGAGCCAGGTCGTGCGGAGCGCACGCCTGGTCGCGCATCACGCCGTGAATCGACTGGACGAAGTGCGGAATCGATGATTCCTTGGCCATGACGCCGCGCGCGCCGAGGCGCATTGCGGCCTTCTGCAGGTCGGGCTGAACTGGATCCATGAGCATGATCGAGCGGACCGCGCTCGGCAGCGTCGCGAGTACCTTGAGCGTGTCAAGGCCGCCGCCGCGAATGTTCATGTCGAGGAACAGCAGGTCGGGTTGCAACCGTCTGACGAGATCGACGGCTTCGGCGCCATCGCCCGCTTCTCCGACGACTCTCATCCCGAGGCTTGTGTCCAGCAGGAGCTTCAGGCCATATCGGAAGACGGGTTGGCTATCTGCGAGCGCAATTCGAACCGTGTTCATACGTTCTGCCCGGAAACAGAAGTGAAGTTCTGCGGCGCGCGAGCTTGAGCAAGCCACGCGCCACACGTGAGGGGCGCGGGACTGGCGATTTTCGGGCGCAATTCGCGGGCGCGATTCCGGCAACGGCGTGTGCGTCTGCCGTCTTGCCGAATGAAATCAACTTTTCCACGAAGGTCATCTCGCGCCGCGACTTCTCGGGCTCGATGAAAATTTCTTCATCTGCGCGGGTACGCGCTTCTCAAGGGCAAGACGACGATGAGGTGCAGGGTCCGATGTGCGCCCGCACCGGGGCGCTCATCGGCATTGTCTATAATGAATATTTACCGCTATGGACAGCACGCCTGCAGGGACGGGTCCGGCCCTTGATTTCATTCGCGCGCGCATCGCCGAGGACCTGGCGGCCGGCCGGGACGGATCGCGTGTGGCCACGAGGTTTCCACCGGAGCCGAACGGCTATCTCCATATCGGCCACGCCAAGTCCATCTGCCTGAATTTCGGGGTCGCGCAGGAGTTCGGCGGGACGTGCAACCTGCGCTTCGACGACACCAATCCGACGAAGGAAGACGTCGAGTACGTCGAGTCGATCGAGGAAGACGTGCGCTGGCTCGGCTTCGAATGGGCCGGCCTGCACTTCGCCTCGGATTATTTCGAGCAGCTCTACGACTACGCGGTTCACTTGATCCGCCGCGGCCTGGCCTACGTCGACAGCCAGTCGGCCGACGAGATGCGCCGCCATCGCGGCACGCTGACCGAGCCGGGTACAGACAGCCCGTTTCGCACGCGCGGCGTCGAGGAGAACCTCGATCTATTCGAGCGCATGCGCGCCGGTGAGTTCGCCGACGGCGCCCACGTGCTGCGCGCGAAGATCGACATGGCCTCGCCGAACATCAACATGCGCGACCCCGTGCTCTATCGGATCCGCCGCGCGCACCATCATCGGACCGGCGACGCGTGGTGTATCTACCCGATGTACGACTTCGCGCACCCGCCGTCGGATGCCCTCGAGAAGATCACGCACTCGCTCTGCACCCTCGAGTTCGAGGACCATCGCCCGTTGTACGACTGGCTGATCGAGAACCTGCCGGTTCCGGCGCGGCCGCGCCAGATCGAGTTCGCGCGCCTCAATCTCACCTACACGGTCATGAGCAAGCGCAAGCTGCTCGAGCTCGTGCAGGAAGGTCACGTCAGCGGCTGGGACGATCCGCGCATGCCGACGATCGTCGGGATGCGGCGCCGCGGCTACACGCCCGACGCAATCCGCGCGTTCTGCGAGCGAATCGGCGTCGCCAAGCGCGAGAACATCGTCGACGTTGCGCTGCTCGAGCACGCCGTTCGCGAGGACCTGAACCTCCGTGCGCCCCGGGTGATGGGCGTACTGCGCCCGCTCCGCGTCGTCATCGAGAACTATCCCGAGGGTCATACGGAAGACGTGAATGTCGTGAACAACCCGGAGGACCCGGCTGCGGGCACGCGGAAGGTCCCGTTCTCGCGCGTCCTCTACATCGAGCGCGACGACTTCATGGAGGATCCGCCGAAGAAGTTCTTCCGGCTCGCGCCGGGACGCGAGGTCCGCCTGCGCTGCGCGTATTTCGTCACGTGCACCGGTGTGATCAAGGATCCCGCGACCGGTGAGATCACGGAGCTGCGCTGCACCTACGATCCGGCGACCCGCGGCGGCGACGCGCCGGACGGCCGCAAGGTGAAGGCGACGTTGCACTGGGTGTCCGCAGCACACGCCCTCGATGCCGAAGTGCGGCTCTACGATCGGCTGTTCAACGTCGAGCAGCCGGGCGCCTCCGACGACTACCACGCCGATCTCAATCCGAACTCGCTCGAAGTGCTCCGCGGGTGCAAGGTGGAGCCGTCGCTCGCGGCGGCCGCGCCGGGCGCGCGCTTCCAGTTCGAACGCATCGGGTATTTCTCGGTGGATCCGGACAGCGCGCCCGGTCAACCCGTGTTCAACCGGACCGTTACGCTCAAGGACAGCTGGGCGAAGATCGCGGGACGAGAGACATAGGGCCGGTTAAAATTAGTCGAATTCCCCTTCTCTCACGCGCGTGACGAGCTCGTCGAGCGAGCGGACGCGCGGGCAGTCCGCCTCGGGGCGCAGATCCATTTCGTCCACGAGCACGCCGCGGATCCCGGCGCGGCGCGCGCCAACCACGTCGACGTTGTAGAAATCACCGACGTGGATCGTCGTCTCCTTGCGGGCGCGGCTGCGCTCGAGCGCGATCTCGAAGAACCTTGGGTCGGGCTTCTCGACTTTTTCGTCGCACGAGTCGAGCACGCAGTCGACCAGCGCGTCGAGCCCGAGCCGTCCCATGTGCGCGCACAGCGTCCCGTTGGCGTTCGACACGACTGTCATGCGGAGACCATGCGCGCGCAGCGCGGCCAGCGCCGGCCGCACGCCGTCCGGCACGAACTCCCACAGGTTGTTGGCGCAGTGATACGCGTGCAGCTCGGTCAGCGCGGCGGCGGTTGCATCGCAGCGAGCGACGCCCGCCTTCTCCAGAATCAGATCGAAGAACAGCCATCCGCGCCCGGCGTCGTCGGTCGCGCCGATCACCTGCCGCTCGTCGAGCTGCCGCCGCGCGATCGGTTCGGCGCGCGCGAGTGCGTCGGGCGACACGTCCAGGCCCTGCCGCCCCAGGGCGTCACTGACACGCGTCCAGTTCGGGAAGAGGAGCACGCCGCCCGCGTCGAGGAAGACGGTTTCGAGGGGCATGCCTCATTGTAGTGGCTTGCTACTGATCGGTGAGGGCAATCAGTGGATCTATGTGCGCCGCACGGCGCGCAGGTACGGCGCACGCCGTGAACGCTACGAACCCGAGCAGCGCGGCGACGGTTCCGAGCACGAGCGGATCGAGCGGCTGGATCCCGAACAGCTGCGTCTCCATCGCGCGCCGGATCGCGAACGCGCCGGCGAGGCCGACGGCAACGCCGAGGGCGAGCAGGAGCACTCCTTCGCGTACGACCAGGCGGAAAATCCGCGGGCCATCGCTGCCGAGCGCGAGGCGGATGCCGATCTCGCGTCGGCGCTGTGACACCTGGTACGCGAGCACGCCGTAGATCCCAAGCGACGCAAGAAACAGCGCCACCGCCGCGAAGATGACCGCGAGCAGCATTGGGGTCCGACGGCTCAGAAGCGATTGGCTCACGCGCTCGGTCATCGAGCGGACGGCGTAGAACGGCAGTTCCGGATCGATCGCCATCACCTCGCGGCGGATCGCCTGCGTGAGCGCGTCCGGCTCGCCGCCCGCGCGCGTCACGAGCGTCATCGTGCGGATCGCGTCCTGCGCGGTCGCGAAGTAGTAGGCGCCCACCGGCTCCTTCTCGGTCAATCCGCGCGTACGAATGCTGCCGACGACGCCGACGATCGTGTAGTAGCGGGAGGTTGGTCCGGGTCCGTTCTGCAGCTCCTCCGCCTTGTCGGGCTGCCAGAGGCGGCGCCCGACCGGATCCTTGTCGCCGAAGAACCGCTTCGCGAGCCGCTCGTCGATGATCACGACCTTCGGCGCGCGCTCGTTGTCCGACGCGTTGAACAGCCGCCCACGCTTCAGTGGAATGCGAAGCGCCTCGAAGTAGCCGGGTGACACGGAGGTCTGATACGGCGAGATCAGCGATTCGCCCGGCGCCATCACGTACCCTTCGGCGAGGATCACGCTGTCGTTGAAGTCGCCGCCGAACGGCACGACGTTCGTGACGCCTGCTGCCTCGACACCGGGCAGCGCGCGCACGCGATCGAGGAGCCGATTCGTGAACGCATTCAGCTCGGGGTCCCCTTTGTAACGCGAGGCGGGCGGGCTGACCGTGCCGGTCAGCACGTGTTCGGCGTCGAAGCCGGGGCGCACGGCGAGCACGCGCTGGAAGCTCGCCAGCAGCAGGCCCGCGCCGATGAGCAGCATGAAGGCGAACGCGACCTGCGCGGTGACGAGCACGCGGCGCATGCCGCGGGAGCCGCGACTGGCGGTCCCGCTGCGCCCCTCTTCGCGGAACGCCTGACTCAGATTCAGCTGGCGCAGCCCGAAGACCGGCACGATGCCGATCAGCAGTCCGACGACGATTGCCAGCGCCATGGTGAAGGCCATCACGGTTGCGTCCAGCGAGATCACCGTTCCCTGCGGCGTCTGATCGACGCCAAACGTCGCCAGCGTGCGGACGCCCACCCACCCGAGCGCCAGCCCCACGACGCCGCCGATCGCTGTGAGGATCAGCGTTTCGGTCAGCAGTTGCCGTGCAATGCGTCCGAGACCCGCGCCGAGCGCGTGCCGCGTCGCGATCTCCTTCATGCGCGCCGTCGATCGCACCAGCATCAGGTTGGTGATGTTGACCACGCCAATCAGCAGCACAAAGGCGACGCCGCCCCAGAGCAGGTACAGCGTGCTCTTGATCTCCCGCACCAGGTGCTGCTGCAGCGGGACCACGACCGTGTGGAAGCGCGCGTTGATGAGCACCTGCTTCAATTGCGGGAACCGATCGAGGTTGCGCGCGTTGAGCGCGTCGATCTGCTGGTGTGCCTGCGCGATCGTGGCCGTTGGCTTCAGCCGTCCGAGGTACGACCAGTTGTTGCTGTGCCGCGATTCGTCCGACTTCTGCTCCGCCGTGAACGCGAGCGGCAGCCAGAGCTTCACGTCCGGATCGAGGAACGCGAACCCCTGCGGAAGAACACCGACGACCGTGTAGGGCTCGCCGTTGACCCGAAGATCCTTGCCGATGGCATCGTCACGCCCGCCGAAGTATTGCTGCCAGCTCGCGTAGGTCAGCACCACTTTTTTCGCCTTGCCCAGCTCGCCGTCCTCTTCGGTGAAGAGGCGCCCGCGCCAGGGCCGCGCCTGCAGGAGCCGCAGGAGCGAGGGCGTGCCGAGGATCGCCGCGACCCGCTGCGGATTGCCTTCCTGGCCGAGCGTGACGCCGCGCGTGTTGTAGAGCGCCTGTTCCTGGAAGACGTCGGTCTCGCGCAGCCGATCGTAGTAATCGGGCACGCCCGTCGCCCCGGCGCCCTCGCTCACGCCGGCGCCCGGATAGGCGTTGTACATGTAGATCAGCTGCTCGGCGTGCGGCACCGGCAACGGCTGGAGCAGCACGGCGTTGACGATTGCGAAGATCGCGGCATTGGCGCCGATGCAGATGGCCAGCGTCAGGATCGCGGTCGCGGCGAAGCCGCGCTCCTTCCACAACACGCGCGCGGCAAAGCGGACATCCTGGAGCAGGCGTTCCATGTGCGCACCTCGATCGGAGTGAGATACGAGCGCGCGCGTGATCAAGTTCGGGGCGGCGTTCACTGTCACGGCCGACGGCTCGTCACGAAGCCCACGAAGTGAACGAAGACCACGAAGGAAGAACCCAAAAAACAAAACAAAGAGTTCTTCGTGAACTTCGTGGCCTTCGTGAACCTTGTGATGAGCCGTGGGCCGTCACCGTAACTGTCGTCGCGGTAACTGTCGTCGCGGAGGAGTCCTGTGGACATCCAACAGGAAAGTGGCTATGCTCCTGTTGGCATTCAACAGAAAGGGGTCGCGTGGCCGACTCGAAGACCGACGTGCTGCAGGGGACGCTCGACCTGATCGTCCTGAAGACGCTCGACGCGCTCGGGAGCCTCCACGGCTACGGCATCGCCCAGCGCATCCAGCAGGTCTCCGGCGACATGCTGCGCCTCAACCAGGGCACGCTCTATCCGGCGCTGCTGCGGCTCGAGCAGCGCGGGTGGATCGACTCGAAGTGGGGCGTCTCGGACAACAACCGCCGCGCGCGCTACTACTCGTTGACGCGCGCCGGACGGAAGCAGCTGCAGCGCGAGACCGAGGACTGGAACCGCATTGCCGCGATCATGGCGCGGCTCCTGAACGGGGCGGAGGCCAAATGACCCTCCGGGAGCTGCTCCAGCGAGTTCGCGGCGCGAGCGGCGGCGGGCGGTCCGACGCCGAGCTGCGCGAGGAAATCGCCTTTCATCGCGAGATGCTCGAGCAGCAGCATCGCGCCCGCGGCCTCGACCCGCAGGCGGCCCGGCGTGCCGCGCAGCTGGAGCTCGGGGCCGAAGCGCAGATCGCAGACGCGTGGCGCGACCAGCGCAGCCTTCCCGTGATCGACGCGCTGATGCAGGACGTCCGTTACGGACTCCGCATGCTGCGCCGCGCGCCCGGCTTCACAACCGCGGCGCTCTTGACGCTGGCACTCGGCATCGGCGCGAACACCGCGATCTTCACCGTCGTCGATGCCGTGCTGCTGCGCCCGCTGCCATACGCCGAGCCGGATCGCCTCGTCACCATCGGCGACCGCAACCCCCAGGGGTACTCGTCGAACGTCGGCTTTGCCACTGTGCTCGACTGGCGTGAACGCAGCCGCAGCTTCGAGCAGCTGGCGATGATGCGTTCCTGGGTGCCGACGCTGGTCAGCAACGGTGAAGCGGAACGCCTGCCCGCGGTGCGCGTCAGCTGGAATTACTTCGACATGCTCGGCATCCGGCCCGCGCTCGGTCGGGGCTTTGCCGCCGATGACGACCGGCCGGACCACTGGCGCGTGCTTCTCCTCAGCGACGGCCTGTGGCGACGCCGGTTCGGGGCGGATCCCTCCGTCGTCGGGCGCAGCATTGTCATGAACGATCGCGAGTACCGCATCATTGGCGTCATGCCGCCGGCGTTCGAGCCGCTCGACGCGGAGCGCTACTACGATGCGCCGGCGCAGTTGTGGGCGCCAATCGGCTACGCGCTGGGCGGAGATTCTTCGTGCCGCAGCTGCCAGCACCTGCGCGGGTTCGGGCGTCTGAAGCGCGGGGTCAGCGTCGCGGCGGCAACGGCGGAGATGAATGCCGTGCGCGAGCAGATGCGGCGCGAGCATCCATCCGACTACGACGCCGGCTCGATCGCAGTCGTGCCGCTCCGTACCGCGCTCACCGGCGACGTGCAGACGGCGCTCTACGTGCTCTTTGGCGCGGTGGCGTTCGTGC
>JBKPRU010000101.1:0-7359 GCA_046734675.1 Acidobacteriota bacterium
CGACGAAGCTGCGATCGTCCTCGAGATCGCGCCGAAAGCCGGTGTTGACGATCTGTTGCAGCGCCTCGAGCGCTTCCGCCTTGCGACGGAGCAGCACCTCACCTCCATCGCCGGACAAATCGATCCGAACGCCGTCGGGCGTGTCCTGGACCTTCACGTCGAGCGCCAGGCCCATGGCGCCCAGCACGTCTTTCATGAATCCCGAGACTCGCTCCTGCACGTCCATCGCCTAGCTCCCTTTCGCCTGGTCGGTACGACCGCCGCCGACGCGCTTGACGCGGCGCTCCGCGGGCGGCCGGACCGTGCGCTGCGGCGCCGGGCCGATCAACCGGTTCGTGATCATCTGCTGTGCGATGCCCCACATGTTGCTCACCGTCCAGTAAAGCACGAGCCCGCTCGCCGCCCACAGGAACATGCCGGTCATCACGACTGGCATGATCAGCATCATCTTCTGCTGCACCGGGTCGGCGGTCGTCGGCGTCATCTTCTGCTGGATCATCATCGTGATCCCCATCAGGACCGGCGTGATGAACAGCGGATCGTGCGCGGAGAGGTCGTGGATCCACCCGACGAACGGCGCGCCGCGCAGCTCGATCGCGACCGACAGCATCGAATAGAACGCAAACAGGACCGGCAGCGTGAGCAGCATCGGCACGCAGCCGCTGGCCGGGTTCACGCCGCGCTCCCGATAGAGGTTCATCAACTCGACGTTCATCTTCGAGCGCGCAGGATCGCTCATCTTCAGCTTCGCGTAGCGATCCTGGATCGCCTTCACCTCAGGCTGGATTTCCTGCATCTTGCGCATCGACACGACGCTCTTGTGCCGGAGCGGGAACATCGCAAGATTGATGAGGACCGTCAGGAGGATGAGCGACCAGCCGTAGTTGCCGACGTAGACGTTGATCCACTTGAGCGCGCGCAGCAGCGGCACGACTAGCCACGAGAACATCCCGAAATCAATCGCGCGCACGAGATCGCGGTTGACCGAGACGAGCACGTCGAAGTCCTTCGGGCCCGCGAAGAAGGTCTCCTCCTGCGGCGGCGATGGGAAGCGCGCCGACCATGAGACGTAGTGCGCGCCGTTCGGCGCCCCCGGTACCGGCACGCTCTGCGGCAGATACGTCACGCGCAGCGACGGCTGCTTCGGGGTGACGACGGCGGTGAGGAAGTAGTGATCGTCGACGCCCGCGAATCCGAACGGGCCGTCCTGCGCGGGTTGCGACGGGATCTTGTCCGGCGCGACGCGCGACACCTTGCCGTTCTTGTAGAACACCGGCTGCGACGCCGGGTTGTAGGTGCCGGACTTCTGCACGATCCCGCTGCCGATTGCCGGCCCCCACTCGATCGTGACCGGCAGCGCCTGCCCCTCCCGTTTCACGTCGGCAGTCACGCCGATCGAGTAGGGATGCTGCGCGTCAAACGTGAAACTCTTCCGCGCCTCGATGCCGGCCGCGTTCTTGAACTCGAACTGCAGGGTGCGCGTGCCGCTGTCGACGTTCACCGCATCTGCGCTTGTTGTGAACTCACCCGACGCGAGCGCCGTGCTCACGAGGTCGTCGTCGGTCGCAAGCGTGAAGGGCAGTGGTGCCCCCGCCGGGGGGTGGCTGGCGACGAGCTCCAGCGGCTGACCCGCGGCATCGTGGTACTTCTTCAGCCGCCAGCTCTTGAGCGCGCCGCCCCGAGTGGTGAAGACGGCGCGGACCGAGGCGCTTTCGACGACGATGTCGCGCGCGTTCACCTGGGACGCTGCCGGCGCCGTGGGCGTGTCGCTTCCCGGCGCTTCGGCGGTGGCAGCCTTCGCGGTGGGTGGAGCCGGCGTCTTCTCGGCGGGTGAAGGAGCGGATGGCTGCTGGCCGGCTGCCGCGGGCTTTGGTTCCGGCGGCGCCGGAAACAAAGCCTGATACGCGTACAGCACGATGAACGAGAGCAGCACCGCGATCAGAACGCGTCGTTCCATCGAAGATTTAACGGGATTTACCAGGGGCGGGCACTGGATCGAGCCCGGCCTTCGCCAAGGGGTGGCAGCGGGCCACGCGACGGATGGCCAGAATCATCCCTCGCACGGCGCCATGCTTGTACACCGCCTCGCGCGCGTATTCCGAGCACGAGGGCACGAATCGGCACGACCCGCCAAGAAATGGCGAGAGGACCAGCTGATAGAGCCGGATGAGGACGAGGGCGAGGCGCGCGCCTGGTGTCATTTGGATGACGCGAATCGAAACCGCCGGAGGGCCGCGCCGAAGTCCTCTTCGAGGACCGTACGCGGGGCGTCAATCAGCGGATGTTTCGGGATCACGACAAGATCTACGGGACCAGGGTCCGGCCGGGTTCGAAAAAGGTCCCGAACCACGCGCTTTGCCCGGTTCCTGATGACGGCGCCGCCAAGTTTGCGCGAGGCGACCACGCCAAGGCGGCTCGACGGACCGGGCCCGGGTGCCGCGATGAGCGTCAGATACCGACCGTGCGACCGCCGGCCCGTGTCGAACACGCGCTGAAACTCCCCCCGTCGCCGAAGGCGTCGTGCGGGCGGGAGCGTCTGGGACGGCATAAGACTCGAGAACTTTCGCAGGCGAAAGCCGGCGGCTGTCGCCGGCCCTGGACTAGCGGGATGCCGTGACGGTCAGCCGCTTACGCCCCTTCGCGCGGCGGCGCTTGAGCACCTGGCGGCCGTTCTTCGTGGCCATGCGAACCAGGAAGCCATGCGTTTTTTTGCGGTGACGGCGGTTCGGCTGAAATGTGCGCTTGCCCTTCATGACTGTGAATCCTATGCAGCGGTTCGGAACGGTTCGGAGAAACCGAAATAGTAGCGAACTCCCAGCGCAACTGTCAATTGCGGGCTTCCCGCGATGGTCCGCTTTGTGCGGTTCCAATCGCTATGCTACAGTCCGTTCCCCGCGACGACCGTAGGGTCACCCCCCGAAGTTTTCCACAACTGTGGAAAAAATTGTGGAAAAGCAGGGGCGAAGGTCCAGGCCGCCGTGTGACACCCGTGTAAATGTCACCCTCCGCCGTACAATGTCATCAGAAACAAGCTACCGCGAGGCGAAAGTCGGGCGCCCGACCATGACCGGCAGTAATTTGTGGGAAGCCATCCTGGCCCGCATCGAAACCAAGGTCAATCGGCACAGCTTCTACACGTGGTTCAAACCGGCAGTTTTCGTTGACGAGCGCGACGGTGTGGTTCGCGTGCGCGTGCCGAATGCGCTCTTCCGCGACTGGCTGACGAAGCACTATTCGGCCGTGATCGACGAAGCCATCGCCGAAATCGATCAGCCGGGCACAGCGGTGGCGTTCGTCACCGACGAATTTCCGCAGATCCCGGTGGCCACCGACGTTCTGGTGCCCGAGCCGGACCCCGAGGAGCGCCCGACCGACGATGCGACGAGCCTGAGTCCACGGTACTCCTTCGATACGTTCATCGTCGGTCCGTCGAACCAGTTCGCGCACGCCGCCTGCCGCGCAGTCGCGGAGGCGCCGTCGCGTTCGTACAACCCGCTGTTCATCTACGGCGGCGTGGGACTCGGCAAGACGCACCTGATGCACGCCATCGGGCATTACGTCGTCACGCATCTGAAGAACCTGAAGCTGACCTACATCTCGTCCGAGCGGTTCATGAACGAGATGATCAACGCCGTGCGGTACGATCGCGTGCTCGACTTCCGGGAGCGCTATCGCAGCGTCGACGTCCTGCTCGTTGACGACATCCAGTTTCTCGCCGGCAAGGAAGGCACGCAGACCGAGTTCTTTCACACGTTCAACGCGCTGTACGACTCGCAGAAGCAGATCGTCATCAGCAGCGATTGCCCGCCGCACGAGATTCCGCAGCTCGAGGAGCGCCTGCGCTCACGGTTCGAGTGGGGCCTCATCGCCGACATCCAGTCGCCGGACCTCGAGACCAAGGTCGCCATTCTGAAAAAGAAGGCGGAAACAGAGGGGATTCCGCTCCCCGACAACGTCGCGATCTACATTGCCGGCAAAATCAAGTCGAACATCCGCGAGCTCGAAGGCTCGCTGATTCGCCTGATCGCGTACGCGTCACTGACCGGACGCGAGATCTCGTTGTCGCTGGCGCAGGACGTGCTGCGCAACGTGCTGCAGAACGACGACCGCGCCATCACGATTGAAATCGTGCAGAAGGCGGTTGCCGACCATTACTCGCTCAAGCTGGCGGATCTGAAGTCGAAGAACAACTCGAAGTCGGTGGCGATGCCGCGGCAGATTGCGATGTATCTGTGCAAGGCGCTGACGAGCGCGTCGCTGCCCGAGATCGGCAAGAGCTTTGGCGGCAAGCATCACTCGACCGTCATCCACTCCATCCGCAAGATTGAGGATCTCCGGCAGAAGGATGGAGATTTCAACACGCTTATCAACACCCTGATGGAGTCGTTCCGCTGAGGACGAAGCAGGTTTTCCACAGGTCATCCACGGGCGTTCATGTGCATGGGCTGTGCACCGGTGCCGGCCAGCAAAACCTGCACAGCCATCCACACGAAAATGCGCCGTGAACACGACGATTCGTCCACAGCGTAAATCGCAGATTTTCAAGGACTAATCGCGGCAAATTCGCTTTTCAACAGCACCTCTTTCTTGTTATAATTCTTCGTTCGGATTTCTCTCTCCTTCTGACTGAGATCACCACTATGGAACTGGTCGTCCGCAAGACCGATCTGCTGCGCGAACTGCAGCTCTTCCAGGGCATCGTCGAACGCAAGAACACCATCCCGATCCTTGCCAACGTGCTGCTCGAAGCCAACGGCGAGGAAGTGAAGATGTTGGCGACGGATTTGGAGGTCGGCCTTCGGAGCAAGTGCACCGCGAGCGTCTACAAGGGGGGATCGCTCACGCTGCCGGCCAAGAAGCTTTACGAGATCATCAAGGCGCTGCCCGAGACCGACGTCCGCATCGAAGAAGACAAAGGCGGCGTGAAGGTCGCGGCAGAGCGCTTCGATTCGCGGATGCAGACGCTGCCGCGCGAAGATTTCCCGACGCTGCCGGATGCGGCGGGGAGCTTCACGGTCACGCTCCCGCGCGACGTGCTGCGGCAGATGGTCTCGAAGACACAGTTTGCAATCACCGGCGAGGACACGCGCTACTTCCTGAACGGCGCGTTGTTCATCCAGCGCCCCGAGTCCTTCGGGCTGGTCTCGACGGACGGGCATCGGCTGGCGCTCATGACCGTGCCGCGCGACAAGACGAAGAGCAAGATCAAGTCGACCGAAGAGGAGCGCGTTATCCTGCCGCGCAAGACGCTGCTCGAACTCGGCCGCCTGCTTGCGGAAACCGAAGGGGACATTCACTACGAGCGCGGCGAGAACCACCTGTTCTTCGGACTGGGCGGACGGCTGCTCATCTCCCGGATGATCGACGGCCAGTTCCCCGCTTTCGAGCGCGTGATCCCGAAGGGGAACGACAAGCGCGTCGAGTTCGATCGCGATCGGCTGACGAGCGCGGTGAAGCGGGTGGCGCTGCTCTCGAACGAGCGTTCGCGCGCGGTGAAGTTCCAGATCGACAAGGGCAAGGTGGAGATCGTCTCCAGCAGCCCCGAGTTCGGCGAGGCCAAGGAAATGCTCATGGTCGATTACGCCGCCGCGCCGGTTACGATCTGTTTCAACGCGCAGTACGTCCTCGACTTCCTCGGCGTGGTCGAAACCGACATGGTCTCACTCGAGTTCAAGGACGAGATGAGCCAGGCGGTCCTCAAGCCAATCGGCGCAGAGGGCTACGACTACACGTACGTGATCATGCCGATGAGAATCTGACCCCAATTCTGAATGCCTGAACTGAACGACGAGCAACAGCCACAACCGCAGCATCAGACAGACGAGAGCCTCCAGCCGACGCCGCTCGGGTCCACGACCGCGATCCCGGGCAATGGCAACGGGACCGGCGCGGACGATTACGGCGCCGACAAGATCAAAGTCCTCGAGGGCTTGGAGGCCGTTCGCAAGCGTCCAGCCATGTACATCGGCTCGACGGGTGCGCCCGGACTCCATCATCTCGTCTACGAGATCGTCGACAACTCGATCGACGAAGCGCTGGCCGGATACTGCGACCAGGTCAACGTCACGATCCACATCGACAACTCCGTCACGGTCATCGACAACGGCCGCGGGATTCCGGTGGATCGTCACGCGAGTGGCCGCTCGGCCGCCGAAGTCGTCCTGACGGTGCTGCACGCCGGCGGCAAGTTCGACAACGACAGCTACAAAGTTTCGGGCGGCCTGCACGGCGTTGGTGTGTCGGTCGTCAACGCGCTGTCGGAGTTGCTGGAGCTCGAAATCTGGCGCAACGGCCAGGTCTACCGGCAGACCTACGAGCGCGGGAACCCCACCGGCGATCTTGAAGTCACCGGCACGACGAAGAAGCGCGGGACGAAGGTCACGTTCAAGCCCGATTCTCAAATCTTCGAGATCACGGAGTTCAGCTTCGACACGCTCGCGCAGCGCCTTCGCGAGCTCGCGTTCCTCAACGGCGGCGTCACCATCACGATCGACGACGAGCGTGACGGCAAGGGGCACAAATTCCTGTACGAAGGGGGCATCGTCTCGTTCGTGCAGTACCTGAATCAGAACAAGTCGCCGGTGAACGACAAGCCGATCTACATGCGCGGCGAGAAGGACGGCATTGACGCCGAGATCGCGCTGCAGTGGAACGACGGCTACGCGGAAACGCTCTATTCGTTTGCGAACAACATCAACACGCACGAAGGAGGCACGCATCTCTCCGGCTTCCGCGCGGCCCTGACTCGCACCATCAACTACTACGCGGGCAAGAACAACCTCACGAAGGATCTCAAGGACGCGACCATCAGCGGCGACGACATTCGCGAAGGCCTGACCGCCGTCATCAGCGTCAAGATCCCGCGGCCGCAGTTCGAGGGACAGACCAAGACGAAGCTTGGCAACACGGAAGTCAAGGGCATCGTCGAGGCAATCGTCAACGACAAGCTGGGGGCCTTCCTCGAGGAGAACCCGAACGTCGCCAAGCGCGTGATCGCCAAGGCCGTCGATGCCGCGCGGGCGCGCGAAGCGGCGCGCAAGGCGCGCGACCTGGTGCGCCGCAAGGGCGCGCTCGACAGCAGTGCGCTGCCGGGCAAGCTCGCCGACTGCCAGGAACGTGACCCGGCGTTGAGCGAGATCTACATCGTCGAAGGTGAGTCGGCCGGTGGCTCGGCGAAGCAGGGGCGCGATCGTCGATTCCAGGCGATCCTGCCGATCAAGGGCAAGATCCTCAACGTCGAGAAGGCGCGCTTCGACAAGATGCTCGGCAGCGACGAGATCAAGACCATGATCGCGGCGCTCGGCTGCGGCATCGGCAAGGAAGACTTCGACATCTCGAAGCTGCGCTACCACCGCGTGA
>JBKPRU010000102.1:0-5676 GCA_046734675.1 Acidobacteriota bacterium
GCCTTCGATCGTGACGGTCTCGGTCAGCGCGCCCACCTCGAGCTTCATGTCCATGCGGAGACGCTGGTCGACGCCGAGATCGACGTCCGGCATCGTCACCGACTTGAATCCCGAGATCTCGGCGACAATCGTGTACGGCCCGGGCGGGAGCGACGGCGCCGTGTACTCACCGTCGCTGTCGGTGGTGACGACGCGCGTGAGCTTCGTGCCGGTGTTGGTGAGCGTGACGGTGACGCCGGGCACGACCGCGCCCGATCCGTCAGTGATGCGTCCGATGATCGTGCCGGTGACGGCTTGCGCGCCGGCGAGCGCCGGGCAGAGAAGAATGGCCGCAAGCAGCGGCACCAGGCCCCGCAGCGGCACTCGTAGGGTCTCCGGGGTACGACCGACGTTCATGGTTCCTCCCCTTCCTCATGAAGCAACGACCCTGGGCCCGTACCGGATTTGCGGCGGTCTATATCACATTACCGGGGTTCCACCTCGTAATTGATCATGATGACGAGATCGTCGCTCCCGACCTGCTTCAGGCTGTGCGAGCTGCCGGTGCGTGTCAGCACCGCCGTCCCGGGCGTCACGTCGACGGGTTTGCCGTCGAGCGTCATCACGCCCTTGCCGCTGAGTACGTAGTAAATCTCGTCTTCCTTCTGCTCGTGCAAGCCGATCCCCGAGCCGGGCTTCAGCGCGCGCTTGCGAAACACGAGCTTGAGGTTCGGCACTTTCTTGAAGAACGAGTAGCCGACGGTCTGCCCGCCGCCGTTGTGCGTGCCGGGCTCGGTGACGGCCACCTCCGCGTCGTGTTCGATCACGTAGCCGCCCGGCGCGGGCTTCTGCATCGCGGCGGCATGCAGCGCGGCGCCCACGAGAATCCCGACCGCGATCGACAGGACGTGCTTCATGGCTGCTCCCATCCTCCCTGGCGCGACGAGCGGTAGATGGCCTGCACGAGCGCGACGCTGGCGCGCGCTTCACGCGCGTCGCACGCGGGCGTGCCGTCGCTTTCAATCGCGCGTATGAAGTCCTCGAACACGCGCTGATGGGCGCTGCTGTCGCTGACGACCGGCGACGCGGTGCTCTCGAGATCGGTCGGCTTCGCGGTCGCGACCTCCGCCGTGTTGCGCAGGTCCGCGGCGAGCAGTCGATCGCCCTCGAGGATCAGCGTCCCTTCGGTGCCGGTGACCTCCACCCGCCGCGCGTAGCCGGGATACAGCGACGTGCCCGCTTCGAACACGCCGAGCGCTCCGCTCGAAAACTCGAAGAGTGCCGCGGCGGTGTCTTCCACTTCGATCGAGTGCACGCGCGTGGCCGTGCGGGCCGAGACGCGCGCGACCGGCCCGAACAGCCATTGCAGCACATCGACCGTGTGGATCGCCTGATTCATGACCGCGCCGCCGCCGTCGAGCGCCCATGTGCCGCGCCAGCGCGACGACGCGTAATATTCCGGCGGACGGTACCATTTCACGCGGCCGGACGCGAACACCGGGCGGCCCAGCCGCCCCGCGTCGATCATCCGCTTGATCGTGACGATGTCGGGACGCAGGCGGTCCTGAAAGAACACCCCGACCTTCACCCGTGCGCGCGCCGCTTCGGTAATCACCGCGTCGACCTTGTCGAGCGTGATGTCGAGCGGCTTCTCGACCAGCACGTGCAGGCCGCGGCGAATCGCGGCAACCGCCTGCTCGGCATGAAGTCCTGACGGACTCCCGATCGCGACGATGTCCATCGGCCGATGTGCGAGGAACGCTTCTACATCGTCATAGGGAACGGCGCCGTGCGCCGCCGCGAGCTTTGCCGTCTTCTCGCGGTTCGCGCCGCAGACGGCGGCGATGCCGACGCCGGGAATGGCACGAGCGGCGCGGGCGTGCGTGTCGCTGATATTGCCCGCGCCAAGTATTCCTACCTGCATCACTTATCGAGGGGCTTCGCCCCTCGAACTCCCCTACACGCTCGCTCGCGGGGGCCCCTGGCCCCGCTCCGCTCGCGTGGCTCGCTCGCGATGCTCGTTCGCGTTCTCACCGGCGCGCCGTCGACGTGGCGGACAGCGGATGGATTTTGATGTTGCGATACCAGACCTGATCGCCGTGGTCCTGCAGCAGGATGTGTCCCTTCTGCGGCTTGCCGAAGCGCTCGACATCCTTGAACTTGCTCTTCGCGATCGCCGCGCGCAGCTCCGGGCTGTCCAGCGTGTAGGTCAGCACCTGCTTGCCGTTTAGGAAATGCTCGACGGTGTTGCCCTTCACGACGATGCGAGAGCTGTTCAACTCGCCCGCCGGCTTGATGGGACGGTTCGAGGCCTGCAGGACGTCGTAGAAGGCCGCCGTCTGGCGATGCGGTCCGATCTTCGCGTCGGGATGACGCTCGTCGTCGATGATCTGGTACTCGTGGCCGATCGCGTCGTTACGATCCTCGAGGACGAAATACTTGACGCCACTGTTGCCGCCCGCTGCGATGCGCCAGTCCCAGGTCAGTTCGAACTGATCGAACGTGTCCTTGCTGATGATGTCGCGGGCGCCGTGGGTGTCCTTGTCACCCTCGTGCGGCAGCGTGAGCCAGCCGTCCTCGACCCTCCAGCGCGTGCCGGTCGCGTCCGGCTTCTTGTAGGCGCGCCAGCCGTCGAGCGACTTGCCGTCGAACAGCAGGATCCATCCCGCTTTCTTTTCCTGGTCGGTCAGCGTGTTGGGTGCGGAGGCAGTCTTCTGTGAAGCGGCGGAGACGAGCACGGCGGAGGCGGCAATCATCGACAGGGCCGCGAGACTCGAACGTAGTGACATAGTCGCTCCCGAAATGGTAAATCTTTAGCGGTAAAGTAACACAGGCCACACAAATACGGCCACAGAACAACACAGCCAGAGAACATCAGGGACCTCAAAAAAGAGAGAGACCGGAAAAGGCTCAACGCGATGCGCATCATGACCCTCGGCGTTCTCGTGCTCCCGTTGCTGCTGAGCGGCGCGCCGCAGAAAGCGCGCGTGCAGGTGACCCCGAACGAAGCCCAGCGGCGCGTCGACATCACGATCGATGGTCAGCCGTTTACGTCGTACATCTGGCCGACGACGCTGAAGAAGCCGGTGCTGTATCCGCTGCGCACCGCGAAGGGCACGGTCGTGACGCGCGGCTATCCGCTCGATCCTCGTCCGCGCGAGCGCGTCGATCATCCGCACCACGTCGGTCTTTGGCTGAACCATGGCGACGTCAACGGACTCGACTTCTGGAACAACTCGGACGCGATCACCGGCGACCGCGTGGCGAAGATGGGCACGATCGTCCATCGCAACATCCTCCAATCGAAGAGCGGCGACAAGGGTGAGCTCGCGGTCGAGATGGACTGGCTGCGGCCGGACAGTAAAGCCATCGTGCACGAGCGCACGCAATTCATCTTCAGCGGCACGCCCGACTCGCGCGTCATCGATCGCATCACCACGCTGACGGCCGGCGACGAGAAGGTCGTGTTCAAGGACAACAAAGAAGCGTTCCTCGGCATGCGCGTCGCGCGCGAACTGGAGCAGCCGTACGACAAGCCGGAGATCCTGACCGACGCGTCCGGCAAGCCCACCGCGAAGCCGGTGGCCGATAACACCGGCGTGAGTGGCGAGTACATCAGCAGCGAAGGGCTGAAAGGGGACGCCGTGTGGGGGACGCGCGGACGCTGGACGCTCCTGCACGGCACGATCGACAAGCAGCCGGTGACGCTCGCGATCCTCGACAATCCGTCGAACCCCGGCTTCCCCACCTATTGGCACGCGCGCGGCTATGGCCTCTTCGCCGCCAATCCACTCGGGCAGGCTGCGCTCGTCACCGGCAAGGAACCGCTGAACCTCACGCTCGAACCGGGCAAGTCCGTCACCTTCCGCTATCGCGTGCTGATTCTGAACGGCACGGCGTCGCCGGAGGACATCGAGAAGCGCTACCAGGCGTTCGCGCAGCAGGGTTCGTGAGCGCCGCCGAAGTCGACGAAAAACTCGCGCGACTCGTCCCCGTCGTCAAGGACGCCGGCCTGGGCGGCGTCCTGCTCGCCACGCATCACAACATCGCCTGGTTGACCGGCGGCCGCAGCAACCGTATCGACGCGAGCCGCGAGGCTGGCTCGCAGCGGCTGCTCGTCACCGCTGACGGGCGCCGCTTCGTGCTCGCGAACGCGATCGAGATGCCCCGCCTCCGCGACGAGGTCCTTGCCGGCCTCGACTTCGAGCCAATCGAATATCCGTGGGCCGCGGATCAGGATCCCGCGCACGCGGTAAGCGCGGCGCGTTCGATCGTCGGCGGCACGGCGCCGCTCGGGGCGGACTGGCCGCTGCCCGGCACGGCGGCATCCGAACCGCTCGTTGCGCGCGCACGTTCGGTTCTGACCGTCGCCGAGATCGATCGCTACCGCGCGCTCGGCAACGACTGCGGAATGGTCGTCGGCGACGTCTGTCGGCGCGTGCGGCCCGGCGAGGACGAGCGCGAAATCGCCGCAACCGTGATGCTGTCGCTCACCGCCATCGGCGCGCGCGCGATCGTGCTGCTCGTCGGTGCCGACGATCGCGTCGGCAAGTACCGCCACCCGGTTCCGACCGCGACCGAGTGGAAGCGCGTGGTCCTCGTCGCCGTCTGCGCCGAGCGCGACGGCTTGGTCGCGTGCCTCTCGCGGATCGTCGCCACGAAGGCCGCCCCTCCCGACCTCGAGTCGCGCACGCGCGCCGCCGCGGCGGTGTTCGGTCGCCTGCTCGACGCGACGCGTCCCGGCGCCACCGGCGCGCAGCTCTACGACGTGGCCGCGGCTGCGTACAACGACGCCGGGTTCCCGGGAGAAGAAGCGCTGCACCATCAAGGGGGCGCGACCGGCTACCGCGCGCGCGACTGGATCGCACATCCCACATCGACCGACGTCGTGCACGCGCGCCAGGCGTTTGCGTGGAACCCGAGCGTCACGGGCACGAAGGTCGAGGACACGGCGCTGCTCGTCGACGGCGACATCGAGTTGATCACGTCCACGCCAGGGTGGCCGTCGATCGAGATCGAGGTCGGCGGACGCCCGCTCGTCGCTGCCGACGTGCTTCGCGTCTGAGCAACGATCCTCACAACAACCCCCGTAGCTTCCGCCTTCAGGCGGAAGCTCACCATTCATCCGAGCAGGGACCAGAACGCACCGCTCAACCCCACGTCGTCGAGAATACGCTGCGACTGGTCCAACGTGCGTGGACGCCAGTCCTCCGCGAGGCGCCCTTCATACCAGCGCTGCGCGAGCCGCCATAACGTCGCCATCGTCAGAATCGCTCCGGGCGGACGTCCCTGATTGGCGGCCCATCGCTGAATGTGCTCTTCCGACCGGAAGAGACGAATGGTCGCTCACGTCTCGGCGATGTCGTCCCACCAATGCGCGGCGGGAATCCAGAAGTGGCAGCGCACATCGGGGTCGGCGACGGGACCGCCGGCGACCGAGACGTCGATCGGCGCGAGGCAGTCGGGGCAGCTGGTCGTGACCTCCACGTCGACATTCAGGGCCGCTGCAATGCCCAGCGCGTCCCACGCACAGTTGGCCCACCAGGCGCGATCGTGCGCCACCACCTTGAACGGAGTAGGCACCCCCGAGAACGGCAGCGCCATCCAGACTTCATCGTCCGCCGGCTGCAGCACGAGGACGTGCGCGTCGGCGAGCCGGCGATAGCTGTCGGCGACGCCACGCGAGCTGATCTCGAG
>JBKPRU010000103.1:0-19249 GCA_046734675.1 Acidobacteriota bacterium
GAATACCGCCGGCCGCGGATGCCCGCGACAGTCGCGGCCCTTGCCTCTGCCGACAATGCGCTGTTGTAGCAGGCCGCGGGGATCCCGTTGGCGACCAGTGTGTCCACCTGGTCCTTCATCAACGAGATCAGCGGGGAGACGATGAGACCGACGCCGCCGGCGACAAGGGCCGGTGCCTGAAAGCACAGCGATTTGCCACCGCCGGTCGGCAACACGACGAGCGAATCCCGACGCGCGAGGATCGCATCCATCGCGTCGCGCTGCAGCGGGCGGAACGAGGTGTAGCCCCAGTAGCGTGAGAGGACGTCTTCGAGAGTGATGGAAACTATTATTGCAGCATCGGTGGTATTACGAACACAGGGCGAACGGGGAGCAGGCGAAAAATTTGTTCTTGTGTTTCTGTGTATTGCCGCGCCCTCTGCGCGCTCTCCATGTACGTCGGCTCACGATTGCCGCTAACCACCCGGCCGCGGATAATCACAGACGATGAAGTTTGCCGCGCTTCTATTCGCCGCCACACTCGCTGTCGCGCTCTCGCAGCAGCCATCACCGACCGCCACCCCCTTTCGCATCGAAGAAACGACCATCGCGCAGATCCACGACGCGATGCAGGCGGGGCGGCTCACGTGCCGCGCCCTCGTGGACGGATATCTCCGGCGCATCGAGGCTTACGACAAGAACGGCCCGGCATTGAACGCCATCGTCGTCCTCAACCCTGACGCGGACAAAGAGGCGGACGCACTCGATCGGCGGTATGCCCAATCGGGACCGGCGGGGCCGCTGCACTGCATTCCGGCGATCGTGAAGGATAACTTCGAGACGGTGGGCCTGCAGAGCGCGGCGGGATCGCTGTCGCTGAAAGGCTTCGTATCGAGCAAGGACGCGTTCCAGGTGAAACGCATCAAGGACGCCGGTGCCATCGTGCTCGCGAAATCGAACATGGCGGAGTTCGCGTTCAGCCCGTACGAGACCGTCAACTCGATCCTGCCGGGATACACGCGCAACCCGTACGCGCTCGATCGCGTGACGGCGGGATCGAGCGGCGGCACCGCTGCGGCGGTGGCGGCGAACTTCGGCGCCATCGGCCTTGGCAGCGACACGGGAAACTCGATTCGCGGTCCGTCCTCGCACCAGGCCCTGGTCGGGATCCGATCGACGATGGGACTGACGAGCCGGAGCGGCGTAGTCCCGCTCAGCCTGCTGGCGGACATTGCGGGGCCGATGACGCGGACCGTCGAGGACGCGGTCGCGGTGTTTCAGGTCATCGTCGGCGAGGATCCAGACGATCCAGTCACCGCCGCTGCCCGCGGCAGGACGATGCCGAACTACGCAGAGTCCCTGAGTCGCGACGGCTTGAAGGGCGCACGCGTCGGGATCCTGCGGCAGGCCTACGAGCGCGAGACCACGGATCCGGAGATCGTCGACGTGTTCATGGCCGCAGTCGACGATCTGAAGCGGCTTGGCGCAACCATCGTCGACCCGGCGCATGTGGAGCTCGACGCGGTGCGCCGGCCGCAGAATGCGGAACCATGCGGCGGCTTCAAGTACGACATCAATCGATATCTCGCCGGCCATGGCGACCGCATCCCGATGCACACGCTCGAGGAGATCATCAAGTCGCGGCGCTTTCATCCGTCGATCCAGGCGCGGCTCCAATCGGCGCAGGACGGCCCCGAGAACGGGCCGGACTCACCGGCGTGCAAGGCCGAAGCGGAGTACCGCGATCGCTTTCGCGCCGCCGTGCTGAACACGATGGAGACCCTGAAGCTCGACGCGTTCGTCTACCCGACGTGGAGCAACCCGCCGCGATTGATTGGCGACCTGAACACGCCGCACGGCGACAACAGCCAGGTGTTCTCGCCGACGACGGGATGGCCGGCGGTCCAGGTGCCGATGGGATATACGCGCGGCACGCTCCCGGCGGGGATCACGTTCTTCGGCCGCGCGTGGAGCGAGCCGACGTTAATCAGACTCGCGTACGCCTACGAGCAAGGTACCCATCACCGTCATCCACCTGCGTCGGCGCCGCCGCTGCGCTGACCGTCGGAGATCATGCTCGAGATCATTGCCGTCGCGTGCGGCCTCGCCAACGTCTACCTCACGGTGCGCCAGAACATCTGGTGCTGGCCGATCGGCGCCGTGATGGTCTCGCTCTACATCTATATCTTCTTCGAGGCGAAGCTTTATTCCGACGCGCTGCTGCAGGTCTTCTTCCTCGTCATGCAGTTCTACGGCTGGTATCAGTGGACGCGCGGACCGGTCGAGCACTCGAAGTCGCTCTCCGCGATCCGCCGCCTGGGACGACGCGGCTGGACGTGGGTGATTGGCGGCGTGCTCGCGGGCACCGCGGCGCTCGGCACGGCGATGCACCGCCTCACCGACGCAGCGCTTCCCTACCCCGACGCGTTCACGACGCTGCTGAGCGTGTTCGCGCAGTTCCTGATGACGAAGAAGTTCCTCGAGAACTGGACGCTCTGGATCGTCGCCGACGTCGTCTACATCGGCGTCTACGCGATCAAGGACCTGTATTGGACGTGCGGGTTGTATGTGGTGTTTCTCGTGCTTTGCGTCGAGGGATACCGTGAATGGAAGAACGACGAAGCGGCGCAGGCGCAGGCCTCACGGCTTACGGCCTAAGGGCGCTCGAACCCGGAGGTAATCGGCATGGCTCGCATCATGGTGCGGTACTGCGCGTTTTGAGTATCCGGGCTGCACGCCGTCCGTGTGGCGGCGCGGCTCCGGCGCGAGCTCGGCGAGGCGGTCGACACGGTGCATGGCCGCTACGGCGAGTACAAGGTCCTCGTCGATGGTCGTGTCGTCGTCGACGGCGGCAAGATCGCCGCTCTCGGCGTGCTGCCATCCTCGCGCAAGGTCGTCGAGTCCGTGCGCAAGGCACTCGCAGCCACGCCGCTGCGGTGAACGGCGGCGCGGCGGACAGGCGTATGATGTGCCCCGCCCGCGCGAAAGGGTCGGCTGAAAGCGATTGCCCAAGATGCTGCTGAAATCGCGGCTGCTCGACGTCGACGATGTTGATACGCAGGTCGCGCTGCTGCGTACGCCGGCGGCGATCGCGGCCGGCGCCTTCGTCTTCGGGCTCACCGCCGGCGAGCTTGCGAAGGCGCTCGACGGCCGGGCATTTCTTGCCGCGGACTACTGGATCACGATTGCCGTCTGCATCCCATTCCTGATCGCGACGCGCCGCTTCGATCTGCGCGTCGCCGGCCCGGTGCTGCGCGCGTGGCTCACGATCGCCGCGGTCATCTGCACGATGCGGCTCGCCTACTTCTGCGCGTGGTCCTATTCGCGACGCCCGCTGAGCATCTGGCTCGTCATCGTCCTGCTCGAGGCAGCCGTTGGCACTGCGCTCTGGGTCGCCACCTACGCGATCATCTGGCGCGACCGACTCACGACAGAGGACTAGGGACTCTGGACTGGAGGACTCGGGACTGAGGACTCAGGACTCGGGACTAGGGACGAGGGACTCTTACCCCCGCCGAGTACTGCCGGTTGCGCGGAGGATTCATATACTCCGCGCAGGAGGCTTCATGATGATCAAACGACTCACGACACTGCTCTTCGCCCTGTCGCTCCTCGCTCTTCCCATATCGTCTGCGTTCGCGCAGGCGGCGAAGACGCCCGCGAAGAGCGGAACGTCCGCGAAGACCAGCCACGCGACAGCGAGCACGGATCTCCTCGATCTCAACTCGGCGACGAAAGAACAGCTGCAGGCCCTGCCCGGAATCGGCGACGCCTACGCGCAGAAGATCATCGACGGCCGGCCGTATCACGCGAAGAACGAGCTGGTGTCGAAGAAAGTCCTCCCGCAGGCGACCTACGCGAAGATCAAGGACAAGGTGGTCGCGAAACAGAAGTGACACCACGGATCATTCACCACGGATGATCCACCACGGATGGACACGGATGGACACGGATAACCGATCAACCGTCCGTGTCCACCCGGTCCGGTTGTTGCAGCCCGCTCGGCCGCCGCCGTCGCGACAATCGCGTCGGCGTATCCGATATGCAGCGGGGGAGCAACTATGCGCGTCAGACTTCCCTTTCTAGGCCATCTCCCACACGCCCTGGCGACGGCGACGCTGATCGCACTGGTCACGTCCGCCCCCGCCACTGCCGATCCGATTCTGCTCGACCAGGCGAGCCTGCCGACGCAGGGACCAAACGACGTCGGTTCAACGTTGGCGGGTCTCAGCGATCCGCCGAGCGGATTTTTCCGCGCGCAGACCTTCACCGTCGGCCTCAGCGGCCGGCTCGCTCGCGTGGACGTCCTGCTCTTCGGCCACGCGGACGTTCTGTTGCACATCCTGGATACCATTGACGGCGTCCCGACGATGGCGGTGCTCGCGTCGAAACATTCGACGCTGACCAGCGACGACGGCTGGCGAACGTTCGACCTGGCTGATCGCCTGACGGTTGCCGCCGGCCGCGTGCTGGCCATCGAGCTGGTCAACGTGCTCAACGCGCCCCTGGGGTGGCTCGGACAACAACCAGGACCACGCTACGGCGGCGGCGCCGACTTCTTTCGAAATGAGTCCGCTGGATTCCCCACGGTGACCTTGAACCCCGAACACGACAACTACTTTCGAACGTTCGTCGACACGTCGCCCACGCCCGAACCATCGAGCATGATGCTGACGCTGTCGGCTCTCGCCGCGCTCGTCAGATGGCGGAAAGTTCGGTCTGACGCACCGAACAAAGAACGCCGGGTCTAAACTAAAGACCCGGCCTGCGTGGAATCTAAGAACCACCTACTAGAGTATCCGTGTCCATCCGCGTCCATCCGTGGTGGATCAATCGTCGTCATCATCGCCAACGATCGGCTTGATGAATCCAGTGCGCCGTGGTGGCGGCATCACCGAGCCCTTGCCGCGAATCGACTGCCAGATGATCTGGTTCAGCTCGAGCTCCGGCGCGAGGTCGGCCTCCTCCAGGTTCATGCGCAGCGACGCGGCCGCGCCGGGCGCGGTCCAGTCGTTGCGGTCCTCGAGCGACACGCGCGCCGGCAGGTGCGTGAACGGCGTCACGTCCGGCGTGGCCTGAAACGCGTTGTACATTGGCGTCGCGGCCGCGTCGTACTGACTCATGGGCGCCAGTCCGAGGATCAACTCCATCGTGCGCAAGACGCCTGACGTGGTGTAGAGCGTGCTGTCGACGACGCCGCGGCGCGAGAAGGGGCTGATCGCGAGCAGCAGCGAGCGGTGCGCGTCGACGTGGTCGGGCCCGTTCTGGGCATCGTCTTCGAGGATGAAGATCGCGGATTCCTTCCAGTGGCGGCTGCGCGTGATCGCCTCCACGAGGCGGCCGACGGCGAGGTCGTTTTCGGCGACCATCGATCGCGGGGTCAGCGCGCCGGGCGACGTGCCCTGCGTGTGATCGCCGCCGAGACGGATGATCGACAGCCGCGGCAGCGCGCCCTCGGCGTCGAACTTCTTGAACTCCTCGAGCCAGATGTCGACGCGCTGGCTGTCGGGGATGCTCAAATCGAATGGTGGAAACGTCGGGTGCACGAGCCCGTCGAGGCCCGGCACGGTCGCGGTGACGGGCGGCTTCTTCCCGTCCCAGTGCGCGAACTCGCCGTAGCTCCGGACCGACACGTTGGCGCGCTTCGCGGCGTCCCAGATGTAGCCCTGCGGCGGCGCCGCGATGTTGCCGTAGGCGTTCCGCATCTTGTAGCCGCCTTCGCTCAGATAGATGCCCTCGCGTCGCCCGTAGTTGGCGGGCCACATCTTCTCGACGAAGTCGGTCGCATACGCGCCGGTCGAGAACGCGTGGCCGTCGTAGCTGACCTCGGCGTCGACGTAGAAGTTGTCGAAGAGCGTGAAGGTGGCCGCGAGCGCGTGCGCGTTCGGCGTGACCTCTTCGCCGAAGAGCGTCAGGGACGGATCGCCGTTTCCTTTCGAGAGATCACCAAAGACCTGGTCGTAGGTGCGGTTCTCGCGAATCACGTAGAACACGTACTTGATGGGAGACGTGAGGCCGACGCGTGGCGGGATCGGCGAGGCGGCCGGGGCGTCCGCGGGTGCGAGCAGGTGCGCATCCGAGTACGGCGTCAACTCGCGCACGTCGCGCGTCATCCGCGCCAGCCCCGCCGCGTTGGGCAGCGGGATCATCGAGATCGCCCCCTGCATCATGTTGCCGGTGTATTGCGCGTCAATGCGGGCGCCGCCCGGCTGCGGCCCGCGCGGGTTCGCGCTGCTCGTCAGCCCCTTCCCGTTCAGCACGAAGATGCGCGATCCGTCGCGATCGGCGAGCACGCCGGTCGGATACCAGCCGACCGGGATCCACCCGCGCACGTCGCTCTTGCCGGGAACCGACACGTCGACCACCGTGACGGTGTTGTTGTCGGCGTTGGCGATGAGCAGCGTCTTGCCGTCGGGCGTGAGCGTGAGCGCGTTGGGGGTCGAGCCGACCGGCGCCTTGACGCCGAGCGACACCGAGATCTGTTCGTTCGCGGTGTGCGAAGCGAGATCCACGACCCACACACCGTTGGTGTTCGCGCAGGCGACGAACAGGCGCGTCCCGTCCTTCGACAGCACCATCGCGTTCGGGTGTTCGCCGACCGCAATCTCTCCCACGGACTCGAGCGTCGCCGCGTCGAACATCAACACGCGGGCGCCGCCCCAGAGCGACACGAACAGGGTCTTGCCGTCAGCGGAGAGGAGGCACGTGTACGGCTCCGCCGGGAGATCCGCGGTCGCGCGAATCCTGCCCTCGGGCAGGGCGATGGCGCGCACCATCTGGCCGTACAGCTGCGTCGCGTAGAGCGTGTCGCCATCGGGACTGACGGCCAGGCCGGCCACGAAGCCGGCGTTCTCGATCGTCGCGCCGCCCGGATGCCGTTCCGGTTCGCCGAGCGTGATGACGTTCGAGGCCTTGAGCGTGCCGTTGTTCCAGGCGAACTCGTGAATGGTGTTGTCGCTCGATCCGGAGGCAAACAAGCGCTCTCCGCCGGGATGCCAGGCGAGGCCGAGCCAGGTGTGCTCCATCGGCGCACGCGAAACGATCTGCAGCGTCTTCGTGTCGAACACGACCAGCGCGGGTCGCTCCCATCCGCTGCTCGAGATGACGATGAAGCGGCCGTCGGGCGACGGCACCATGTTCATCGGAAGGTCGCCCACCTGCACGTGGCGGCCGGCCGGTGCGATCCGCCAGCCGTTGGGCAGCAGCGTCGTGCCGTCCGCCTGCCGGCCGGGACGCCGCGCCGGCGCGGGGCCACGCTGCGCGAGCGGCGCGAGCGTCGAGATCACGACGACGGCGAAGGCGGCGAGCACGGCGGCGCCGCGTTTCACGATTCGACCGCCTTGCCCGCGGCGGTGTTGTAGCGCAGCACGATGTCGTTGAGCCGTTCGACGTCGCGGCCGACGAGATCCGCGCCTTCGTCGAGATCGGCATTGTCGAGGCCGTCGCGCACCCCTTCGAGGACGAACGCCGCCTGCTCGACGTCGACCTTGCCGTCGCTGTTCACGCCGCAGCACTCGCCGCTCGCGGCGATGCGGTCCAGGGTCGCCGCATAGGTCTCGCACGCGTCGGCTTCCTGCGTCGCGCCAATCGCCCGCAGGCCACCCGATAATCCACGCAGCAGCGACGCGGCATGCGTGCATGCCTGGCGTTCGTCTTCCGCGATCGTCAGCGTCAGCTCCATCACGTCCCCCTCACGTTGACGCCCTGCTCGCCGCGATCGATGACGCGGTCGTCGACGTCGATGAACTCCCAGCGATATCCCTCGGGCCACAGCGTGAGCTTCAGGATCCCGAACAGATCGAAGCGCGCGTAGTCACTGTTCGGCGTGTCCTTGGTGCGCCCCTGCAGGCGGCGGCCGCCCGTGCCCACGATGAACTGGCGCATGCCGCGCGAGTCTGGGATTTGATCGGGCCGCTGCGGCGCGAACCGCTCGTAGTGATGCGCATGGCCGGCCAGCGCCAGCTCGGCGCGCTCCGCATAGAGCTCGTTCCAGAACCAGCGTGGTTTCTTCGAATCGCGGTGCGCCCCCGAGCCCCAGCGGGGCCGGTGCCAGAACGCGAGAATGGGCTTGAAGCGCCGCGACGCGAGATCCGCCCTGAGCCACTGCAGCTGCGGCGAGTGCGCGTCCTGCTCGACTTCGCTGTTGAGGGAGATCAAATGCCAGCCCGCGTCGGCGAGCGACAGGCTGTAGTAGCTGCGCGTCGGCGTGCCAGCGCGCGCCTCGCCGAAATATTTGAAGTAGGCCGCGGCTCCCGCCGTCCGGTAATCGTGATTGCCGGGACACGACCACGTGCGCCCGAGCAGATCCGCCTGCCCCCACGACGGCGTGTAGTGGTCGCGATACTCGTCGGGGCGTCCGCGGTTGTACGCGTTGTCACCAAGCGCGAGGACCATCGCGCCCGGATGTTTCGCGATCAACCGGCGCGCCAGATCCGCCGTTGCCGCCGCACCGGGGTTCTTCCTCGCCGGACCACACATGTCTCCTACCGCCAGAAGGACTTGTTCCGCCACGCGATCGAGAGATTAACTCGTTTGGCCCGCAAAGATGGAGTACCCTTGTGACATCAGCGCAAACCGCGAGGGCGGGTCCGCACAGAAGGGGGCCACGGTGGCGAAAGCAAAACCCAGTCAGCAGAAGCGCGCGCGGGAGCGGGCGCGGCAGGAGCGCCAGAAGGAAAAGGAACAGCGGCGCCTCGAATCGAAGGCGCGCAAGGCCGCGTCCGGTCCCCGCCAGGTCGGCGACGAGGACCCCGACATCGCCGGCATCATCCCCGGGCCGCAGAAGCCGCTCTGGGAAGACGACGAGGACACTGCCAGCGAGGAGGACGAGGCGAAGTAACTCGTCTCCTTTCAGTCGCTCGCCGCGGCCGCGGGCGCTCTACTTCACGAATTGGATCGAGCGCGCCACCTTCGAAATCACCGGGCCGTAGTCATTGTAGTCCGCCGCAGGCGCGACACCAATCACGTAGAACAGCGTGCCGTCGCGCATCAACGTCGTATAGAGATCGATGCGCTCCTCGCCCCCGGTTACTTCCGACACATTTGACAGCCGCGTCTGAAGCGCCTGCTGACCGCCGACGTTCGCGCGCGACGGGTTGGACGATCGCCGCAGCTGCGGGTTGCCCTGGCCGAGCGACTGCACCAGCTCGTCGGTCGCCCTCGCGAGATCGTGCGTCTCGTTGCGCGAGAGCCCGATCTGCGTGCCGTGCGTGAAGACGCGCTGTCCGTTCGCGTCGCCGTACGCCCCCTCCGGCGCGAACGTCACCTCGTTGTTGCCGGCGATCTCGCGCCAGTTGTCGGGGACGCTCACGCGAAACAGATCGCCTTCGGTGTAGGTCGAGAAATTCGAAGACGGACGCGAGACCCGATTCGGCGTCGGCCGCGTTCCCGTTCCCGTGTTGGTGCCGCCGCGTGAAGTGCGGCCGGCTCCGCGCGCCACCTCTTCCGCCGACGGCGCGGGTGCCAGCGACCGCAGATGCGTCTGTACCTGCTGGAACCCCCGCGTGTCGTGCTGGCCGGGCTGCACGTGCAGCATCTGTGCTTCCTTGTTGATGTACTCGTAGCGGTTGCCCGGGTTCGGGTGATCGCTCATCCACTGCGGGCCGCCCGGGCCGCTCTCCTTCTCGATCGTCTTGAACACGTTCGCCATGTCGCGCGGGTCGTAGCCGGCGCGCGCCATGATCTGCGAGCCGAGAATGTCCGCCTGCTTCTCGTACTCGCGGCTGTACCGCATGAAGGCGGTCCCGAGGCCGAACTGCGTGCCCTGCGCGATTACCGATCCGGTGCGTCCGCCGACGATCGCACCGAGCACCGCGCCGGCGATGGTGCCGATCTCGTAAGGCGTCGCCTTCGTCGCCTGCGCCGTGCCGTGCCGCAACGCGACGTGGCTCAACTCGTGCGCCATGACGCCCGCCACTTCACCTTCGTTGTGCGCTTTCTCCAGCATGCCGCGGTTCACGAACATAGGGCCGCCGGGCAGCGCAAACGCGTTGATCTCGCGAAGGTTCACGCCCGTGAACGAATAGCGGAACTCCGGATGCCGGAACTCGGGGGGAATGTTCTCGGCGAGCCTCCGCCCGATGTTATTCAGGTAGCTGTTGATCTGCTCGTCGCGCATGACGGGCATCTCCCGCTCGACTTGCTGCGCTGCTTCCTGTCCCAGCTTCACATCATCGGCAGGGCTGTACTTATTTTTGGGCGCCTCAACGGGGGTCTGCGCTCCCAGCGCGACCGTCAAAACCGCCGCAAAAGCGCCAGCGACTGCGAGTTTCGGTTTCATCACACTCATCCGTAACCCCTCTCTCCCGGAACAATGCGGGAAGCGTGCCGATGACCGGGCACGGTGAGGCGCTTGCATCAGCAACCCGCAAACCCCGTCGGATGTATGCGATAATGGTCCCCTCCCTGGCTCGACATTTCCAATGATGAATGAATCTCCGGCGCCCGGTCTGGAGCCGAGCGCATCCGTTGCGCGTCCACGTCTGTTCTCATCCTTCTGGATGGCCGGGTTCGAGTCCGCATGCCACATCAATCGGAACGGCACGCGGCTGGACATGATTGCGGCAACACAGCACGACCGTTTTGCCGAGGGCGACTACGCGCGCCTGCGGCAGGTCGGCATCACCTCCGTCCGCGACACGGTGCGCTGGCACCTCATCGAAGAGCGGCCGGGTTCGTTCGACTTCGCGAGCATGGACGTGCTCATGACCGCGGCTGCCCGTCATGGAATCCAGGTCGTGTGGGATCTGTGCCATTACGGCTGGCCCGATGATCTCGACCTGTTTTCCCCCGCGTTCGTCGATCGCTTCGCTTCGTTCAGCCGCGCCGTCGCACGCCACGTGCGCGAGTCGAGCGACGCGGTGCCGCTCTACACGCCCGTGAACGAGATCTCGTTTCTCTCGTGGGCAGCCGGGGAAGTCGGCTGGTTCTTTCCGCACGCCGAAGGGCGCGGAGGAGAGGTCAAGCGACAGTTGATCCGCGCCTCGATTGCCGCCATCGAGGCGGTTCGCGACGTCGATCCTCGCGCGCGTATCGTGACGGTCGAACCGCTGATTCACGTCGTTCCGCCACGCGAACGGCCGGATCTGGCGGCGCAGGCGACCGCCTACAGCAACAGCCAGTTCGAGGCGTGGGACATGCTGTCGGGCGCGCTCGCGCCGGAACTCGGCGGCCATCCGCGATACCTCGACGTGCTCGGCGTCAACTTCTATCACGACAACCAGTGGGAGCATCCCGGCGGCCGCAAGATCCACTGGCACATTCACCCGCGCGACTCGCGGTGGGTGCCGTTTCACCAGCTCTTTCGTGGCGTGTACGAACGGTACCGGCGACCGATCTTCGTTGGCGAGACGAGCCACGTCGGCTCCGGCCGCGCCGAATGGCTGCGGGAGATGACCGACGAACTGTGCCTGGCGATTGATGCGGGCGTGCCGGTCGAAGGCGTGTGCCTCTACCCGATCATCGATCGTTTCGAGTGGGACAATCCCTCACACTGGCACAACAGCGGGTTGTGGGACTACACGCTCAACGAACGGGGCGAGTTCGTCCGCGTCCTGAACAACGAGTACGCGGCGGAACTCTGGCACAGTCAGTTCAGGCTGGCGCAGAAGGGATACGGCACGCCGCCGCCGTTCGCGATCGAGAGTCTCGAAGCACGCGATCGGCGATGAAAGATTTGCGGTAGGGCGCACCTTCAGGTGCGCCTGTACGACGGCGCCTCTAAAGAGGCGCCCTACCGTCTGCTCCGTTTAGTCCTAGGCCGGTCTTTTCGACCCGTCACATCACGCCGTCTGGGCGACGACGCGCGGACGCCGCGCACCGACGAGCCCCTTGTAGAGCGTCAGCGACTGCGCGACCACCTGGTCCATGTTGTAGTACTTGTAGGTCGCCAGTCGTCCGGAGAAATGCACGTTGGGCGTGCGCTCGGCCAGCGCCTGGTACTCACGGTAGATCGCCGCGTTCTCGGGGCGCGGCACCGGGTAATACGGATCCCCCTCCGCGCGCGGATACTCGTAAACGACGGTCGTCTTCGGGTGCTCCTGGCCCGTCAGGTACTTGAACTCCGTGCAGCGCGTGTACGGATTCTCGTTTGGATAATTCACGACCGGCGCATCCTGGAACACCGGACGCTCGTGCGTCTCGAAGCGGAATTCGAGCGAGCGATACGGGAGCTTCCCGAACCGGAAATCGAAGTACTCGTCGACCGGCCCCGTGTAGATCATCTCGGTGAACGGGATCACCTGCTCGATCTCCCGATAATCCGTGTTCAACATGATCTTGATGTTCGGATGCGTCAGCATGCGCTCGAACATCCGCGTATAGCCGTGAAGCGGCATCGCCTGGTAGCTGTCGGCGAAGTAGCGATCGTCGCGGTTGGTCCTCACCGGAACGCGCGCGGTGACCGAGGCGTCGAGCTCCGACGGGTCGAGGTCCCACTGCTTGCGCGTGTAGTTGCGGAAAAACTTTTCGTACAGCTCGCGCCCGACCTTGCTGACGATCACGTCCTCGGAGGTCTTGATCTGGAGCCGCGGCTCCGCCATCGACTTGAAGAACTCCTCGACCTGGAACGAGGTGAGGTTCAGGCCGTACATCCGGTTGATGGTGTCGAGATTGATCGGGATCGGCAGCAGCTGGCCGTCGACCCACGCCCGCACCCGGTGCTGATACGGCCGCCACGCGGTGAAGCGCGAGAGATAGTCGAAGACCTCGCGCGAGTTCGTGTGGAAGATGTGCGGCCCGTACTTGTGCACGAGGATCCCGGCCTCGTCATAGTAATCGTAGGCGTTGCCGCCGATATGGGGGCGCTTGTCGACGATCAGCACCTTCTTGCCGGCGCCGGCGGCGAGGCGTTCGGCCGCGACGGCCCCTGCGAAGCCGGCACCAACGACGAGGTAATCGAACATGGGGAGGAGTCCTTTCGAGGGATCTGAGCTATGAGAGTGGCCATCGCCTGCCAGGTCGCATCCCACGACATGCGGGCGAGGAGCCCGTCCGCGGTGCGCTGACGCTCGAGCGGATCGTCCGCGAGCGCCTGCTCGCATGCCGCGACGAACGCGACGGGGTCATCCGCAATGCGCGCCAGCCCCAGCTCACCGTAGGGGCGCACCACGTCGCGGATCGACGTCGAGACGACCGGGCAGCCGGCCGCGAGATATTCCGGTGTCTTCGTCGGACTGATGTATCGGGTCGCGTCGTTGCGCGCGAACGGCAGCAGCGCGACGTCCCATCCGGCGATGTAGTGCGGCAGCTCGTCGTACGACTTCGCCCCCAGGTAATGGATGTTCGCGCGGCGCGGCAGCGTGGCCGGATCGATCTTGACGACCGGCCCGATGATCACGACCTGCCAGTCGGGACGGAGCGCGGCCGCGCCGGCCAGCAGCTCGCGATCGAACCGCTCGTCGACGACGCCGTAAAACCCGAGGCGCGGATGGGCGATCGATGCCTGATCGGCCGGCTCTGGATCCGTGCGCGTGCGCGCGCGCGCGAAATGCGCGACCTCGACGCTGCTCGGAAACGGATGAATGTTGCGGTGGCGATGCCGTTTCGCCTCGTACAAACTGCGCCCGCCGGTGAATACCAGGTGCGCGCGCGCCAGCAGCGCGTCCTCCGCCTCGCGCAGCCCCGCCGGCGCGCCGGCAAATCCCGAGAGTTCGTCCATGCAGTCGTAGACGATCGCGGGCGCGTCGAGATGATCGCTGAACGCCAGCGCCATCGGCGTGTAGTACCAGAGGATGCCCGGCTGAATGTTCTCGGTTTCGATCAGCGCGTCGAGGAGGAACCTCAGTGATTCCTCAACCGCGGCCGCCTCCTGTCCTGCTCGCAAATGCGGCACGACGACGGTGACGCCGGATGCATCGGCCGTGGTCGTCAGGTGCGGATCGTCGACCGCGTCGAAGACGGGCTCTTCGAAGAAGAACACGCGCCGCTCACGGGCGCATCGACTGAGAAGGTGTTGGGGGCGCTGATAAACGAAGTTCCAACGCAGGTGGGAAAAACAAATCAGATCTAGTGCCTCGCCGGGCGGAGCCAGGTTCATACGCGGCGATATTCCAAGAAGCATGCCGCACCGGGTCCGCGGCGCCGTTCAGGGTACGAGCACGCGTGCGGCTCCCTGATGGTCGCGATTGTAAGCGTGAACAATAAGATGCGCGGCCTCAGGCGCACGCGCCCGATTCGCCAGCGCGACTATTGAGCCGCCGAATCCACCGCCGGTGAGACGCGCACCGTACACACCTTGTACGCCGCGTGCGACCTCGACGAGCGCGTCAATTTGCGGGATCGAGATCTGGAAGTCATCGCGCATCGACGCGTGCGACGCGTCGAACAACCGTCCGGCTGCCGCGAGATCGCTGCGTTTGAGTGCATCCACCGTATCGAGCACGCGCGCATTCTCGGTCACGACATGTCGAGCGCGGCGGTTGAGCGGCTCGGGCAGCGCGTTCACTCTTGGGAGCTCATCCGATCCGACGTCGCGCAGTTCGGGGACGCCGAGCAGCGCGGCGGCGCGCGCACACTCTTCGCGCCGCGTCTTGTATTCGCCGCCGGCGTGGCGATGCTTGATGCCCGAATCGATGACGAGCAGCGCCGCGTCGGTCGGGAGCGGCACGCGCGAGTACTCGAGCGTGCGTGTGTCGAGGAAGAGCGCCGACGTCGTATCGGCGAGACTGCACGCCATCTGGTCCATGATGCCGACCGGCGCGCCGACGAAATCCGTCTCGACGCGTCGGCCACGCACCGCCAGCGTCACATCGTCGAGCGGCAGCGCGAACGCTTCGCGTACCGCGCGGCCGAGCGCGATCTCCAGCGACGCGCTCGACGAGAGGCCGCTGCCAAGCGGCACCGTCGATTCGATGCGGACGTCGAACCCCTGGTGCAAGCCGTCGCCGGCGAGCACCCACGTCAGCCCCTGCACGTAGTCGATCCACTCGTGCCGACGCTGCTCTTCACCGAGCGTGTATTCGATCGGCTCCGAGGGCGCGAACTCCTCGCTCCACGCGCGCACGACGCGGTCGGTGCGCGGCGCAAGATCGACGATGGTGCGGCGCGGAATCGCCGCCGGCAGGACGAACCCGCCGTTGTAGTCGGTGTGCTCGCCAATGAGGTTGACGCGCCCGGGCGCTTCGCCGCGGGCGGTCGCGGACCGGCCGTAGAGTTCCGCGAAGGTCACGCGCGTCCGGCTTCTTCGGCGAGCGTCTGCGCCTGGCGCGACTCGGGTGGTTCGACGGCGCTCGGTGGCAGATCGAGGCCGCGGGTGGCGCGCGCGATCCGCTCGATCGGAATCTTGGGACGGCGGTCCGCGTACACCAGCCCGTTGGCTTCCTGATAGGTATCCGTAAACTGCGTGTAGCAGAAGCCGGTGAAAATCCCGATCGAGTGCACGGCGCGCAGCAACGCTTCGTAGCGGCGCGCGAAGTCGTCCGGCGAAGTCGCGCGCGAGTAGCCCCACGCGCCTCCTTCCGGACTGAGCGCGATGCCGCCGAACTCGGAGAGGACGATCGGCAACTCGGCGTGACGCTCCCCTTCGATGACGAGCAGGCGGCCGCCCGGCCGCTCGCGCCGGAAGATGCGCGGGATCTCCTGGTCGGCGTGATACCGCCGCCCGATGCGTTCCGGATCGTGATCGTAATCGTGGATGCCGACGATGTCGGTGGCGACGCTTTCCCAGCCGTCGTTGCCGATGACGGGGCGCGTCGGATCGAGCGTGTGCGTCAGGTGATAAAGCGCCTGCACGTAGTGCCGCTCGGCGGGATTGTCGGGAAGATTGGGAACGCCCCACGATTCGTTGATGGGCACCCACGCCATGATGCAGGGATGGCTGTAATCGCGCTCCACGGCCGCTTTCCACTCGTCGGTGACGCGGTCAATCGACTGGGGCGTGAAGCGGTACGCGCTCGGCATCTCACCCCACACGAGCAGCCCGAGGACATCGGCCCAATAGAGATAGCGCGGATCCTCGATCTTCTGGTGCTTGCGGACGCCGTTGAATCCCATGCGCTTCGCCAGTTCGACGTCTGTCTTCAAGGCGCGATCGTCCGGCGCGGTGAGTCCGCCGTCGGGCCAGTAGCCCTGATCGAGGACGAGTCGAAGCGGGTAGGGACGATTGTTCAGAACGAAGCGATCGCGCTGCGTGGCGACGGATCGCAGCGCTGTGTAGCTGCCGATCGAATCGACGAGATCCCCGCGCTCCCCCCACAGCTGCAGCTCCGCGCGCACGAGCGTCGGCTTCTCGGGACTCCACAGCAGCTCGTTGCGATAGTCGTCGATGCCGGGATCGGAGAGCGCGATACGGCGGTGCACTTCATCGTTGATCACCGCGTAGGTGTCGTCGCCGATCGTGCCGTTCTCGCCCGTGAGATGCACGCGTAGACGCAGCCCGTCGCGCCGCATGCCGGCCAGGCGCGCCTCGATGCCGATCTCCCAGCGTTCGAGGTTGGGCGTCCAGCGCAGCGCGTCAATCCAGGTCGAGGGCAGCGTCTCGAGCCAGACGGTCTGCCAGATGCCACTCGTCCGCGGATACCAGATCGAGTGCGGGTTCAGCTGCCAGTCCTGTTTGCCGCGCGGCTTCATCAGGTCCGCGGGGTCGTCGTCGGCGCGGACGACGATCTCGAGCGCGCCGTCGCGAATGCAGCCGGTCACGTCGAACGAGAACGGCGTGTAACCGCCGCGATGCGATCCGACGGACTGACCGTTCGCCCAGACCGTCGTCTCGTAGTCGACGGCGCCGAAGTGCAGGCGGACGCGCGCTCCGTCAGCGGGCCGAGCGACGGCCACGGTGCGCCGGTACCAGCAGGCGCGGCAGAACGACGTGTCGCTGATGCCGCTGGCCGGCGCCTCCGGCGCGAACGGCACCCGAATCCGCGACGTCCAGGCGACGTCGACGGGCGCGCGCCATGCGCCGATGCGATCGAACGCGAAGTCCCACTCACCGTTCAGCGACAGCCAGTCATTTCGGACGAGCTGCGGGCGTGGATACCCGCGGCCGAATTCATCGATTTCAAGGAGAGCGTTCCGGGGCGGCATCGAGATCACTATAACGCGTACTTTACGTGTCACGGCCGACGGCTCGCCACAAAGCCCACGAAGAGACGAAGTTCACGAAGAAGACTAAACGAATTGATTTCTTCCTTCGTGGTCTTCGTACCTTCGTGATCTTTGTGATGAGCCGTCGGCCGTGACAATGGACAGAGCGGGAATCACCTCACCGCTTCCGGTGCACGCACACCGAGCGCGGCCGCGATGCGCGCGGCGATTTTGCGTCCGCCCTGGCCGGACGGCTCGATCGGATTGGCGTAGTCGGCTGGCTGCGTGCAGACGAGCCGCAGGTCGATGAGGCCGGCGCCGCGCTCGAGCGCGGTGCGGACGATCGCGTCGTTGAACATCGTCAGCGCGACGCGCGCGGCCGCCGCCTGCGTGCGGTCCTGCAGATCGCCGTTGTAGATCGTGCAGAGCGTCACGGCGCGGCCGGTCGCGAAGACGGGTGCGACCGCGCGGCGATAGTCCGCCTCGAACCTCCCCACGCGTTCGCCGAAGATCGCCAGCGCCTCGGCCGTGGATTTCACCGGCAGCGAGAGCAGGTCGACGTGTCCCAGCACGTCGTTGCCGCCGATGGCGACGACGAGGTGTGTGGCGTCGGCCGGCAGCCGCTCGAGCTGCGGCTTGAGACGCGCGGTGGTCGCGCCGTCGACCGCGAGCAGCGTGGCCTGCCAGCTCTCTGGCAGCATGCTCCGCAGGTGCGCGATCACATCCGGCTGATCGCGCGTGTAGGCGTCGTTGTCGAAGATCGAATCGCCGAGCAGGACGACGTGACTCATGAAGAAGCCGCGTGCAGAGGCCGTGCCGGGTTCTGTGAGGAGCCGTGGGCCGCGACTACAGCGCTCAATTGATAACATGTCACGCATGTGTCTTCGTGCCTGGGAGAGCCGCGCATCGAGCGCGGACGAGGCGGTCCGCGCGATCGCGAGCCGGATGCGCGTGTTCGTCCACGGCGCCGCCGCAACCCCGACGCCGCTGCTCGAGGCGCTCGCCCGCCGCCGTGACGTGGAAGACGTCACGCTGTATCACATGCACACGGCGGGGCCCGCGCCGTTTGCCGATCCGGAACACGAAGGACGCTTTCTCTCGGTCTCGCTCTTCACGGGCGCGCCGGTGCGGCGCGCACTGGACGAGGGGCGCGCCGATTTCGTGCCGATCTTCCTGTCGGATATTCCGCGGCTGTTCGCGACCGGCCGCGTCCCGCTCGATGCGGCGCTGCTCACGGTCTCGCCGCCGGACGCGCACGGCTACTGCACGCTCGGGACCTCGGTCGACTCCGCGCTCGCCGCGTCGCAGACGGCGCGCATCATCATCGCGGAAATCAACGAGCAGATGCCGCGCACGCACGGCAACACGCTGGTGCCCTTCCGGCGCCTCGACGCGTTCATCCACACCAATCGTCCGCTGCACGAGCATCCGCGCGCCGTGCCCACCGCCGTCGAGCACGCGATCGGCGAGCACGCGGCCGCCCTCGTGCCCGACGGCGCGGCGCTGCAGATGGGCATCGGCGCGGTGCCGGACGCCGTGCTGCAGCGCCTCGCCCACAAGCGCGATCTCGGCATCCACACCGAGATGTTCTCGGACGGCGTCGTCGATCTCGTCGAAGCGGGCGCGATCACCAACCGGCGCAAAGCCGTGCATCCAGGACGCATCGTCACCAGCTTCGTGAACGGCACGCGGCGCGTCTTCGACTTCGTGCACGACAACCCGTTCGTCGAGTTCCACCCGTGCGATCGCACGAACGACACGTCGCTGATTCGCAAGAACGACAACGTCATCGCGATCAACTCCGCGCTCGAGATCGATTTGAGCGGACAGGTGTGCGCCGACTCGATTGGTTACCGGATCTACTCGGGGATTGGCGGGCAGATGGATTTCGTGCGAGGGGCCGTGCTCTCGCGCGGCGGCAAGGCGGTGCTGGCGCTCCCCTCGACGGCGGCGCGCGGCACGATCTCGCGGATCGTGCCCGGGCTCAAGCCCGGGTCAGGCGTCGTGACGACGCGCGGACACGTGAATTGGGTGGTCACGGAGTACGGCGCCGTCGACCTGTTCGGCAAGACGCTCCGTCAGCGCGCGGACGCGCTCATCGCGATCGCGCACCCCGATTTCCGTGCGGAACTGCGGCGCGCGTTCGCGGAGATCCGGCACTTCACGCTGCCGTCGCTCTCTGAAACCGGACCCATCGGCGGTCGGCGCTGACTTGAGGAGACTGTGAACTGACCAACACGGGGAGCACGGG
>JBKPRU010000104.1:0-4659 GCA_046734675.1 Acidobacteriota bacterium
AGGCACGTGTGCGGCGTGCCACAGCCTCGGCGGCGCCAAGAAGATTGGTCCGGATCTCTCGGCGATCGGCGAGAAGTTCGGCAAGCAGGGACTGCTCGACGCGATCGTCAACCCGAGTGAAGCGATCGCGCCGGAGTACCAGGTGTGGGTGTTCACGACGAAGGCGCGCGGCGACGTCTCCGGCCTCGTCGTCTCGGAGACCGCCGACGCAATCGTCGTCAACACCGGCGCCGACGAGCAGGTGCGCTTGAGGCCGGGTGACGTGGTGTCGAAGCGCCCCTACCGCGCGTCGATGATGCCCGAGGGGCTGCTCGGGAATCTGGCGCCGCAGCAGATCGCGGATCTGCTCGAATTTCTCTCGACGTTGAAAAGACGGACGCCGTAGTACATCGGAGCGGTCGATCCTACGCGACGTCCTTGCGCGCGTGTCGCGCCAGTACCTCGTTGATCAAGGTCTGATATCCGACGCTGCGACGCCGCGCCTCCTTTCGAAAGTGGTTCAGCACCGTCGAATCGAGGCGTATGGCGATCAGTCGGCGCGGTTCGCTGCCGAGGGGACGCCGTCCGACTCGTCGCATCGCGCTCAACTGCCCGGCGGACGCTTCCGGGATATCCGAGTAATCAATCGGCCGTCTGGTACGCCGCGCGTTCCCGGCGGCTTGCCCGCCGCGCGCTGATGATGCGGATCGTTTCGACATCGTCGTGTCTCCGGAGCGTGTAGGCAACGATCAAATATGTGTCCCTCAGCAGTCTGGCCGATTCGAAGACGCCGTGATTCGGCGCTGGAATGCTGCAGGTCCGGTCCGTCAAGGGCATTGGGATCAAGAAACACCGATGCCGCCTCGTCAAACGAGGCGCCGTGTTTGTCCGCGTTGGCGTCAGCCTTGCGCGGATCCCACTCGAACACCCATTTAGTATATACACAAATATGCGCTGCAGCCTGAGCTCCCTCCGCCGAGGTGCGTTCGATCCCGCGTCGATGATGCCCAAGCGGCCGTCAGCGACATCGTCGCGATTGCGCGCACATATAATGGCGTCGTGCCGCTGCATCGCCTTGGCGATGGGCCCGTGGCGCGCTATTCGGGCGCTTTCGGCGGTGCACTGTGCCTCCATGCGCTCGCTATCGCGGCGGCTGCCGGGTGGCTGACGCGAACGGCATTATCCGAGCCGCTTCCCGAATCACCGGGTAGCCGTGGCATCGTAGCGTTCATCGTCGCGCCTGAAGATGCGCGCTTTCCCGGCCTCAATCCCGTGGGTGGTACGGCGGCCGACGAGTGGGTTCCACCTGCAGACACGTCTGAACGCGGCTCCAGCCCGGAGTTTACGTTCGACATCGACAAGATCGCTGCGCGTGCGCACGTTCTGTTTCCGTTCGTGACACCCGGGCTGGCATGGCAAAACTTTGGCGCGCCGCCGATCGCTGACCGTTCACTCGCAAACCCGTTGATCGGACGGGCCCGATCTCGCCGGGCGTCACTCGGGCGCCGCTCCTTCGATGCCGACGACGTCACGCTGCAGCGCCTCATCGATCAAGCCTGGTCGCGGCAGGACAGGTGGCGCGCCTTCGCGCCGATCAGGAGCGTGGCGCAGACCTATACCGACGGCGGGCGGCTGCCGGAGCTGCTGCAGCGGTACTGCGATCAGAATTCATTGCAGCCGTATGTCGATGGAGCGATCCCCGATCTCAGGGTGTGGGCTCAATTGAGCGTCGCGGCGCAACACGTAGACTTCATCGGCTTCGTCCGCCGCTACACGTCCGATCACCCCGTTTCCAGAGCGACGACGGCGCTGCTGTTCCTGCTCGACAGCGTGGTGCAGGGCAGCCGGGATGCGCTCGATGCGCTGCTCGAGGGGAATGAGGTGGATGCGATGGCCTGGACGCGTACTGCGAACCCGCGCGCCTACCGCCTGGCGACCGAGCTGCGGCGTTATTACGAGCGTGAGCTGCAGCGCCGTGGCCTGATCTCCGCCGAGGCAATATCGGCCTACTACGACACCGTGCGACTGTCGATCCTGACGCGGATTGTAGGAACGAGCCCCGACGGATACCGCGTCAGCGACGCGCGGTTTCTGATCGGCACGATCTACTGGAGGCAGCAGCGGGTCGACGAGGCCCTCGCCGCGTGGCGCGCAATGGTGATCGATCCCGCCGACAGCTACGTTCGACCCTACTCACAGATTCTCGCGCTGATGCAGAATGCCGCGACCGATCCGCCCGCGAATGCCGGGAGGATCGATCCGACCCTGCATGGCGGCATCCAGCGGATCCTGAAAAGCGAGCACGACGGCTGGCTGATGTTCTCGTACGAGCGCCTGCGGCAGTTTGGCTACCGGTTCGACACATTCAGAGATGTGCGCGCCCGACCTCCGGGCTGACCGTTTCGTCGTCAACCGTTACAGTTCTGGCGGCATTCCGCCGCGCGCACACTCGGCGCGCATGTGGCAACTACGCCTCGGGGCGCTGTTTTGCGCGATTTGGCGCGGCGACGCGTGACGGCACCGAATTTGGAGTAGCGCCGGCATGACTTCATCGACGCGCGCACTCTCGATCGCTCTCGTCGCCGTGTGCTTACCCGCGCGCGCCGCGTGGGCCCAGGAACCACCCGCGTTCGCCAAGAACGGCGTCTACGTCGCGGCGGCGGCGATTCCCGACTTCACGCTCGACGGCGTGACCTTCGACGGGGCGTCCGCCTATCAGCTGGAGGGCAGCGAGGAGATCATCATTCTGCCGCGCCTCGCGCCCAAGACGACGGTGCGCGGGATCGTCGGGCTGCGGTCGACCAGGGGCTCGTTTGAAATCGGCTACGAACAGACGAAGCACGTCGGCACGTTCGCAGACCTCGCCGGTGAGGCCACCTTCCACTCGCTCAGCTTCGACGAACGGATCTATTTCCTGACGCGCGGGCGCATCCAGCCATACGCGCTCGCCGGATTGGGAGCGCCGTGGCTGACGGTGAAGGACGGAAGCGTTCTCGAAGGCGACGTGGCGGACGCAACCTACCGCGGGTTCGGCGTGAATACCGAGGGGGGCGTGACGGTCTTCGCACATCCTCGCCTCGGCATCAGTGCGGGCTATCGCTACAGGGCCATGTGGTTCGACAAGGCGAGCGGCGTTTCGCAGTCCTCGCACCCGCTGCGCCCTCGCTTCCGCGAGACGACGGGCAATCTGGTGATCAACGGGTTCTTCACGTTCTAGCAGCGGTAGGGCGTACCTTGAGGTGCGCCATCGCGAGGGCGCCTCTAAGCTAAAGAGACGCCCTACCGTCGTCGCTTCGGCGGTTCAGCCCTCTAGGGTACGAGCCCGCCGCCGCGTCCTTCGCCGGCGGCCGTCCCGATGCCGCGTCCCCGCTGACGCGGAATCACCGTCATCAGCGAATCGACCGGCTTCTTCGCCGCCCACGCGATCCCTCGCAACAGCATCGGCTGGATCTTCGGATCGCTGAAGTTCGAATAGTTGTGCCCCTGCATCCACACGAATGCGCGATAGGGCTGCTGGCCGCCCTGGAACGTCCGCTCGTAGGTCCAGATCTGCGGCACCATTTCTCCTTCATGTCCCTTCGCGCTCGGCGTGGCCGCGATCTTCGCGTTCGCCAGAACGTGAACCTCCGGTGACTTCGCCCACGTGATCAGAAAGAACGCTTCGTCCTTGATGGTGAAGTCGGACACACCCTGCATGATCGGGTTCGCGGTGTCGACGATCGTGTAAGGGACGTCCGCTTCGAGCGTGAAGTTGGTCTGGCCGTGCTTCTTCGCACCGCCGACGATCGTGGAGTAGTAATCGGGATCGGGCCCGCACAGCGTGTCGTGGAAGCTCACGAGGCCGCCGCCGCGTTTGAGATAGGCCTCGAGGGTCGCCTTCTCCTCCGGCGTCATCGCGCCCGCGTCTCCTTTGTACATGACCATCACGTCGGTGTTGGCGAGCTCCGCCGCGGTAGGGAAGTGCAGCGAGCCGTCGACGATGGCGCCGCGTTCGGTGAGGACCTTGCTCCAGTCCGCGAGGTACTGCGGGTAGTCGTGCTGACCGGGCCCGTGCGTCTTCAGGCCGGCGCGGATGTAGATCCGCACGCCCGACGCCTGAGGCGCCGCCGCGGTCTGCGGCGCCGCGCCCGCCGGCGGCTGCCCCTCGACGGAGCTCGGGGCGGCCCTGAGCGTGTCGAAGGGCTGCTGCGCAGCGAGCGAAGCACAAATCGTTACCGCAGCGGCCGCGAGAAAGAGTCCGCGCATCTGTCCTCCTTGTTCCATGCGCGTGGGGCCCTCCGCCTCCGCGCGCCAATCCGCATCCGCGCTACGGCGAGACCTCGCCGTAGCCTTGGCGAAGGCGGGCACCCCCACGCGCTTTACGCGCTTCGTCCTTCGACTTCGCTCAGGACGACCCTGAGCCCCGTCGAAGGGTCGCGCGACGCCCTTACGGGCTTGCCGCCGCTTCGCGGCGGCCTCGTGATCAGATGGAGGGCGGGTCTTTAGACCCGCCGACAAGTCCGTGAGCCTTGAGCCATAAGCCGTGAGCCTACTTCGCGCGCGCGGGGTACGTCTTTGAGAAGCCGTTCCGACTGTTGGTCACCGTGAACGAGCCGTCCTGCTGCGCCGTGATCTTGATCCAGTAGGCGGGTGAGTGCGCGGCCGCCGCGGCGCCGCCGCGTCCACCGCCCTGTCCGGCTG
>JBKPRU010000105.1:0-7943 GCA_046734675.1 Acidobacteriota bacterium
GCCCAGCGTCTCGCGCAGCGCTGGATTGCTGAGGCGCTCGAGAGCGTTCGCGAGGCCATCCGGCGTCTGCGGATCGTACAGGAGTCCCTCGCGGCCGTCTGCAACGAGCGAGGGAATGCGATCGACCGCCGGCGCGACGACCGGGAGACCGGCGGCCATGTATTCGAACACCTTCAACGGCGACCAGTAGAAGCCGAGCGAGAGCGGCGCGTGCGCGCCGAGATCGAAGGGAGCGACCCCGACGTCGCCGGCCGCGAGCGCGGCAGGCATCACGTCGTGGGGCAGCGCACCCGTGAACGCGAGATGCGGGCTGCCCGCGGCCTCCTCGCGGACGCGCGCCAGCTCGGGGCCGTCGCCGATCAGCACCGCGCCGATGTCGGTGCGTCCGCGTTGCTGCAGCGACTTGATGGCGCGGACGAGATGAATCGCGCCGTGCCAGCTCCGGAATGCGCCGGCGAAGATCGCGAGCGTTGCGACGGGCGGACGTTCGAACGGCGCCGGGCCGGCCGCGCCGGGCCGGAAGCGCTCGGTGTCGGCGCCCCATTCGAGCACGGCCACGCGATCCGCGGGAAGGCCCGCAGGCAGGATCGCCGGGTTTGGCGTGATGATGACGTCGGCAAGGCTGCACAGCCGCCGCCGCCACCGGCGCATCGGCTGCACGATCAGCGCGCGGTCGACGAGCGCCTTCCGCGACCCCGGATGGTCGATGACCGGCGCGTTCACTTCGAGCACCGCAATCGCGCCCGCCGCTTTGGCCGCCACGATCGCTTCACCGCCGAAGTTGTGGTACCGCTCCATGATCACGTCGGGTCGAATCCGTGCGACCAGATCCGCGATCGCGCCGGTCCGCGTGAGGCGCAGGTGCGACGAGCCGAGCGGCGGACGCATCGGCACCCACTGCACCGGGCCCTCCGGCGCCGGCGCCGGACCCGGCGTCACGAGCGCGTGGACCTCATGACCGAGCGCGGCAAGTCCCTCCGCGACCGCCAATACGTGAACGGACCCGCCCTTGGTGCCCGGCACGACCTGGTCGATCGCCGAATACAGGATCTTCATTTCCGCGGGACCCGTTCGAGCAGCGCGAAGAATGGACCCGATTCAATCGATCCGAAGAGCAGCAGATCGAGCTTCATCGCGGCCGTCAATGCACCGAGAGTCGCGCGCGTCGTGGCGCTGCGCGCGATGCGCGCCTTCGCCGCCGTGCGTGCTTCCTTGATCGCCTGTTGATCTGCCGTGGCCGCGTCCATCGTCGACGAGAGTCGCGTTGCGGCGCGGCGCGCCATCTGACGCTCGGCCATCCGCATCAGGATGTTCTCGACGAACCCGCCGACGATCGGCGTGTAGTAGCGGATGCGCGCGATCCTGAACCCCGTGGCCTCGACGACCCGGCGGAGGTCGGGAACGTCGGCAAGCGGGTTGAGGTGATCAGACTTGCGCAGGCGCTCCTGCCGCATGTCGATCAACCCCAGACCTTCGAGCCGCCGCGCCAGCGCGTTGATCCACCGCAAGCCGATGGCGATGCGGGCGTTCTTTCGCACGTGCGTGTAGACGAACAGCGAGCCGCCCGGCCGCAGCACCCGCGCCGCTTCGGTCAACATGGCGCGCAGCGCTTCGGGGGAGAGATGTTCCAGCACGTCGAGCGAGAACGCTTTCGTGAACGTCCCATCCGCGAACGGCAGCCGCCGCAGGTCGCCGATCACCAGGTCGACCTGCGATCGCGCATCCTGCGCGAAGAACGGTGCGATGTCGATTCCGACAGCCGGTGCGCCCCAGTCACGGTTCCACACCAGCGCCCGTCCGCTGCCGCAGCCGAGATCGACGACGACGTCGGACGCCGTCGGTGCCAGGAACGCGCGCAGCATGTCGTTCCTGATCTTCGATCCGAGGAGCGGCGGCGACACGCGTTCGTGCCGCGCGTCGGCGTGCAGCGCCTCGTCGAGATATTTCGTGCGCTCCTCGAACGCGACGTGCGGCCTCAAGTCCAGGAAGTCTGCCGATCCGCCCGGATAGGCGCGGCCGCACGAGGCGCACGTCAGCGACGCGGCCGACCCGTGCAGGGCGCCGTGACATTCCGGACATCGCACCAGGGCCAAGAGGCGCGGTGAGATCACGCGCCCGCCTCGACGACACCGGCGAACAGCGCCTCGAGCCGCGCCGCCCGCCGTTCCCACGTGTACTCCTTCACATCGTCGAGGGCCTGGCGCGCGAGCCGCTCGCCGAGCGCGGGATCCTCCTTGATCGCGCGAATGCCGGCGGTCAGCGCCTGCGGGTTGCCGGGCTGGACGAGGACGGCGTTGTGCCCGTCGGTGAGGACCTCGCGGATCGACGGCAGATCGCTTGCGACGATCGGCCGGCCCGACGCCATGTACTCGAACAGCTTCAGCGGCGACGTGAACGCCGTCGAGATCGCGGACATGGGATTCGGAAGCGTCAACACGTCTGCGCGCCTGAGGAGCGGTGGGACATCGACGGGCGGGACCTGCCCGGTGAAGGTGATGCGCGACACGCAATCGAGTTCCATGGCCAGCGCTTTCACGCGCGCAAGGTCTTGTTCCTGAGCGTGGCCGCCGACGATCAGTCCGTGCGTGTCCGGCATCGCGGCGATCGCTTCAATCACCAGGTGCACGCCCTTCCACGGGTAGAGATGGCCGGCGTAGCCGATCGTGAATGAATGCGGATCGACCGCCTGCGTTGTGCGTGAGTCGTCGATCGTGAGCGGCGGTACGCGCGGTTGAAGCACTGTATCCGCCGGCAGCGTGACGCCGTCGGGGACGACGGCCAGGCGCGTGCGTTCACCGAAGCGGCGCGCCAGCTCGCGCGCGAGCCCCTCCGTGATCGTGACATAGCCATCGGCGCCGCGCCACACGCGCGCTTCGCGACGATCCAGTCGTTGCAGCTTGGCGCGCGATGGTGGCGACGCGGTCCCGAGCAGCTCCGGCATTGCTGACGCAGATGCCGACGCGATGCCGTGCGCCTCGTACACGATTGGCGCGCGCAGCGCGCGCGGGACGCGCGCGAGGAACGACGCCAGCCCGAGGTCGCGCGTGAACAGCAGATCCTGCCGGGCGCGCCCGAGTGAGCGGCCGACCGCATACGTCAGGTATCCGGTGCGCCGCGCCGCCGCCGGACCGGTCACTGGCGCCACCTCGATCGCGAGCCGATCGAGACGAGGCAGTCCGTAGAAGACGAACGGATCGAGTGGCGGGGTATGCGTGTCCGGACGCACGAGCAGCGTGACGTCGTGCCCGCGGGCGGCCAGCGCGTGGCACGTCGCCATCGACTGGATGCCGTTGGCGCGCTCGAGCGGGAAGCGGATGTCCGCCAGGTAGAGGATGCGCATTGGGTCAGCACGCGAGGCTGCCGCGAGTCACGATGTCGGCGGCTTCTGGTAGAACGACCTGCGATCGAACAGGTACCGATACGCGAGCGAGGGCGCCTGCCGGGGCAACGTGACGAAGGCGTCGTAGGCGTTGTTCACGGGCTCGAGGCGCTGCCGGTCCATCAGCCCCGTCGCGAATTCCGCAATGAGCGCGACGTTCCAGTATGCCGCGATGGCCACGACGACCATCAGGGCCCGCGTCTGCGGCCGCGGCAGCCGCGTGAACAACCCCGCGAGCCCGATCACGAGCAGCGACGTCAAGGCGATGAAACGCCGCTGCCCGAACGCGCCCGCCACCGTCCACGATTCGACGCTGCCCCCGACGTACACCTGCAGCGCGATCATCAGCAGCATGCAGGCCGCGAGTCTGTTGTAGGCCGGGTCTTCAGACCCGGCAGCACCTTCGCGCCCCGAAGTCGCCAGCACGACGAACCCCGCGATCGCGATCAGCGCCAGCGGCGTCCAGACGAAGAACCCGTGCTCGGGGGAGAACAGGACCTGCAGCGCGTGCGACGCGTGCCAGCTCATTTTCCGGGTGACCAGCCGCGACGGTCCGACGTGCCCGTTCAACCGCAGATACGCGATCGCCTGCGGAGCGAAGGCAACCACGAACGCGATGGCGCCAGCCGCCGCGACGCGCGCGGCTTCGACGTCCGGCCTCTGCCACCGACCATGGCCGCGGACTCGCGACAGGATGAAGTCCACCGCCGGCCCGACGACGAAGAACAGGTCTTGTTCGCGCACCATCGCCATCAGTGCGCCCGCCGCGCCAAGCGCGATCGCGCCGCGGGCCGACCACGATCGACGCACGCGAAGCCACGTCCACACGAACAGCGCCACGGCGAAGGCCGAGCACGCATGCGAAAACGGGGGCGCCACGTACATATAAAAGAGGAGTGGCGTTCCGAGCCAGACCGCCAGCGCCGCCGCCGCCGCCCGCAGGCCGAGCCGTTCAGCGCAGAGCATCGAGAGCACGATCGCAAGAAAGCCGTACACCGACGATCCGTAAGCGACGGCGGCGATGTACGGCCGCGAGAATCCGTCGATCGGCGCGCCGCTCGCGCGTGCCACCAGGTCGGCGATCGCGTAGAACGGCGACCACAGGATCGCGCAGCCGATCGTCCCGAAGTTGACGCGACGTCCCGCTTCCGTCTGTCGCTCCAGGAACGTCTCGTGAAACCCCTGCGACTGCGCGATCCCGCGATCGTAGAAATATTGGTACTCGTTTTCGAACGAGACGTCGCGATCGAACCACAGCGATCGCAGGTACGCGAAGTACTGGATCTCGTCCGACGAGTAGATGCGGGTCGTGACGGCCGGCAGAGAGATCAGAAAGAGGCAGACGAACAGAATCCAGTGGCGCCGGGGCACCGTCGCCGGCTGTGTGGCTGATGACACGCGTCGGTCTATCTTATCCGCCCACGACGACGAACTTGACCACCTGCGCCAGGTTGAACCCGGCGTGTCCGATCATCGGTCCGACGATGGAGCGGCGGCGTAGATAGATCGCGCCCCAGAAGGCGCCGAGGATCGCGGTCGCGATCGCGACGTCGTGTCCCTGCGGCAGGTGGCCGAGGCCGAACGTGATGCTGAAGACGATCAGACCGACGCCGCCGCCCCCGAGGTACTGCTCGAACCGCCGCAGCACGAACGCGCGCTGAATCTCTTCGCGCACGCCGCCGGCAATCATCACGACGACGCCGAACATGATCGCGTTGCCGCGGGTCTGCGCGAGATCCTGCAGCGGGTTGTGCGGCACGTTCCGCAGTCCGGGGACGAGCAGCTGCACGATCAGCAACACGCCGAGCACGACGGCAAAGGACGCGGGGATGAGCGCGATGCCGAACACCAGCTCGCGACCCGTTGCCCGCAAACCGAGGAATATCTCCCTGGGCGACTCGCGATGCGCGCGCAGGAAGAAGAACACGAGCCCGACGAGGACGACCGTGTCGACGAGCGTCAGGGCGAACACGAACGCGGGCGACAGCTGCCCGCCGACGAGCGGCCGCATCCCGAACGTCGTCAGGACCGTGATGATGATCAGCTGCGTGGGAAAACCGGAACAGAGGATGACTTCGAGTGCCGCGGCCGCGCGTTCGATGGGCAGCACCCCGCGCCGGCAGGGAGGCCCGATGATCTCCGGCGAACTCTGGACGACACCGTCCGACACACGGCGAATGTAGCACGCGCACGCCCGACGGCGTGCGCGTGCAGCGCGTCAGTTCTTGACGCGAACGGTCAAGGGCGCGGTCAGGCGGACCGAGAGGCTCGCGCCACGGCCGAGCCGTACTTCCTTGCCGCGCGTCGACAGGACGTAGCCCGTGCCCGCCGCGCCGCCGATCACCGCGCCTTTCGCTGCGCCGCTCTTGCCGCCGACGATCCGTCCGACGACGGCACCGCCGGCCGCCGGGGCGATGATCTCGAGCGTGTCCTTTTCCTTCGTCGCGGGCGCAAGCCGCGCAACCGTCGCCGTGCTGATCCGCGTCGTGCCTTCACCTGGCGTGTCGAGCTCGGTGAATCGCATCGCGATGCGGCCGCGCCCTTTCACTCGTCCCGGCCGCTCGGCAGCGGTGACATGGCCGCTGATCGCCGCGCCGGCGGGCAGCACCTCGACGCCCTTGATGAAGACGGCGCGGCGCAGCGAACCGTGCACCGGTTGCTCCACGCGGCTGATGTCCGAGCCAACCGACGTCTCGAGCGTCACGGGCAGCACGGTGCCCGCGGGGATCGAGATCGCGCGGTAATCGGAGGAATCCGGGGTGTGATTTGCCGACGATCCCGCTTTGGACGTCGCCGCGGCAGATTCCGGACGTTCGGCAGCTGAAACTGTCAACGCATCGGGCTCGTGCGAACACGCGCCGACGAGGGCTGCACCGCACAGGAGAACGAGCATGCGCTTCATAGGGGGTCGGGCCTCCACCTCGACAGAGTGCAATGGGCGTACCTCGACCACTACCTCGGCCGCAACTGATTGAAGATGAGCCATCGGGCCGGGATGTCGGTAATTCTTACGCTCCCGGTGGTACACTCCGATTTGTGGCTACGCTGACAGAAACGGATCGCATGTCCACCGAAGAGCCAGACGATCGAGGGGGACCCGCAGAACGCGTTCTGATCGTGGAGGACGATCCGTCGACGCGTATCGGCCTCACCGAGCTCGTGGGCGCGTGGGGCTTTCACACCGACGCCGCGGCGAACGGTGAGGAGGCGCTGCAGAAGGTCACGACCTTCCGTCCGGCGATCATCGTGTCGGACCTCGTGATGCCCCGCATGGGCGGCCTCGAGCTCTTGCGCGCGTTAAAGGATCAGTTGTCCGACATCACGCTGATCCTGCTCACCGCGCAGGGCACCGTCGACAGCGCCGTCGAAGCGATCAAGGAAGGCGCGTACGACTATTTGAGCAAGCCCGTCGATCCGCAGCGGCTCAAGATCCTGCTGCAGAAGGCGGTCGAACGGCAGGAGACGCTGCGCGAAGTGAAGCACCTGCGGCGGCAGCTGCGGGAGCAGGGAAGCTTCGGACGAATCGTCGGCAACAGTCCCGGCATTCGCAGCGTGTATCGCGTCGTCGAGCAGGCCGCGCCGACCAACGCGTCGGTGTTGATCTGGGGGGAATCCGGCACGGGGAAGGAGCTCGTCGCGCAGACGATTCACGAGCTCAGCCCGCGATCCTCGTTCCCCTTCGTTGCGATCAACTGCGCGGCGATCCCCGAGACGCTGCTCGAAAGCGAGATCTTCGGACACGAGAAGGGCGCGTTCACCGGGGCGCACGATCGGCGCACCGGCGTCTTCGAGCTGGCGCATCGCGGCACGCTGTTCCTCGACGAAATCGCCGAGATGCAGCCGGCGACGCAGGTGAAGCTGCTGCGCGTGCTGCAGGAGCGGACGTTCCGGCGCCTCGGCGGACGCCAGGAGCAGTCGGTCGACGTGCGCGTCATCGCCGCGACCAACGTCAACCCAATCGACGCGGTGCGCAACGGCAAGCTGCGCGAGGATCTTTATTACCGGTTGAACGTGTTCGCGATCGAGCTGCCGCCGCTGCGCGAACGGCGTGAGGACGTGCCGCTGTTGATCCAGCGCTTCCTCAACGAGTTCAATACCGTCAACAGCAAGGCCGTGCGCGCCGTCGATCAGGACGCGATGCACGTGCTGGAGCAATACCCGTGGCCGGGCAATATCCGTGAGCTGCGGAACGTGATGGAGCGCGCGACGATCCTGTCCGACAGCGACTTCATCACGACCCATCACCTCCCGCCGCTGCTCGTCACGAAGGGAGAAGAGACGCTGCCGACGGTCACGCTCGCGCCGGGCACCACGGTCGACGAGGCCGAGCGGCGGCTGATCCTGCTGACCCTCGAGCACACGCGCAACAACAAGACCCGCGCCGCCGAGATCCTCGGCATCAGCTTGAAGACGCTGCACAACAAGCTGAATCGGATGAAGGAGGACGGCGGCATCGCGTGATCCGGTGATCCGGTGATCGGGTGATCCGGTGATCTGAGGTGACCGGATCGCCCGATCTCCCGAACACCCGCCCGCGTGACCACCGATCGGCGTCGCGCATGTC
>JBKPRU010000106.1:0-16359 GCA_046734675.1 Acidobacteriota bacterium
TCATGTCGGCCCAGTCCTCGGTCGAGTACTGGATGCCGAGCGATTCCTGGATGTCCGCGGCAATCGTCGGCGCGGCGAACATGTCGTCGAGGCGAAGCTGAATGAAGTCGGGATGATCCTTGTCGAGCAGCCGCTCGGCGACCGACAGGTCCATGAGCCCGTAGGCGCTGTCGAACTCGTAGAGTCCGAGGCTGAAAATGCCGACGACCTTGAAGCTGCGCGTGCGCGGCATCAGGCCATACGGCGACAGCGTCCCCTCCGGCGTGAGCAGGCGGACGATGTCGCCGACCTGCACGCCAAGCGTGTGGGCGAGATCCTTGCCGAGAACGACGCCGTCCATCCCTTCGGGCTGCGCGCGCACCGCATCCAGACTTCCCGAGGTCATGGCGCGGCGGATATCGGTGACGGTGGGTTCGAGCGTCGTGTCGATGCCTTTGATCGTGACCGGCGCGTTCGCGCTCTGACCGCTCGAGACCAGCCCCTGCCCGATCACCGCCGGCGCCGCGCCGACGACGTGTGGCAGCTGTTTCAAGCGGGCGACCTCCGCGGCGGCGTCGCGGATGCCCTCACCCGCCTTGAACACATACACGTGCGCAGACGAGCCGACGATGCGATCGCGGAGCTCCCCTTGTAACCCCGTCATCAGCGCCAGCGCGATGAGGAGCGCCATCACGCCAACCATCACGCCCAGGATCGAGATGAAGGAGATGAGCGAGATGAACGCCTGCTTCCTCCGCGCCAGCAGATAGCGGACGGCGACGAACAGCTCGAAGGGCAGGTTCATGCGCGTCCCTTCATTCTATTCCAGCCCTCCGCGGCAGGACTCACCCGCGCGGGCGCATCAGCGGGAACAGGATGACGTCGCGGATCGACGGACTGTTGGTCAGGAGCATCACGAGCCGATCGATGCCGACCCCTTCGCCGGCCGTCGGCGGCAGCCCGTACTCGAGCGCGCGGATGTAGTCCTCGTCCATCGCGTGCGCCTCGACGTCGCCGGCCGCCTTGTCCTTCAACTGCGCCTCGAAACGGCGCCGCTGTTCGGCGGGATCGTTCAGCTCGCTGAAGGCGTTCGCCACCTCGAAGCCGCCGACGTAGAGCTCGAAGCGCTCGACCGTCTCCGGGTCGTCGTCGCGCTGCTTGGAGAGCGGCGACACCTCGGTCGGGAAGTCGTAGACGAACGTGGGCTGGACGAGCGCGTCCTCGTTGAGCCGCTCGAAGATCTCCGTCGCGATCTTGCCGGCGCCCCATGACGGCTGGAGCTCGAGATGCAGCCGCTTCGCGATCGCGGCGGCGGAATCCTTCGACCTCAAGTCCGCATCCGTGACGCTCGTGCCGAGCCGCGCCGACGCGGCCTCGCGCGCGCCGTCGCGCAGCGAGACGCGCCGGTAGGGCGGCGCGAGCGAGATCGCATGCTCGCCGAAGGTGATCTGATCGGTCCCGATGGCCTCGCGCGCGACCGTCGAGATCATCTGCTCGGTCATCGCCATCAGCTCGTGGTACTCGCTGTAGGCCTGGTAGAACTCGAGCATCGTGAACTCGGGATTGTGCTGCGTCGAGATGCCTTCGTTGCGGAAGTTGCGGTTGATCTCGTAGACGCGCTCGAGCCCGCCGACCACGAGTCGCTTCAGGTACAGCTCCGGGGCGATGCGCAGGAACAGCTGCATGTCGAGCGCGTTGTGATGCGTCACGAACGGGCGCGCCAGCGCGCCGCCGGCAATCGGCTGCATCATCGGCGTCTCGACCTCGAGGTAGCCGCGCGCGTTGAGGAAGATGCGAATCGCCGCCAGCACCCGGCTGCGCGTCTCGAACACCCGCCGCGATTCCGGATTGACGATCAGATCGAGGTAACGCTGGCGGTAGCGGATCTCGACGTCCTGCAGCCCATGCCACTTCTCGGGGAGCGGGATGAAGCACTTCGCGAGGAATTCGAGCTTGGTCGCCCAGATCGTCAGCTCGTTGGTCTTGGTGCGGAACAGGTGCCCTTCGACGCCGACGAAATCACCGAAGTCGAGCAGCTTGAACAGCGCGAAGTCGCGCTCGCTCAGCGCGTCCTTGCGCACGTAGACCTGGATGCGCGCGGCGCCGTCGGAGATCGCGAGGAAGTTCGCCTTGCCGAAGCTGCGGATGGCGAGGATGCGCCCGGCGGTCCGCGTCTGGATGTGCGCGGCCTCGAGGGCCTCGCCTGGCGTGTCGTTGTGCCCGTCGACGAGCGCCTGGATCGTGTCGGTGCGCTCGAAGACGTGCGGGTAGGGATGGATGCCAAGCCGCTGCAGCTCGTCGAAGTTGGCGCGCCGCTGGCGGAGCTGATCGGATTCTCGTTCGTCGGTCATCGATCGTGGGGCGGGCGGTCAGTCGCGCGCCAGTGTCTTGCGGACGGCATCGAGGATGCCGTTGATGAACGGCACCGGCTCTTCGCCGCTGAAGGTCCGGGCGAGTTCGAGCGCTTCGTTGATGATCACTTTCGCGGGTGTCTCCGGCTCGGTCAGCAGCTCGTAGATCGCCAGGCGCAGCACCAGGCGATCGATCACCGCCATCCGCTCGACCCGCCAGTTGTGCGCGTGCGCGGCAATCAGATCGTCGGTCTCCTTGACCCGCTCGATGGTGCCGCGCATCAGCGCGTTCGCGAACGCCTGCGTCTCTTCCGCGACCGGCTGCTCTGCTTCGCGCGACGGCCAGTAGGTCACGACCGCCTCGTGCGCGCTGGCGCGGCCGACCTCCCACTGGTAGAGCATCTGCAGCGCCGCCTCGCGCGCCCGATGCCGCTCGGTACCGCTGGCGATACTCATGCGCGGAACCCCGACGGGCGCGAGTGGGTCGCGGCGAGCGTGCGGTAGAGCGCCGCCATCTCGATCGCCGCCGCCGCGGCCTCGCGGCCCTTGTTGTCGGGCCCGTCGCCCGCGCGCTCCATCGCCTGTTCCACGGTGTTGGTCGTGAGCACGCCGAATGCCATCGGCACGCCGGTCTCGCCGGCCGCGTCGGTGATGCCGTGCGCGGCCGCCGAGGCGATGTATTCGAAGTGCGGCGTCTCGCCGCGAATCAGGCAGCCAAGACAAACGACCGCGTCGAACCGGCCGGTCTCGGCCACGGCACGGGCCGCCTGGGGGATCTCGAACGCGCCCGGCACGGAAAAAATTTCAACCGCGGTGTCCGGTGCGCCCGCCTCGCGCAGTGCCGCGACGGCGCCGTCGCGCAGCCGATCCGTGACCTCGGCGTTGAAGCGCGCGACGATCACCGCGACGCGCAGCCGCGACGCGTCCCCGATCTGGCCGGGCGCTCCTCCTGATCCACGCATGCGTCAGCGCCCCTTGAACTCGGGTTTGCGCTTCTCGAGAAAGGCCTTGGTGCCCTCGCGCATGTCCTTTCTCATGCGGGGGGCCTCGCCCCCCGGCCCCCCTACACGCTCACTCGCGGGGGCCCCGGGCCCCGCTCCGTTCGCGTGGCTCACTCGCATTCGCTCGTTCGCTTCGATCGCGCGCATTCTATTTGCCTTTGAACTCCGGCGTGCGCTTCTCGAGAAAGGCCTTGGTGCCCTCGCGCATGTCCTTTCTCATGCGGGGGGCGTCGCCCCCCGGCCCCCCTACACGCTCACTCGCGGGGGCCCCGGGCCCCGCTCCGTTCGCGTGGCTCACTCGCATTCGCTCGTTCGCTTCGATCGCGCGCATCTATTTGCCTTTGAACTCCGGCTTGCGCTTCTCGAGAAAGGCCTTGGTGCCCTCGCGCATGTCCTCGGTGCTCGCGACCAGGCCGAACAGCGTCGCCTCGAACACCTGCGCTTGCGGAAACGGCATCTCCAGACCCTTGTGCACCGCCTCGAGGATGTAGCGCACCGCGACCGGCGCCTTGGCCGCCAGCGTGGCCGCCAGCGCCCTCGCCTCGCGCATCAGATCGGCCGCCGGCACGACGCGATTGACCAGCCCGAGCCGATGCGCTTCCTGCGCAGGAATCTGATCGCCGGTCAGCAGCAGCTCCAGCGCGCGCCCGCGCCCGACAATCCGCGCGAGACGCTGCGTGCCGGCATACCCGGGAATGATCCCGAGATTGATCTCCGGCTGCCCGAGCTTCGCCGTCTCGGCCGCGATCCGGATCGTGCACGCCATCGCCAGCTCGCAGCCGCCGCCCAGCGCGTAGCCGTTGATGGCCGCAATCACCGGCTTCCCCATGTGCTCGATCAGATCGAGCACGTGCTGGCCGATCGTCGCATGCTCGCGTCCGCCGGTCGGCGTCTGCACCGCCAGCTCGTTGATATCGGCGCCGGCGATGAAGGACTTCTCGCCCGCGCCGGTGAGCACCACCGCACGGACGCTCTCGTCGTGCTTCAACTGCAGGATCGCGCGCCGCAGTTCGTCGAGCGTCTGCGTGTTCAGCGCGTTCAGGACCTTGGGCCGATTGATCGTCACGATCGCCACGGGGCCTTCGCGATCGATCAGGAGGTTCTCGAAACTCATTTCAGTACCGTCTCAACCCCATCGTGCGGGACGCCGGTGGTAGCCACGAGAACGGAGAGTTCGGAGAGCACGGAGAGGGCGGCATCAGTGTATGTCTTGCTGGCTTTCAGTCGTGTGCTCACAAGGTGGCGCGATACAAAAAAATGTCTTCCGTTCTTTCCGTTCTCTCCGTCCTCTCCGGATCCGTCAGCTCACAGGCGGTTCAACTGGACTACAGCGGCAGCGGGTACATCAGCCAGCCGAGCACATACGCGACCACCACGAAGGCGAGGAGCATCAGCCCGCCGCTCTTCAGCTGCTCGCGCGGCTCGTCGCGCAGCAGCACCGCGAAGATGAGCGAGACGAAGAACGCGAAGAGCACCATGATCCAGAAGTGGCTGGTCATTTGCGCCCTGCCGCGATGTCGTACGCGTCGAGCATGACGAGGAAATTCAGCAACCCCGCGGTCATGAGGAACGTGTTGCCGTATTCGTAGGACACGGCCGTGACCAGCCCCGCACCCGCGTCCATGAACCGCGCGATGAAGAACGGCAGGCCGATCCCGCGGTCCGCGATCGCGCCAAGAAACACGAGCGGCTCGGAGACCTCCAACGGGAACAGCCGCCCGCCGAGCAGCAGGCCGGTGACGAACATCAGCGGCAGCGCGAGCAGAAAGATCAGCCCCTTCTGCCGGCGGCCCTGCCAGAGGTGCGCCGCGCCTGGCACGAGCCAGGCGAGGACCATTACGAGGGCGAGCACGCCGGGTTCAGCTGACGCGCGCGTCCGTTCCGCCGTTGTCGATTTCGCGGCCATTCGATCATGGAATGATAACTCAAGGGCGCCTCCGTCATCCGTGCTCCGTCCTCCGTCCGTCCTCCGTTCTCCTCGCGCGCAGCTCTCCAATCACCAGCCACGCGGCAACAGCGCCGAGCGGAAGCGCAGAGATCAGGCGAACGACGTTCGACGGATACGCGAGGCCGGCAAGCTCGAGACCGACGGTCACGGCGGTTGGCACCGCCGCAAGCGCGAGCCACACCCGCGCACGAGACGCGGAGACGATCGGGACGCCGACGAGGAGCGACACGATCCCGCCCGCGAGCGCGGAGGCATACAACCCCGTGCATCGTGCGCAGACCGCGAGCTGACGCCCGCCGAGATGAAACGATCGCTCCGGCCGTTGATGACAGACAAGACCGCCCGCCGCGTAGACGAGCGCCGCGGCCGACGACAGAATCGGCACGCGCGACACGACCGCCACAGGCGCGATCGTGAAGGCGGCCACCCAGAGCGCGAGCGCCGCAAGGAGGAGGCGGGCGAGGGTCAGCGCTGCAGTCCGCCGGCCGAATGTTCCGGGGCCGCCTTGACCTCGCCGCCCTCGGCGGTATAACCGAGGCGCGTGCGCGGTTTCAGCTCCGGACGGGATGGCACCTGCACGACGATCCGGCGGAACCGGCCGTCGGGACGCGCGTTCGCGGGGACGTAGCCGATCGAATACTGGCTGGCGAGTTCGGCCGCGATGGAGGCATACACGCCCTTCAGATCGGTCACCAGCGCCGGGAAAAAGGACAGCGCACCCGTCTCGCGGGCGAGCATCTTCATCGAATAGTCAGACTCGGAGAAATACCGCCCCTTGCCTTCCTGCAGCTGCCGTTGACCTGCATACTTTGACTGCAGTGACACCGTGTAAATACTCACTCCCATCCGCCGCGCCAGCGTCAGCACGTCGTCGAAGGTGACGAGGCTCGACGTATCTTCCCCGTCCGACAGGACTGCAATCGCCTGCCGCCGCACTTCCCCGTCCTGGCGCCCCTGGATGCCGAACTGTTTGAGGGCAATGTAGATGGCGTTGTTGAGCGCGGTCGCGCCGTGGGCCCGCGTCGAATCGATGGCCTTTTCGAGCAGCGGACGCTCGTCGGTCAATCCCTGGACGACGCTGACGGTGTCGCTGAACGCGACCACCGCGCCACGGTCGCCGGTCCGCAGGGTTTTGAGGAACCCGATCGCCGCCTCATGCACCACGTCCATCCGATCCGTCATGCTGGCGCTCGTATCGAGCAGCACGAATAGATCGAGGGGCACCGCGTTTGACTCGAAAAAGCGCACATTCTGCTTCACGCCGTCCTCGAAGACCGCGAAGTCTGCCGGCTGCAGCCCCGTGACGAACCGGTTGCCGTCGCTGACCGTGACATTCAGCGACACGAGGCTCGCGCCGCTCCGGAAGGTCGGAGCCTGAGCGTCGCCGGGTCGACTGTCCTGCGCGAAGGCGGGGGTAGCTGCGAGAAGGAGCGCGGAGAGGAAAGCGAGGCGTGTCACGAGGTGCAACCTCCGCGGCGCGGCGCTGCAAGGGATGTTCCGTGTTCGTCGAACGCGCGTCCTCGGCATTCGACGGACGCTGGCGCGCGATCGATGAACCATCGGTAACGCGCCCCCTGAAAGTGCTATCGAGACACCCACGCCGGCACGTGAGTCGGCGCAGTATGGCCGATTCAGACCATTCGCGCCAGAGCACCAAAGTGTGATTCGTAGCGCTCGCGGAACTCGTCCCACGAGTACGCGTGGGACTGGCCGCCAAGATGTTCGAGAGCGTAGGTCGCGGCCACGCTCCCGAGCCGCGCGCAGGTCTCGAGATCCGCGCCTACGGCAAGTCCCTTAAGGAGTCCCCCGCGGAACGCGTCGCCCACGCCGGTCGGATCGACGATGCGATGCGGCGGGACGGCCGGCACGGCCGCGCCCGCGCCGCCGCGCTCTTTCACCGTGCAACCGTTCTCGCCGCGCGTGACGACGAGCGCGCCGGCGTGCTCGAGCACCGCCGCCTCGTCGAGGCCGGTCTTCTGGCGCAGCAGCTCGAACTCGTAGTCGTTGCAGATCACCATGGCGGCGCCGACCAGTCCGTCGCGCAGCTCGTCGCCGGACATGCGCGCGCATTGCTGACCCGGATCCCAGACATACGCGATGCCGAGTGCGCGGCACTCTTCCGCATACTGCAGCATCGCTCCGGGATCGTTCGGCGAGACGATCGCGAACCGGCAGTTCTCGACGGTGCGGAACGAGAGCTCGCCGGCATTGGCCATCGCGCCGGTATAGAAGGACGCGATCTGATTGTTCTCGACGTCGGTGCTGCAGAAGAAGGACGCGGTGAACTTGTCGTTCACGATCTTCACCAGCGAGGTATCGACGCGCGCGGCTTCGAGCCAGCGGCGGTATTCCTCGAAGTCCTGCCCCGCCGTCCCCATCAGGCGCGGCCGCTCGCCGAGCAGCGCCAGCGTGTAGGCGATGTTCGGCGCGCAGCCGCCGCGCCGCTTGTCCATCGTGTCGACGAGGAAGCTGAGGCTGACGCGGTTCATGTGCTCGGGCAGGAAGTGTTCCGTGAACTTCCCGGGGAACGACATGAGGTAGTCGAAGGCGATCGAACCCGTGATGACGATGGACATGTCGGTTGTCAGTTGTCAGTTGTCGGTTGCCGGTCTGTCGTAGGCCGGGTCTTTAGACCCGGACACGGCGGGTCTGAAGACCCGCCCTACATCTGCACCTGCGATTGGATCATTTCACGTATTTGCCGATGATCGGCGCGAGCGCGCGTTTCGTGTTCTCCGGGATCACGTCCGGCCGCGTCAGGATCGCATGCTTCAACGCGTCCCTGCAGCCGCACGTGCGCTCGTAGGGGAGCCGTGACACCGTCTGCGCGATCACCGCCTGCGCGGTCTTCGCATTGGCGACGAGATTCGCGACGATCATGTCGACGGTGACCGAATCGTGCTCGGGATGCCAGCAGTCGTAGTCGGTGACGAGCGCGATCGTCGCGTAGCAGATCTCCGCTTCGCGCGCGAGCTTCGCCTCCTGCAGGTTGGTCATGCCGATGATGTCCATGCCCCACGAGCGATAGAGCTTCGACTCGGCGAGCGTCGAGAACTGCGGGCCTTCCATGCAGACGTAGGTGCCGCCCTTGTGCACGGTCGCGCCGACGGCGCGGCAGGCGTCGTAGGCCGCGGCGCCGAGCCGCTCGCAGACCGGATGCGCGAACGCCACGTGCGCGACGATGCCGTTGCCGAAGAACGTGCTGATGCGCCCCTTCGTGCGATCGAAGAACTGATCGGGGATGACCAGGTGCTGCGGGACGTAGCGCTCCTGCAGCGATCCCACCGCGCTCGCCGACACGATGTAGTCGACCCCGAGCAGCTTCATGCCGTAGAGGTTGGCCCGGTAGTTCAACTCGGTCGGCATGTAGCGGTGACCGACGCCGTGGCGCGCCAGGAATGCCACCCGCTTCCCTCCCAGCGTGCCGATGACGTAGGGACCTGACGGATCGCCGAACGGCGTCTCGAGGCGACGCTCTTCCCGATCCGTCAGTTCCGCCATGTCGTACAGCCCGCTGCCGCCGATGATCCCGATGCTCACGTCCGTCACGCCGTCGCCTCCACGTACTTCTTCCCGTTGCGTTCGCGGATGAATCCCGCCGCGATCTTCGGGTCGTGCTCGAAAAATATCAGATACTCGCGGTCGATGGCCTCGCGCACGAACGCCTTCTTGAACGCGAGCGTCTCCATCGGGTAGAGGTCGTAGCCCATGATCCACGGCTCGTCGACGTGCGCGGTGGTCGGCATCAGATCGGCGGCGAACACGGCGGTGCGCCCTTCGGACTCGAGATACACGATCTGATGGCAGCGCGTGTGGCCGCCGGAGCGCGCGACCCGGACACCCGTCATGATCTCCTGATCGTCGCGCGTGAAGTCGACGACGCCCGCCTCGGCGAGCGGCACGAAGTTCTCGGCGAGATAGCTGGCCCGGTTCCGCTCGTGCAGATGGCTCGCATCGTCCCACTCGCCGGTGTTGACCAGGTAGCGGGCGTTCGGGAACCGCGGCCGGACCGTGCCGTCCGCGCTCCGCGACGTGAAGCCGCCGGCGTGATCGAAGTGCAGGTGCGAGGCGAGGACGAGATCGATCTGCGGTGCGGTCACGCCCGCGCGGGCGAGCGACGCGTCGAGATTGTCGGCCCGATCGACGCCGTAGATGTCGTTGAACTTCGCGTCGGTCTTGTCGCCGAGTCCCGCGTCGATGATCATCAGCTGCCGCGGTGCGGCGACGAGCAGCGGCCGCATGGCGAGCGTGATGCGGTTGCGCTCGTCGGCGGGTGCGCGCTTCTCCCACAACGGTTTCGGGACCACCCCGAACATCGCGCCGCCGTCCAGCCGGATGTAGCCGTCGAGCAGCGGCGTGAGCTCGAACTCTCCTAGTGTCATGCGGGAGTGCGCGCGCCTTCCTGCGACCCTTCGTTTCCTCCGATTCCTTCCTGTTTCAACTCGACCAGCACTCCGTGGGCGCTCGCGGGATGGATGAAGGCGACGCGTGAACCGTGGGCGCCGGGCCGCGGGGTCTCATCGATCAGCCGCACGCCGTGCGCCTTCAAGCGCGCGAGCGCGGCGGTCAGGTCGTCGACGCGCAGCGTGATGTGATGAAGGCCGGGGCCGCGCTTCGCGACGTACTTCGCGATGGGTGAGTCATCGGCCGTCGCTTCGAGCAGTTCGAGCGCGGCGCCGCCGGCCGGGACGAAGTGCGCGCGCACGCGCTGCGACGCGACGTCCTCCGGCGCGGCGATGTCGAGGCCGAGCGCGTCGCGGTAGAACGCGAGCGCTTCGCGCAGATCCGCGACCGCGATGCCGACATGGTCCAGGGTTGCTTTCATGTTGCTGATATCACCACGCCCGAACGTTTCAATATCTCGTCCACCACCGTATACGGATCCGTCTCGCGTGCCGCAATCCGATCCAGGTAGCGATCGAACTCACCGGCGGACAACACTCGATCGTGGACGTGCTGCGCGAAGCGGTGCGCGAGCAGCTCGCGAACGCGCCATTCCGCCCGCGCGCGGCGGCGCTCCCCCTGGACCGGCGCCATGTGTTCGCGGAAGCGCTCGATCGCGTCGGCCAGGTCCGCGATGCCCTTCCCCGCCGTCGCCTCGGTCTTCACGATCGGCGGACGCCAGCGTCCGCCGCCGAACGATTCCAGCGAGAGCAGCGCCTCGATCGACGCGACCGTGCGATCCGCTCCTTCGCGATCCGCCTTGTTCACGACGAAGATGTCGGCAATCTCCATGATGCCGGCTTTGAGTGCCTGCACCTCGTCGCCCGTGCCGGGCACGAGCGTGACGATGGAGATGTCGGCGGTGCGGACGATCTCCACTTCGTCCTGCCCGACGCCGACCGTCTCGATGACCACGACGTCCTTGCCGGAGGCGTCGAGGACGAGCGCGGCCTCGCCGGTCGCGCGCGCCAGGCCGCCGAGGTGCCCGCGCGTCGCCATGCTGCGGATGAACACGCCGGCATCGGCGACGTGCGCCTGCATGCGGACGCGATCGCCGAGAATGGCGCCGCCGCTGAACGGGCTCGTCGGATCCACGGCGACGACCCCGATCGTGCGACCGCGGCCGCGGAGCTCGGCGATCAAGCGATCGACGAGCGTGCTCTTGCCGGCCCCCGGTGCGCCGGTGACGCCGACCAGATAGGCACGGCCCGTGTTCGCGAAGATGCGGCGCACGAGATCCGCGCCCGGGGGGGCTTCGTCCTCGATCAGGCTGATCGCACGCGCGATGGCGCGCGGATCTCCTTGCAGCACGCGCTCGGCGAGCGGCGGACGCGCCGTGGTCGTCGTCGAATCGCTCACTGTCCCAGCAACTGGCGCGCGATGACGAGCCGCTGGATCTCGCTGGTCCCCTCGCCGATCGTCAGCAGCTTCACGTCGCGGAAGTACTTCTCCGCGGGATAGTCCTTGACGAACCCGTAGCCGCCGTGAATCTGCACGCAGTCTTCGGCGACGCGGACCGCGACTTCGCTCGCATAGAGCTTTGCCATGGACGACTCGCGCGTCGTACGCACGCCCAGGTCCTTGAGATACGCCGCGCGATACGTGAGGAGACGCGACGCTTCGATCTTGGTCGCGGCATCGGCGAGCTTCCACTGGATCGCCTGGAACTGGGCGATCGGCTGCCCGAACTGGCGGCGCTCGAGCGCGTAGTCGCGCGCGGCTTCGTACGCGCCTTGCGCAAGGCCGACCGACAGCGCCGCGATCCCGATGCGTCCGGCGTCGAGCACTTGCAGCGTGTTGATGAAGCCCTGCCCCTCGTCGCCGAGCATCTGCGCGGCAGGGATTCGGCAGTCCTCGAAGACCACCTCGCTGGTGTCGCTGGCGCGCATCCCGAGCTTGTTCTCTTTCTTCCCGGCGCGCATGCCCGGCGTCCCGTGCTCGACGACGAAGGCGGAGATGCCGCGATGGCCCTTGCCGCGATCCGTAATCGCCATCGCAACCATGATGCCGCCGATGCTGCCGTGCGTGATGAATTGCTTCGAGCCGTTCAACACCCAGCACGCGCCCTGCTTCGTGGCCGTCGTCCGCATCGCGGCCGCGTCGCTGCCCGCGCTTGCTTCGGTCAGCCCCCACGCCCCGAGCACCTCGCCGCCGATGAGCCGCGGCAGATACTGCTGCTTCTGGGCGTCGTTGCCGAACATCGCGATGTGCGCGGTACAGAGCCCGTTGTGCGCCGCCACCGACAGCGCGATCGCCGGACACACGCGCGCGATCTCCTCGATGCAGATGCAGTAGTCGACCGCCGTCATGCCCGGACCGCCGTAGATCTCGGGAAACTGAATCCCCATCAGCCCGAGCGCGGCCAGCTTCGGCAGCAGGTCCATCGGGAAGTGCTGCGCCTCGTCCCACTCCATGACGTGCGGACGGATCTCGCTCTCCGCGAACTCGCGGACCGTCCGGCGCAAGAGCGCCTGTTCTTCGGTGGGACGAAAGTCCATCGCCCTTTGAGAGTATCAGGAGGGAGCGGCGAGAGGCGAGGGGCGAGGGGCGATGGGCGAGCGGTGGTACGATTCGGCATGCGCATCCGCCCCTCACTCATCGGCGCCGCGGCCCTCGTCCTCCTGCTCTGCCCCGCCGCGCCGGCGCGCGCCGACCTCACCGCGTTCGTCGGCGTCAATGGCACTCCATCGAATCACGGCGTCAGAGGCTTCGCGATCGGCACCGGCCTGATGATCGTCGGCTTCGAATTCGAATACGCGAACAGCGGCGAGGACATCGACGCCGTCGAACTCGCGCCGGGACTGCGCACCTTCATGTTCAACGGCCTGCTCCAGACACCGGTGGCGATCTTCGGCTTCCAGCCGTATGCGACCGCCGGCGGCGGCATCTACCGCGAAACGGTGTCAATCACCGATCGATCGGAGACGAACGTCGGCGTCAACGTCGGCGGCGGCGTGAAAATGAGCCTCGCGGGGCCGCTGCGTCTGCGCTTCGACTACCGCGTGCTGACGTTGAGTGGGAGCCCGCTGCATTCCACCGTGCAGCGTTTTTATGCCGGGGTAAACCTGAAGTTCTGAAGGGTGCCACAGAAAAGAAGGCCACAGAAGAACACGACGAAGGGCCACAGAAAAACACCAACGAACACAAACCAAATGCGTTTTCTGTGTTGTTTTGTGTTGTTCTGTGGCTCTCTTGCTGTGGCTTGGAGCGCCGTTACTTTCCGCCCGACGCTGCGGTACCGGACATGTTGATGACCGCCTGCAGATTGACGATGCTCTGGCCGCTCTGTGGCGGGTAGCAGGCCACGAGCTTGGTGTAGAGCTCCTGCACTTCGCTCGGGAACGCCTCGGACAGGATCTTCGTGATCGTGTAGTCGGCGTTCTTCACGACCGGATCGAGCACGAACACGTAGAGCACCGCGCGGCCGCCGTCAGGGAGTGGCGCGCCGGGTTCCACCGCCTTGAAGACCTTCCAGCTCGCCGCCTGCTGCTTGCGAATCGGATCGGGATTCTTTGCGAGCGCTTCCTTGACGCGCCCCATGATCGTCTCGAAATCGGCGGCCTTGTCGGGGCGGATGTTGTTGAAGAACATTCCCGCGTCCGCCGAGAACGACCGGCCGGGCGCCGCGGGCTGCGAAGGCTGCTGACCGCTCTGCGTCGCCGGCGGTTGGGACGTGGTGCCCTGGGCCGGCGGCTGATGCGTCGGCGTTGGCGATGGCGGTGTCTGCGGCTGCGGCGTGGTGGCCGGCGGCGTCTGACTCGCAGGTTGCTGCGGCGCCGCTGATGCGGCGCCCTGCAGCGCGACGCTGAGACCGAGCGCGAGGATGATGCGAGGCGTCACCATCCGCGTGATCACTACTGGCCACCTCCGACCGGGGTCAGATTCAAGCGGTTCATGCTGGCGACCGATGCCGCGAACCGTTTGTACATCTCCTGCGTCTCGGGCGCGCGCTGTTCTTCGACCGTCAGGGTGTCGTTCAACACCTCGAGGAACTGATATTCGGTGTTCGGCACCGCCGGGTCGATCAGAATCACGTAGAGGGTGTTCCCCTGCATGCCTTCACTCGATTTGTAGACGCGCCACGCGTTCTGCTGCGCCTTCAGCTCGGGCTTGTCGCTCTTCGCCACACCCGCTTTCAGCTTCGCGATCATCTCTTCGAAGGCGGTGGCCTGATCCGGCTTCACCTGGACGAGCAGGATTCCTGCGGGAGTCGGAAACGACAGCTTGGGCGCAGTCTTCTCGGCGGGCGCCTGACCCGCGGGTGGCTGGCCCGCGGGTGGCTGTCCTGCGGGCGGCTGTCCCGCTGGCGGCTGCTGCCCTGTCGTCGGCTGCTGGCCTGCGGGCGGCTGCGCGGGCGGGGTCTGCGTCTGCGCGAAGGCGGCGGCCGGCGCGAGCGCCACTGCAAGCGCAAAAGTCGAAATCAGAGCACGCATCGTCCAATATCCTCCTTGAACCTCGACTGGCAAAGAACGTCACTCTATCACAGCGGTCTCATCCGCGAAGTCGCACACAGGCACGGCCGGCCGGAGTCGGCGCAGCGAATCCGTGCGCACCAACAACGACTTTCCGCGCGTGTGCGCGTCATACGAAGACCGCCATGATCTCGTTAGCCATAAGCATGCCGGGGCGCGTGAGCCTCAACCGCGGCCCGTCGCGCACCAGCCAGCCCGCATCGATGTACGGCTGCAACTCGCGTCCGTAGCGCGCCCACACATCACAGCCGTAGCGCGCACCTGCCGCGTCGATATCGACGCCTTCGACGAGCCTCAAGCCCGTGAACAGCGCCTCCTCGAGCCGCTCCTCCCTCGTCAGCACGCGGCGCTCGGTCACAAGGTCCATCCCGCTCATCACGCGCGCGATGTACTCCTCCGTGCCCGAGACGTTCGTCCACCGCACGCCGCCGCGCGTCGCGTGCGCGCCGCAGCCGAACGCGAGCCACTCGCCGTCGGTCCAGTATTTGACGTTGTGGCGTGACTCGCGGCCGGGCCGCGCGACGTTCGAGATCTCGTACTGGCGATAGCCGGCCTCCTCGAGACGAACCATCGCGCGCTCGTACATGTCGGCCGCGTCCTCGTCGGGCGCGAGCGACCAGCCGGCCCGCGCCATGTCTTCTTTCAGCGGTGCGTTGGGATAGAGCTCGAGAAGATACAGCGACGCGTGGTCGGGCGACGCGGCGATCAATCCCTCGACGTTCTGCAGCCACTGCTCGACGCTCTGCCCCGGCAGCCACATCATCAGATCGAGGCTGACGTTGTCGAACCCGGCGGCGCGCGCCTCGCCGAGGACGACGCGCGCGCGATCGGCGGAGTGGATGCGCCCCAGGCGCTGCAGCTCCTCGTCGTGGAACGACTGCACACCAAAGCTGAGACGATTGACACCGGCCTCAAGGAAACGTTCCAGCTTCGCGCGGTCGACGGTCTCCGGATTGGTCTCGAGGGTGATCTCGGCGTCGGCCGCGAGGTCGAACTGCGCGCGGCACGCGCCGACGATCGCCCGCACGTCGGCGGGATCGAGCAGCGACGGCGTGCCGCCGCCGAAGAAGATCGTGTCGGCCGGGAGGCCGGCCTCGGCGCGGCCGATGTCGCGCAGGAGCGCGTCGACGTAGCGCGTCTTCAGCGCCGCGTCGTAGAGGCCTCTATTGAAGTTGCAGTAATTGCAGATGGACGAGCAGAAAGGAATGTGGACGTAGAGCCCGAGCATGATGGTTCAGTCGGCGCTCCCCGCCTTTCCGCCCGACCACCCGAGCTCGCGCCCCGGCTTCAACTGCGCGCGTACCGGTCCTTTCGTGCGCGGCGGCAGCGTGCGGCGCGATCCCTTGGCCTTCCACATCGTCATCAAGTCGTCGCCGGTGGGATTGGGCGGCGCGTGCCGGAAATCGGCGCCGTCGAATTCGAGGAACTCGCACATCTCGTGGAGGCGCGAGTGGATGCGGAACCCGATGCGCTCTTTCAGCGTGAAGTCGTGTCCCTCGGCATCGCGCTCCGGCATGTCCTCGTAGTTCGACGTGAAGATGGTGCGGCGGCGCTCGTTGTAACGGGTGTTGACGATGAGATTCATCGTCTCCTCCACCCACTCCGACGGCTTTTCGGAGCCGAGATCGTCGAGGACGAGGAGATCGGCCTCCATGACGGGACGAAGGATGTCCATTTCCGCGGTCCGCACCAGCGGGTTGTAGGTGCTGCGAATCAGGCGCAGCAGATCGCGCGTGTCATAGAACAGCCCGCGCGCGCCGCGCGTGAGAATCACGCGGCGCAGCACCGCCACCGCCAGATGCGTCTTGCCGATGCCGGGCGGGCCGATGAGACACAGACCCTTCATCGCCTGCTCGCCGCCAGGAAAATGCTCTGCGAAGCGGCTGGCGCGCTTGACCGCGGTCAGCAGCTTCTCGTTCGGATAGGTGATGAACGTCTCGAGCTCGCAGGAGCGGTAGCGCGGCGGGATGCGCGCTTCGTCGAGGAGCCGCGTCGCCAGCGTGTCACGCCAGCAGTCGCAGCGCACCGCGCGACGGACACCATCGACCGTGATCGTCTTCCAACCGGTGTCGTCGCAGAGGTCGCAGGCCATTTGGGTATCGCGCGATTGTACGCGCTCGTTCTCGGATCCGCAATCCGTGTGCGTCGATCAATTGAGATAGCTG
>JBKPRU010000107.1:0-15556 GCA_046734675.1 Acidobacteriota bacterium
GCTCGCTGAGCACTCCGAGGAGCGCTTCCGGCGTGAGCACGCCCAGCTCGATGAGCACTCTTCCCAATCGTCGGCCGGATTGTTTCTGATCGGCGATCGCTTCTTCGAGCTGCGCCGCGGTGATCAGTCCGCGATCGATGAGGAGGCTGCCGAGCGCGATGTGGCCGCGCGGCTGGTAGCGCGCAGGCGCGGCGGGAACGGCCGCGAGACGGCGTCCTTCGATTACGGCGCGGTCGCGGCGGTTCGATACGGACTCTGACCGTCTCTGATCGCCAAAGGGGGTAGAAGGCATCGGGCGGGGGGCAGCAACTCGAGAGCCAGCGAGGGCGCGCGCGACGCTATCAAACAAAAGGGGCTACATCGTTCGATTTAGAAGGGCGGACCTGCATGCGCGAATGATGCGTGCGCACCTGTCGGATGCGCGCGATGACCTGATATGGTGCATGCGATTGCAGTTTTGGTAACACGCTCATTCATGGAGGCTCACATGTTCCGGAACGTTCTGGCATCCGCCGCTCTCCTTCTACTGACGGCCGTCGCGGGCGCGGCGGCCCAGGGCGCGGCGACGGTGACGCCGGCCGATGCCGAGCCCTTTGTCGGTGACTGGACGCTCGACCTGCAGGGTCCCAATGGGCCCGGCACCTTCACGCTTTCGATCAAGGTGGAGAAGGACAAGGTCGTCGGCGAGATCGCCGGCGGCGAGCAAACGGCGCAGCCGATCACGACCATCTCGAAGTCCGACAAGAGCCTCGTCCTCGAGTACTCGTTCAACTACGAAGGCAACCCCGTCGACGCAGTCGTGTCACTCACGCCCGCCGACGAGGGCAAGACCAACGCGCAGATCGACTTCGCCGGCGGTGCCTACACGATGACCGGCACCGCGACGAAGAAAGAGAAAAGCAAGTAGTCGTCGTCCGCCGCTTTCCTTGACATCCTAGGAGAGCGGCGCTACTCTCCTTGGCTGTCTAGGAGAGCCGCGTGAGCGATGCGACCGAATTGCTGCAGGGCACGCTCGATCTGCTGATCCTCAAGGCGGTCTCACTCGGCCCGCGGCACGGCTACGGCGTGCTGCTGCGCATCCAGCAGATCACCCGCGAGCGCCTGCTCATCCAGCAGGGCTCCCTGTATCCAGCGCTGTATCGACTCGAGCACCAGGGCCTCATCCTCTCGGAGTGGGGTGAGTCGGAGAACCGTCGCAAGGCCCGGTACTACCGCCTGACCCCGGCCGGCCGGAAGCGGCTCAAAGAAGAAGTCGACTACTGGCAGCGTTTCTCGCAGGCCATCGGTTTCGCGTTGGACGCCACGCCGGAGGACGTATGAGCCTGCTGTCGCGAGGGCGGTCTTTCCTCCGCGCGCTCTCGCGCCGGAGCGACGTCGAGCGCACGATGGAGATCGAGATGCAGGCGCACCTCGATCTCTACGAACGCGATTTGCGGGCGAGCGGCCTGCCTCCAGACGAAGCGCACCGCCGGGCGCGTGCGGAGTTCGGCAGCATCGAAGCGCGCAAGGACGACTGCCGCCAGGCGCTCGGCCTGCGCATCGTCGACGAGGTGCGCGGCGACGTCATCTACGCGCTGCGGCTGCTCCGGCGGTCGCCGGGATTCACGAGCGTCGCGCTCCTCTCGCTGGCGCTCGGCATCGGCGCCAACACGGCGATCTTCAGCCTCATCGACATGGTCATGTTGAAGACCCTGCCTGTGGAGGATCCCTCCAGGCTGGTCTTCGTCGACACGTCCGGCGGAAAGTCCGGCGGCACGAGCGGCCCTCCATATCCGCTGTTCGAATTGATGCGCGACCACACGCGACTCCTCGCCGGCATCGCGGCATTCAGCGAGGACCGCTTCAAGGTCACGATCGACGGCAACGCCGAACGCGTGCGTGGGCAGACCGCATCGGGGAACTACTTCGAGCTGCTCGGCGTGCGTCCGGCGTACGGCCGCCTGCTGACGCCGGCCGATGACTCCATCGTCGGCCGCGGCGGCCCTGACGGTCCGGTCGCCGTGATCAGCTATCGCTTCTGGCGTCAGCGATTCGCGCTCGACGCCAACGTCCTCGGCCGCACCATTCAGGTCGGCACCAACTGGTTCACCATCGTCGGCGTCACGGCCCCGGAGTTCTACGGCCTGCAGACCGGATCGCCGATCGATCTCACGATTCCTATGGCGCTCGCGGGCAGCCAGCTGCAGTCGAAAGGCATGTGGTGGATGAGTGCGGTCGGCCGGCTTAGGGACGGCGCCACGCGCGAGCAGGCGGCCGCCGAGCTCGACGCGATGTTCGACGGCTACATGCGTGAGATCGGGATGAAGCGGGAAGGGCATTTCAACGCCGTCGCCCTCGTCCCTGCGGACCGTGGGCTCAACGCGCTGCGCCGGCAGTTCTCGGAGCCGCTGCTGATCGTCATGGGAATCGTCGCAGCCGTGCTGCTCATCGGCTGTGCGAACGTCGCGAACCTGCTGCTCGCGCGCGCCAGCGCTCGCCGCAATGAGATATCAGTGCGTTTGGCCATCGGCGCGAGCCGTGCGAGGGTCATGCGCCAGTTGCTGACGGAGGGCGCCGTGCTGGTCGTGCTCGGAAGCCTCGGCGGCCTGGTTCTCGCGAAGGTCGGGGTTTCCTTCCTCGTTGGCCTCTTCGGGAATGGCGGTGCGGGGATCCTGCTCGAACCGCGATTCGACGCTCGTGTGTTGGCGTTCACGGCGGCCGCTGCCGTCGTCACGGTCGTGCTGTTCAGCATCGCGCCCGTGCTGCATGCGACCCGCACCGATGCGGCGAAACCGTCGGACACAAACACCTCCCTGAGCCGCCCGCGTCTCCGGATCGGCCAGGCGCTCGTGGTGCTCCAGGTGATGCTCGCGATGGCGCTGTTATGCGGGGCCGCACTCTTCGTTCGAACGTTCCACAACCTGACGACGCTCGACGGGGGCTTCGTCCGCGATGGCATCCTGACGCTTCAGATCGAAGCCACCATCCCATCCCCCTTCGACCGACCGCGCACGCCGGTGGAGAACCGCCGGCTCTACGCCGACCGCGGCGCGATGTGGGAACGCTTCCTCGAGCGATGTTCGACTTTGCCGGACGTCGGCGCCGCGGCCCTGGCGACGCTGGTCCCGTTGACCGGACGCGATCGCGGCGTCGCGGTCGGCATCGAGGGGCGAACACTTCGAAAGGGGGAGAACGGAACGCACGTGAACACCGTGACGGTCGGGTACTTCCAGACCATCGGGATCCCGCTGCGCTCCGGCCGCTTGTTCACATCGCACGACAACGCTGCCGGGAAGCGCGTGGCGATCCTGAACGAGACCGGGGCTCGCGCGTGGTTTCCGGACACGAACCCGCTTGGCCGCCACATCACCTTTCCAGGACAGCCGGTCGACGATGCCTACGAGGTTGTCGGCGTTGTTGCAGACGCGAGGTATGTCAGCCTGCGTCTGCCTGACGAGCGCATGGTCTATCTTCCTTTCGAACAGGCGTTCGATCCGCTGTCGAATGTGATGCTGCTGGTGCGCGGCGATGAACGCCGCGCCACTCTGGTCCCAATGATTCGCACGGTCGCCGGGGAAGCGATCCCTGGCGGCTTCGTTGCCGTCGCGCGATCGATGGGGGAGCGGGTCGACACGTCGTTGCTGCGCGAGCGGCTGCTCTCGATGCTCGCGACGTTCTTTGGTGTGCTGGCGCTCACGCTCGCGTCGGTCGGACTCTACGGCGTGCTCGCCTACATGGTGGTGCGCCGCTATCGCGAGATCGGGATTCGTCTCGCGATTGGCGCGCCGCATCGGTCCGTCGCCTGGATGATCCTGCGGGAGACGCTCGCGCTCGTCGCGGTTGGCGTCAGCCTTGGGTCGCTTGTGGCGGTCCTCGCGGCGCGCTCGATCGGCAGCCAATTGTTCGGCGTCGCACCGGGCGATCCAATGGCCACTGGAGCGGCGGTGTTGATCCTGCTGGCAGTCACGCTCGCCGCCGCGTACCTCCCCGCACGCCGCGCCACGCGCATCAATCCCGTCGTCGCGCTTCGGTACGAGTGAGCTCGTCTGCGGGTCGGGGGCCTCGAGGGATCGTCCTTGGAGGCGCTACAACTCGTCGGAACGTTCTTCCGCCGAAGACGGCGGCACTGATCGTCGACGAGCGGCCGTTCAAGATCGCGTACGCACGCAGAACTCAATTAGAACGTGGTTGAGCAAGGCCGCAGGTCTCGCACAGCCACAACCCACGTCCAGGCGGAAGCACCGTCGCAACGCGGGTCAGTGGTCCACCCGCGGGACACCGGCATTCCTCGGGTGCCTCACCGGACACACGCTCACTGCCGCTGCGGCTGACGTCGCGAGTGACGGGCACGAGTGCCGCGCCGCAGCCGGGGCAGTGGCACACGGAGACTTCCGTCCTGGAGAGTCGGGCGACGATCAGGTGTTGCCGAATGCGGTCACAGCGAGCGCACGGCACCAGAACATCCATGGCGGGGCCCCAGAATTACAAGAAGAACTTGGCGAACCGAACGCCGTGACGCGCCGCGAGGGTCGTAGCCACATTGACATCGGAGCCCTACACCAAAGAAAGGGCCTCGAGTCCGCAATCTGATATATGACCGCGTTTCGGAAGAAACAGCCGCGCTGAAGCCATGCCTTCCCGAGCCGCACGTTCTCCGCCATACGGTCGGGGTGTTACGATGGCGCCGCCCCACGCTTTCAGGTCACGAGAGGAGCCGCAGCATGTTCGGGGTAGCACGGAGCCATCGGTTCGCGGCCGTTGCGCTCGCGACCCTCTGCAGCGCGCTCTTTTCGCCGCCGCCTGCGCACGGCCAGCTCCGTCCGCATGCTGCAGCCCTCGCAAGCGCGCCCGCCGAGCTGCGCGATCGGCTGCGCGCTGACCCGTTCGTCTACTTCCGGTTCGTCAATCGCGTGTGGGCCGAGCGGGTCTGCGAGGCCTTCGCCGATGTCACCAGCCCCACGATCGTCCGCCTGCACGGCGACGCGCACGTCGAGCAATTCGCGGTGACGAAAGATGCGTGGGGCCTCGACGACTTCGATGATTCCGCGCGTGGTCCCGCCTTCATCGACATCGTGCGGTTCCTCGGGTCGATCGATGTTGCGACCCGTCAGCGCGGTTGGAGGCGCGATCGCGACGAGTTGTGGACCCGCTTTTTCGAGGGCTATCGACGTGGGCTCTCCGATCCGAACTATCGGCCCCCCGAACCCGACATCGTCCGGACGCTGCGGCGTGAGGCGCCGGTCACGCGCGCGGCCTTTCTCGCCTGGGGCGAGAAACAGATGCAGCCGATGGATGACGGACGGATGAAGTCGGTCGGCGCGGGCATGCAGGCACTCGACGCGCTGGTTCGCCGCGAGCGTCCGGAGCTTGCGCGAGGATTCTTCGCTGTGAAGCGTGCGGGGTGGCTGCGGATCGGCGTCGGCAGCGCCACGGCGCAAAAGATCCTGATTCGCGTGCAGGGTCCCACGAGCGATCCCGACGATGACGAGCTGATCGAGGCGAAGGAAGTCGCGAATCTCGAGGGGGTCCGGTGTCTCGAGGGTCCGACCACTCCACGCGCTGTTCGCGTGATCGACGGCACACGACAGCTCGGTCGCTTGAAACACGACATCCTCGCGGTCGGCCCCACGCTGCTGGTGCCCGCTGCCGCCGACCGCGCGGAACACTGGCTGGACTGGTGGGTCCTCAACTGGGAACCTTCCTATCGCGAGGTTCGCCTCGGCGATCTGCGATCCGTCACGGATCTCGGCGACATCGCGTTCGACGCGGGCCTGCAGCTCGGAGCCGGCGAGCTCGGGCCCGTTCGCCGACCGGCGCTGTCGTCGGTTGTCGCTCTCGAGGGACGGCTGCGGAAGGAGACGTCGGCGATCGTCGAGGAACTGCTCGCGGGATGGCGAGAGCTCGCCGGACGGTGAGTCGCGTCTTCAGCCGAAGAGCGTGGCGTTCAGGAACGCGTTGCGGAATTTGCCGTGCGGGTCGCACTGCGCGACGAACCGCTTGAACTCCGCGCAGTTCTCGTAGCGTTGCTGGAGCTGGGCGGACGGGATCGTAAATAGCTTGCCCCAGTGCGGCCTCACGTCGAAGGGCGCCAGCTCCCGTTCGATCATCGGCAGCACCTTGCGGACCGCTTCCCAGTCCTGCTTCCACGTGAAATGGATCGCGAGGCTGGGACGCTTGTGGCAGGGGCTCATCCACAACTCGTCCGCGTCGATGGTGCGAAGCTCAGAGATCATGAGATGCGGGCTGACCTGATCGCGCAGCCGTTCGACGGCCGCGATGGCTTCGACCGCATTCCGGCGCGGCACGAAGTACTCGGATTGCAGTTCCTTCCCGCTGCTCGGTGTAAAGCCCATTCGGAAGTGGGGGAGACGCTCGTACCACGGTCCCGGCACGCCCATCTGCTCGGTGCAATTCTCTGCCGAGAGCTCCACGATCGGGTGGACGTTCGTCGTCGCCGGACGCGCGCCGTAGAAGTCCTTCGACGCGGTCAGTGTGGCGCCCTCCGTTTCGATGCGCCGCTTCACCCAGACCTCGTTGATGCGGCCCTTCTGCCAGTCCGTAAAAAGACTCACGCTATAGCCAGCGGAGACGATCTCGTCCAAATGCTCTCTGGCCTGCGCCATCGGTAGATCGAGATACACATCCTGCCGCATCGTGAACGTCGGCTGAAGATCCAGCGTGACCCGCGTGACGACGCCGATGGCGCCGAGGTGGACGACGGCGGCCTGAAACGCGTTGGGATCCTTGTCGCGCGCGAACGTGAGGAGATCTCCTTGCGCACTCACGACCTCGAGTCCGGATACCGACGTCGAGAGATTCCCATTTTTGGGTCCGGACCCGTGCGTCGCGGTGGCACACGCGCCCGCCACCGAAATATGCGGGAGCGAGGCGAGGTTGTGAAGCGCGAATCCCTGCCGATCGAGATACGGACTGAGTTGCCCGTAGCTCAGTCCGGATCCAATCGTCACCTTTCGCGCCGCACGATCGAGCGCGATTTCTTTCATCTCGCGAAGCGACAGGAAATGGTCGGTGCTGTCCGCGATCCCGTTGAAGCAGTGGCGCGTGCCGAGCACCTTGAAGTGCTCGTGCTTTCTGACGAAGTCCTGGACCTCCGACACTGACGACAGCGACGTGACGTGCTGTGTGCTGTAGCGGTAATTGCCGGCCCAGTTGACCGGCGGCTGGTCTTGCGCGGCAGCGGGGGACATTCGACCTATCATCCCCGACATCGAGGTCGCGCCCATGATCCTGGCGCACCGTTCCATGAAGCGACGCCGGCTTTCATTCATGACGCCTCCGCCCGCGGGCACCTCGAGGCGCATCATATACAATCCGCGCGGCACGTCGACCGATGAAAGCGGCTGTTTGCACGCGTTACGGACCTCCCGAGGTGCTGCAGGTCCGGGACGTCGACGATCCGGTTCCAGGACCCGCGGACGTCCTGATCAGGATCCGCGCGACGACGGTCACGCCAAGCGACTGCTATATTCGAAGCGCGATCCCTTCGGCCCCGCTCCGCATGCGGCTGATGGCGCGGGTGGTGATTGGTTTCACGAAACCGCGGCGGCCGATTCTGGGCGCAGTCGTGGCCGGAGAGATCGAAGCAGCCGGACGGAAGGTCACGCGATTCCGCGTCGGCGACCGCGTGTGGGCGTTCACGATGCTGCGCTTCGGCTCGTACGCGCAGCGCACCTCGGTGCCGGCGGCGCTCAAGCTCCTCACCTTGGCGCCCTCGAATCTCAGTCACGAGGAAGCCGCGGCCATTCCCGGCGGAGGGCTCATGGCCTTGTATTTCCTCCGCACAGCGAACATCGAGCGCGGCCAGCAGGTGCTCGTCTACGGGGCATCCGGCGCGAACGGCACGTGTGCGGTTCAGCTCGCGAAACAGTTCGGCGCGCAGGTGACGGCGGTCTGCAGCACTGCCAACGTGGAGCTGCTGCGCTCGCTCGGCGCTGACAGGGTTCTCGACTACACGACCGACCAGCCGTCCGCGCTCGGACGTTACGACGTCGTCTTCGATGCGGTCGGGCGCAAGAAGACATCGCCGATGAAGGTTGCCTTGGCCAGCGCGGTGACGGCCGCGGGCAAATACATTTCCGTGGACGACAGGTTGCCACGCGTTCGCCGCGACGATTTGTTGCGCCTCAAGGATCTCGCCGAGGCGGGGAAGCTGAAGCCGGTGATCGACAGGCGATACCCGCTGGAGCAGATCGCCGAAGCGCACCGCTACGTGGAGGAGGGACACAAGAAGGGCAACGTCGTGATCACCGTCCCCGACTGATTTCTACTCAGTGATTGGACGGATCACGCGGCAGGGATTGCCTGCGGCGAATACGCCGTCCGGCACATCCCGCGTCACCACGCTGCCGGCGCCGATCACCGATTGCGAGCCGATTCGCACACCGGCGAGAATGATCACCCCGCCACCGACCCACACATCCGATCCGATCTCGATGGCTTTCCCGTATTCTTCGCGACGGCGCTGTTCGGCATTGAACGGGTGCAGTGGCGTGTAGATCTGCACCGCCGGCCCGAACAGGGTGAAGTCGCCGATCCGCACCGGACAGACGTCGAGGACGATGCAGTTGAAGTTGAAGAAGACGCGCTCACCGAGCTCGATGTTCGCGCCGTAATCGCAGTAGAACGGCGGCTGCATCCAGACGCTGTCACCGCCTTTGCCAAACAGGTCGCGGAGGATCCGGCGGCGTTCCACCTCCTCCGCCTCGCGCGTTGCATTGAGCAATTGACAGAGATCACGGGCCCGCCCCCGAGCGGCGACCAGCTGAGGATCCAGCGGGTCGTACATCTCGCCAGCGAGCATCTTCTGGCGTTCGGTCGACATGTCGTGACCGTATCATGGCGACGGTCGGCTTCAGAACGCTTCGATACAGGTCAGTGCGGCGGCAGCGTGGTCTGCGCCTGGTGGACGAAATTCCGGCGTCGATACGCGGTGGGATCGATAGCCGCCCACTAAGCAAGCGAGGGGCCGGACATAGGATCACGCGAATCGCTTGATCTGCCGCCACAGCTGGCGAGCTGACTGTTGTTCGGCTATCCACCAGGCGAGACTGGACTCACCTTTCGGATAGTTAGCGCCCGGATCGCGTGGGCGATCGCGTTTGGGCGCCGCGCACGATGACGATGAAGTGCACGACGCGCGTCTCTGCCAAACTCACACTGCGGGCATGGGCGAGCGTGGTTCGCGCAGTGCTCGTTCTGAACGGGTTGTTTCTCCTCCTGGTTGTCCTCCCGCTCGATGACCCGAGCACGGCGCGGCAGAGGATCCGCGCCGCATTCGAGGCGGGAGATCTCGGCGTCGACGATTTCCGACTGTTCGATGTCCGTCGCGGCACGTTCCAGTACAACGACTGCAACGTGCTGCAAATGATTGTCAACGCCAACCCGTCACGACTCTCGGCAGCCCTGTCACCGATCGTCTATTCCGCGAATCACGACTGGAAGGGTCAGTGTGCCGTCCTGCAGCGGGTGGCCTTTGACAGCGCCGACACTGCAGGGCTGATCGAGAATCGTTACTCCCGCTACTGGCACGGGTACCGCGTCGGCGTCGCAATCGCTCTCAGGGGGATGGGGATTCGGACGCTGCGTCGCGTCCTCGAGGTTGGCGTCTGGCTCTCCCTCGTCGCTTTCCTCATGTTGACGATCCGTGCCGGTGGAACCACGCGCCGCGTCGGGCTGGCGATCGTCGCGTCCGCTGCGCTGTTGTGGGCGATCCCGTACTTCGATCAGGGTTTCACGTTCGGCTTTGGCGACGCCGCCCTGATGTTCGGCCTCGCCATTCTCGTGGCGCGTCCGCATCTGGCGGGGCGCGCCGACACCATCGGAGCATTTGCGGCACGTTTCGGCGCGGTCATCGCGTTCTTCGACATGCTCACCGGCCAGCTGCCCGTCGCCGCCGTCTGGCTGGTTGCGGTGGTCGTCGCGATCCGGCGCGACCAGACGCCGAGCGCCGCGACCGATATTCGGGGCGTATCATTCGCCCTCGCGGCCTTCGGCATCGGTGCGGCGGTCACGGTCGTCATCAAGCAGGTGCTCGCCTTTTTTCTTTCCGATCCGCTCGCCGGCAATGCGTTCGTTTCGCACCTGGTCATGTACGCGGGCGTGCCTGAGGCTTCCGGTGGCCGCCCTGGCATTCTGCTTCCATTCCTCCGTTTCGCCGGCGCTGCCTACGTCCTCACCTACGGCAGCAAGAAGGCTGGGTACGTGGTCGTCGCCGTCGTGGCGCTGCTGTGGATGCTCGGAGCTGCGATGGCGGTGCGCGATCGCCGGACGATCGCCAACATGGATCGCATCGTCCTCCTGGTGGCCTCGCTGGCTCCGGTGGTGTGGGTACTGCTCCTGCCGCAGCACACCTTCATTCACGCCCGCTTCATGGTGCGCATTCTCGTCGCCGCCATCGCGACCGTTCCGCTGGCGGTATCGTGGCCGGTTGCGGCAAGCAAACGCGAACGGTTGACAGCCTCTCTCCAAAAGGAGGAAACTTGCCGCTCCCATAGTTCGTCTATGCAAAGAGCCACTGATGAAAGAAGCCAAGACGAAGAGTAAGAACGAGCTGCTTCCCGGCACGCTGGAGATGTTGATTCTGAAGACCCTGTCGGTCGAGTCGATGCACGGCTACGGGATCGGGCAGCACATCCAGCTGGTGTCGGCCGACGTGCTGACGGTCGAAGAGGGGTCGCTGTATCCGGCGCTGCAGCGGATGCTCGTCAAGGGATGGGTGCTGGCCGAGTGGAAGATTTCGGCGAACAACCGGCGCGCCCGCTTCTACACGCTCACGACGGCCGGGAAGAAGCAGCTCGGTCTCGAGGAATCGCGATTCTCCGAGATGTTCGGCGCGATCATGCGCGTCATGAAAACGACGTAATCACTCCGAGAGGCTTCGCCCCTCGGACTCCCCGACACGCGCTCTCGCTCGCCGGCGGCTCGCTCCGAGCGCGTGGCTCACTCGCTGTCGCTCGTTCGCGATGTCTGTGAGCGTACTGCGATTGACGAAAAACGTTCTGCTGTCCTGACTCCGGGAGTGCGCTGTGGGTTCTGTGCTCCGACGTTTGCTGTTCTTCTTCCGGCGGCATCAGTTCGATCGAGATCTGCAAGACGAGCTGCGCTTTCACGAGGAGATGAAGGCACAGGCCCTTGCCGACGCGGACGGCCTGAGCGGCGACGAAGCACGGGCTGCCGCGCGGCGGCGGATGGGCAATCCGCTGCGGCTGCGGGAACAGTCGCGCGACGCGTGGATCTTCCCGACGGTTGAAACCTTCGCGCAGGACGTGCGTCACGCGCTGCGATTGCTGCGGCGCGATCCGGCGTTCACCTTCACGGCCCTCGCCACGCTAGCGCTCGGCATCGGCCTCAACACCGCGATTTTCTCCGTCGCCTACGGCGTGCTCTGGCGCCCGCTGCCGTATCCCAACCCCGATCGCCTCGTCGTCCTCGCGTCAGCGCAGCAGACGGAAAGAGGCGTCAAGACGATCTGGAGCTGGGCGCCTCTGACGTACGAGGCGCTGCGCGCGCGCGTCAGCGCCCTCGATGATCTCGCGGCGTACAACTCGATCGACGCGCAGCTCACCGGCCGCGGCGAGCCGCTGCAGGTGCATGCGCTCGACGTCAGCTCGAATTTCTTCGCCACCCTGGGCATCGAGCCCGCACGCGGTCGCGCGTTCCTCACCGGTGCGGCGGCAGCAGACGACGATCGCACCGCGATCGTCAGCGATCGGCTGTGGCGCACGTCGCTCGCGGCCGATCCGATGATCGTCGGCCAGTCCATCACCATCGACGGCCTTCCCCGTACGGTCATCGGCGTGTTGCCGCCAGACTTCAGTTTCAAGCCGGTGATCCCTCGGCTGGGCGCGCTGCCGGAGACGGACCTCTTTCTGCTCAACCGCTGGCCCGGCGATACCGGCAGGAGCGCGTTTCTCTTCCTGCTGGGCCGCATGAAGTCAGGCGTGACGCAGGAACGGGCGGAAGCGGAATTGACCGCGCTGGTGAACGATGCGTCGATCGCGCCCGCCGGCGCACTCGCGCCCGAAGGCATCCTCGCTCCGAACGTCCGCACGCAGGCGCGCGTGATCGGCTTGCAGGCGTACGGCTCGGAGTCGGTGCGCACCCTGCTGCTGATCCTGCTCGGGGCGGTGTCGTTCGTGCTCCTGATCGCCTGCGTTAACGTCGCCAACCTGCAGATGGCGCGCCTCAGCGCCCGCCGCGGCGAACTGTCCGTACGCATGGCCCTCGGCGCGGGACGTCGGCGAATCGTGGGTCAGCTGCTGACGGAAGCGGTCGTGTTGTCGCTGCTGGGCGCGTCGCTCGGCGTGTTGCTCGCGCAGATCGCGATCGGCGTCACGCTGCCGCTCGTGCCGCCATTCGCGTTGCCACGCCTCGGCGGCATCGTGATCGACGCGCGCGTCATGGCCTTCTGCCTCGGTTTGTCGCTCGTCTCGACGTTGCTGATCGGCCTCGTGCCGGCGCTCCGCCTCAGTGGGGCCGGCTTTGGCGAAGGCCACGCCCTGCACGCCGGCGACGCGCGCGCGACTGGCGACCGTCAGGGCGAGCGGCTGCGGGCGCTGCTCGTCGCCGCGCAGATCGCGCTGACGCTCGTCCTCCTGATCGGCGCGGGCCTGCTGATTCACAGCTTCGTGCGTCTCACGTCGGTGTCGCCGGGCTTCGAATCGCGCGCACATGATGGCGTCGTACAGATCGTCAAGGTGACGCTGCCCGAACGCCTCTACGACGGGCCCGGGCGCATCCATGCGTTCGCGCGCGGCGTGCTGGATCGCATCCAATACCTTCCGGGCGTGAAGTCCGCGAGCCTCATCAACTCCGTACCCTTCGGCATGATGTTCATCCGCGGCGACTTCGAGATCGAGGGTCAACCGAAGCCGACGCTCGATGTGGGCGTTCCAAAGATCGACGCGGACTATTTCAAGACCATGGGGATACCACTCCTGGCGGGACGCGAGTTCACCGCCAGCGACACTGCCGCAGCGCCGAAAGTGGCGATCGTCAGCGAGCGCGTCGTGCGCGAGTACTTTCCCGGTGGTCCCCGCGAGGCGCTCGGCCGGCGCGTGCGCGTGTGGGGGAACAGCGACTGGCTGACGGTCGTCGGCGTCGTCGCGGACATCCGTCAGAGAGGGCTCGGTCAGGACGTGCAGCCGATGATCTACGCGCCGTTCCAGCAGGACCGCAGCGGGTTCGTGCGGTTCGTGTCGTTCGTCGCGCGCACGGCCGCACCCGCCAGTGTGGCCGAAGGCATCCGCGCCGAAATTCGCCGCGCCGCGCCCGATCTGCCGATCGAGAGCACGGTGACGATGGACGAAGCGGTCGCCGCGTCGGTGGCGCAGCCGCGTTTCCGGACATTGCTGCTGGTGTTGTTCGCGGCGGCCGCGACGCTGATCGCGACCTGCGGCATCTACGGATTGATGGCTTACGCGGTCACGCAGCGGCGCCGCGAGATCGGCGTGCGCATGGCGCTCGGCGCCGAACGCCGGGACGTGCTCCGGCTCGTGCTCACGCGCGCCTTCCGCATCGTCGTTGCCGGGGTGATCGTCGGCCTCGCGGGTGCGGCCGGTGTGACCCGAGTGCTGCAGCGGTTCCTGTTTGGGGTGACGCCGACCGATCCGATCGCGTTCACGATCGTCACGCTGCTGCTGATGGCGGTGGGAGTGATGGCGGCATGGCTGCCGGCGCGCCGCGCGACCCGGATCGACCCGTGCGCCGCGCTGCGCGCGGAATAGCGGCCAGAGCGGCTGGAAGCCCGGACCTTCGGCCTGACTAGGAACTCCGGCCGGCTGGAGATCTCCGATTTCCCGTGCGCTGACGGCGAACCTGACCGCGCCCTTCTCTCGATTCCAAAGGTCCTCGCGATACTCACAAGCACGCGCCCGATCTGAAGTGCGGCACGGCTGTTGCCCTTACGACAGACCTCTACGTTCAACGAGAGGAGCCGCTATGTGCAGATCGCTCGCAATCGTGCCGCTGATCGTGATGCTTCCGGTCGCGGCTGTCGCGACGGTTCAGAGTCAAAACCCCGGCGATAAAGCCGTGACCAAACAGCACGAGGTTACGGCAACCGCAACGATCACGGCCCTGGATCCAGCCACGCGCTCCGTGACGCTACGCGCCGAGAATGGCGATGAAGATACCTTCACCGCGGGTCCCGACGTGAAGCGGTTCAACGAGCTCAAGGTGGGCGACACGATCAAAGCGACGTACTACGAGTCCCTCGTCTTCCAGCTCCGGAAGGCTGGCGCCGCGGCCGCGGCAAACGACGGCGCGGTGGTCGCGGGCGGACGGCTCAAGGATGCGCCAGGTGGCGCGATCGGGACCCAGGCGACAACGACGGTGACGGTCAAAGCGGTCGACATGAGCGTGCCGTCGATAACAGTCGTAACTGCCGATGGACGCACGCTGACGAGGAAGATTGCCCAGAAGGAAAACCTGGAAGGCGTCAGTCCCGGCGACCGGATCGAGATCACGTACACGCAGGCGCTGCTCGTCGCCGCCGAATCCGCGAAGAAGTAGCCGGCGATGTTGCGAGTCATCGTCCTCATTGCAGCGGTGTCTGTCGCGGGTCTGTGCCAAGACGTTCACGCGCAAAGTGCAGCTTCAGACGCAAACGCGCAGGAAGAGTGGAAGGTCTCGGTGTACCCGGTCTTGGTCTGGGTGCCGTTCGGCATCGATATCGATGTCGACGTACCGCCGATCGATAGCGATGAAGGTGGATCCGGTCAGATCATCGACAGCCGGCTGGATGGCGCGTTCTTCGGTGGAGTGAAGGTGTCCAACGGCCTGTGGCGAATCGAGGGTTACGGGATCTGGGCTGGTTTCGGTGGAGACAGGCCGGAGCGGCCGTTGCTCGTCGTCGATATGGACCTCATTTACGGCGAGGCCAAGCTGGGACGGAGAGTGGCGCCCGAGCTGTACGTCACAGCGGGCGTGCGCCGGCTCGCCTTCAAGTACGACATCGCGCTGGGTGATCTGCCGCACTTGTCACGGAAACCGGGCCTCTGGGATCCGCTCGTGGGGATTGGCTGGCATCACGAGGGCCGCAAGGTGGAGTGGCACGCATCGTTCGACGGTGGTGGTTTCGGCGTCGGCGCCGACGTCGATTTCGGCGCCGAGCTCCGCGTGGATTGGAAGCCCGTATCACATGTCGGCGTCACGGTCGGTTACAACGTGCTGTACCTGAAGGTCTCCGATTCCATCGCGGGCAGAACGCTGACCGTGAAACCGACGCTGCATGGTCCGGCAGCGGGGATTGGATTGTACTTTTGATCACCCCACTCCTCGGAGCTGTTGGAGAGGGGCGAGCACCGGCGGACGACGCGAGTGAGCGAAGCGAACGAGCCACGCGATCGGCGCGAGGCGGCGCAGCGGCGAGCGAGAGCGCGTGTAGGGGAGTCCGAGGGGCGAAGCCCCTCGGTTGAAGTTGGAGCGGGCTACGGGGATCGAACCCGTCTAACTGGCTTGGGAAGCCAGGGCATTACCACTATGCTAAGCCCGCGTCGTGACGATCAGTATATCAGCCCCGCGACACGCGGCCGCGGGCTCGCGGTAAGCTGATCAC
>JBKPRU010000108.1:0-32428 GCA_046734675.1 Acidobacteriota bacterium
CGGCCGACGGCAGGCCCGAGAGAATCGTCAGCGGGTGAATGAAGCTCTCGTAGAGGATGCCCAGCACCACGTAGATGACGAAGATCGCGAGCGCGAGCACCCAGCCGAGGCCGCGCAGTGAATCCTGGAACGCCTGCGCCGTGCCCTGGAAGCTGCCGGTCACGACGCTCGGCAGCGATTCGAGCGCGAGCCGCTCGACGCGGGCGACCGCGTCGCCGAGCGCCACGCCCGGCTTCAGGTTGAACGACACCGTCACCGACGGCAGCTGGCCGACGTGGTTGATCGACTGCGGCCCCGCCGACAGCTTCGTGGTGACCACTTCGGAGAGCGGCACCAGCTTTGAGCCGGGCGCCTGCACGTAGAGCATCGAGAGCGCATTCGGATCGCGCTGGAACTCCGGCGCGACCTGCATGATCACCTGATACTGATCCTCGGGCGCGAAGATCTGCGAGACCTGGCGCGTCCCGTACGCGGAGTTGAGCGCCGACTGCACCTGATCGACGGTGAGGCCGAGCGCCGAGACGCGGTCGCGATCGATGTCGACCGACAGCTGCGGCGTGCGGATCTGCAGATCCGAGCTGACGTCCTCGAGCCCTTCGACCTGACGCATCCGCGCCTCGAACTCCGGCGCGGCACGATACAACTCGTCGGTGTCGGGGCTTTGTAGCGTGAACTGATACTGGCTGCGCGACTGCATGCCGCCGATGCGGATGGCCGGCGGATTCGACAGGAAGGAGCGGACGCCGGGGACTCGCGCCAGCTTCGGCCTGAGCTCGTCGATCACTTCGTCGGCGGTCAGGCTGCGCTGGTTGCGCGGCTTCAGTTCGACGTCGAGCCGGCCGCCGCCGAACCCGCCGATGTTGACCGTGTAGGCGGCAACGTTCGGGTCGTTCTCGAGAATGTCCATGATCTCGAGGTGGTGCTTGACCGCCTGATCGAAACCGATGCCCTGAATCGTTTCGACCTGCCCGTTCAATTGCCCGGTGTCCACCGACGGAATGAACCCGGTCGGGACGATCGTGAACAGATAGACCGTGGCTGCCAGCGTCGCAGCCGAGATCAGCATCGTCGTGCCCTTGAAGCGAATCGTCTGGCGCAGGCTCCACGCGTAGCCGTTCAACCAGGCATCGAACATCCGCTCGGTGACGTTGTAGAAGCGGCCGTGCTTCTGCGCGTGCGGCGACTTGAGGAAGCGGCTGCACAGCATCGGCGTGAGCGTCAGCGACACCAGGCCGGACACGAGAATTGCCGACGCAATCGTCACCGCGAACTCGTGCATCAGCCGCCCGACGATGCCGCCCATGAACAGGATGGGGATGAACACCGCGGCGAGCGAGATCGTCATCGAGACGATCGTGAAGGCGATCTCCTTCGACCCGTCGAGCGCCGCCTGCATCCGCGGCTTGCCCATCTCCATGTGCCGGACGATGTTCTCCAGCATCACGATCGCGTCGTCGACGACGAAGCCGACCGACAGGGTGAGCGCCATCAACGAGAGGTTGTCGAGGCTGTATTCGAGCGCCCACATGACCGCGAACGTGCCGATAATCGAGAACGGCAGCGCGAGGCTGGGGATGATCGTGGCCGAGAGATTCCTGAGGAACAGGAAGATGACGAGGATGACCAGGAACACGGTCAGCAGCAGCGTGAACTTGACGTCCTCGACCGATTCGCGGATCGACTGCGCGCGGTCGCTGCGGATCGCCAGGGTCACCGAGGCCGGCAGCTGCCGCTGCAGCTCGGCGAGCTGCTCCCTGATCGCGTCGACGACTTCGACCGTGTTCGTGCCCGGCTGACGCTGAATGGCGAGGTAGATCGTCCGCTCGCCGTTGTACCAACTGATGTTCCGCTCGTTCTCGACGCCGTCGTAGACGTTGGCGACTTCGCCGAGCCGCACGTCGCTGCCGTTGCGATACGCGACGACGATGTTGCGGAAGCTTTCCGCGTCGCGCAGCTGGCCGGTGGCCTGCACGACGAAGTTGCGGTTCGGCCCGTAGAGCGTGCCGGTCGGCCGGTTGGAGTTCGCCGCCGAGATCGCCTGCGCCACCTGATCGATGCCGATCTGGCGCGAGGCCAGCTGCATCGGGTCGATGTCGACGCGCACCGCGAACTTCTGCGCGCCGAACACGTTCACCTGCGCGACGCCGGTGACCATCGACAGTCGCTGCGCGATGGTGTCCTCCGCATAGCGGTTGACGACCGGGAGCGGCAGCGTCTTCGAGCTGAGGACGAGGAACAGCACCGGCGCGTCGGCGGGGTTGGTCTTGCGGAACGACGGCGGCGTCGGCATCGGCGGCAGCCCGCGCTGCGCCCGCGACAGCGTCGCCTGCACGTCCTGCGCGGCCGAATCGATGTCGCGGCTCAGATCGAACTGCAGCGTGATGTCGGTGCTGCCCTGGCGGCTGCTCGAGCTGATCGACGAGATGCCGGGGATCGTCGTGAACGCCTTCTCGAGCGGCGTCGCGACGGTGTTGGCCATCGTGTCGGGGTTCGCGCCCGGCAGGTTGGCGCTGACCTGAAGCGTCGGGAAGTCGACCGTCGGCAGGTCGGCGACCGGCAGCAGCCGATAGCCCATGATGCCGAAGATGAGGATCGAGAGCACCAGCAGCGTCGTCGCGACCGGCCGCCGGATGAATGGTTCAGCGAAGTTCATGGTGTCCTCGGTGTCCTCGGTCGCTCCGCCGTCAGTAGCCGCCGCTCGCGCGTCCGCCTTCACCCCGCCGTCCGCCCTGCGCTCCGCCGCGTGCGCCGGCGCCGGCGGCGTTCCCGCCGCGGCGTCCTGCGTCGGCTGAATCCGCCGGCACGCTGACGCGCGCTCCCGGCGTGAGCCGCAGGTGCCCGTCGGTCACGACTTCTTCTCCCGCCGTCAGCCCGTCCGCAATGATCATTTCCTCGCCGACCTGCCGGTCGATCTTCACGTTGCGGAGTTCGGCGGTGCGATCGGCCTTGATCACGTAGACGTACTGCCCCTGCTGCGAGGTCTGCACGGCGGTGGCGGGCACGACGATCGCGTTGGGATCGTTGGTGAGCTGCAGCGAGACCTGCACGAACAGGCCCGGCCAGAGCATCCGGCTCGTGTTGGGAAACGTCGCCTTCAATTTGATCGTGCCGGTTGTCGGATCGACGGCGTTGTCGATGAACGTCACCTTGCCGACTTCCAGCGGCTCCGGCGGATCGGTGGGGCTCGACGCCTGACCGCTGCCCGGTGCCGGAGGGGGCGTTCCAGCCGAACCGCCGCCCGCCGGCGCGGTCCCCGGCTGCACGCGCGCGTCGACCTCGAGGGCCCGCCGCCCCTGGAAGCGGCGGATGTCCTGAAGATAGCGGCCCGGCACCGAGAACGTGACGTAGATCGGCGACATCTGATTGATGACGACGAGCGGCGTCGTATCATTGGCGCGAACGAGGTCGCCTTCCCGCAAGCTCAGCGATCCGGTCCGGCCCGAGATCGGTGCGGTGATGCGCGTGTACTGCAGGTTGAGCCGCGCGTTCTGCACCGCCGCGCGATCCGCCTGCAGCGTGGCCTGCAGCGCCTCGGCTCCCGCCGTTTGCGTTTCGTACTGATCGCGCGGAATGAGACCGCGCTTGTAGAGATCCTCGTAGCGTGCGCGCTGCGACTGCGCGTTGTTCGCCGTCGCGGTGTCGCGCGCGAGCACCGCTTCCGCCTGCGCCAGCGCCGTCTCGAACGGGCGCGGGTCGATCGTGAAGAGGAGCTGCCCTTTCGTGACTTCCTGCCCTTCCGCGAAGTGCACCTGGCTCAGCTGCCCCGTCACCTGCGCGCGGATCTGCACGGTCGACAGCGCTTCACCGGTGCCGACGGCCGGCAACGTCAGCGGCACACTCTTCGCCACCGCCTTCGCGGTCACGACTGGCACCGGTCCGCCGCCGCCGCGCCCGCCGCGTCCACCGGCGCCACCGCCCCGGCCTTCCGTCGTCGCGGCCCCGCCCGGGCTGCTGTTCTTCTGTGACGAACAGCCGGCGAGGCACACGCTGAACAGAGTGACGAGGGCGACGGTCTGAAAATGGCTGGGCATTCGGTACAAGGAAAGGCCTGTCTATGCGAGGACGACGGCCGTCCCGGCGGCGTTTACCTGAAACCTCTATTTTATTGCCGAATAATCAGTTGGCTGCAGGAATCGCGACTCGGTCTTGACGCCGGTCAGCCCCTTCTCGCGCGTCTCGTTCCTGACCTTCTGCCATTCCGGATCCGCATTGAACTCGGCCCAGTGCTTCTTCGCTTCCTCCTGGCTGGGGTGCGCCAGGATGTAGATGAGCGTGTTCGGGGTGTCGACCGGCGTCCAGTAGCCGATGCTCGTCATGCCGTGCCGGTCGAAGATGCGGCGCGTGTGATCGCGGAAACGCGCGTTCAGCATGTCGAGCTGCGTCGCGTCGGGCACCGTGTAGGTGCGGAGCTCGAAGATGCGCGTACCTGCCGGTGGTTGCTGTGCCATCACGACGTCGCGCGCCGAAGCCTGTCCGATGAAGTAGCCCGTCAGCAGCAGCGCCGCCGCCGCGCTCATGCGAATAACCATCCTGAACATTAGTGAGATCCCTCCGTCTGGTGAGTTGTGAACCCTTGCCACGTAGGCCGGGTCTTTAGACCCGGCGCTTCCGCACCGGCGGACCTGAAGGTCCGCCCTACACCTGAGAATGCGTCACGCTCGAAGCTGCCCGTCACGCGTACGATGATGCGTTGGACGTCGCCTTCGCGCCGCGTTCCGCGGTGATCCGTTCCAGATACCCGCTCTCGCGGAACGCCTGCATCGGATCGGCGGGCAGGCCATGCGACGTGCGCCACTCGCGAATCGCCGGCCGCACGTCGGTCGCGAAGGCGTCCTGCAGCAGCGACTCCGCGCGGACGAGATCGGCGCGCTGCTGCGCGTCGAGCAGCGACGTGTGGTCGACGATCGCCGCTTTCGCGAACAGCTCCTGCGCGGTCGTCACGGTCTGGATCATCGCTTCGATCTTTCCCTTGAGGTTGTGACTCTGGTCGACCATGTAGGCGATGTCGGCGCGACGGCCGGTCTCGTGCTCGAACAGCCGGATCTCGTGGAAGATGCGGAACACCTGGTACGGATCGATGGACCCGAGCGTCAGGTCGTCGTCCGCGTAGCGGCGATCGTTGAAGTGGAAGCCGCCAAGCATGTCCTCAGCGAGCAGCCACGCGACGATCTGCTCGATGTTCTGCGACAGATAGTGATGGCCGGTGTCCACCAGCACGCGCGCCTGCGGCCCGGCCGCGCGCGCGAGCAGCAGCGCCATGCCCCAGTCCGCAATGTCGGTGTGGTAGAACGCCGGCTCGAACGGCTTGTACTCGACGAGCATCCGCTGGCCCGACGCGAGCGCCGCGTGGCTCTTCTGAAGCGACTCGATGAACCACGCGCGCCGCTGACGGATGTTCTGTGTCCCCGGATAGTTCGACCCGTCCGCGAACCAGAGCGAGAGGTCGCGGCTCCCGACCTCGCGCGCGATCGCGATGCTGTCCTCGACATGCCGCCGCGCCGCGGCGCGAACGAGCGGATCGGGATTGCCGAACGATCCGAACTTGTATTCCTGGTCCTGAAACAGATTCGGATTGATCGATCCGGGGGCAACGCCGTACTGCGCGGCCAGTCGTTTCACATCCTTCGCGCTGGCGACACCATCAGGCAGATCCCAGAGCACGTGCAGCGCCAGCGTCGGGCACACGCCGGTGAGCGCGTGCACCTGCCCCGCGTCGCTGAACTTCTCGTCAATCGTCGACGCCGCAGCCGCCTGCAGGAATTTCCCGAACCGCGTGCCGGTGTTTGCAAACCCCCAGGACGGCAACTCGATGCGCAGGCCGTCGAGAGCTGCGAAGATGACATCCGCCTGACGCGTCTGCATAGCCAACTCCTTCTTCCAAATCCGCGTCGCCGAACCCGTCACACGTAGGCCGGGTCTTTAGACCCGGCGCACGCGCGATCGCCTCACGCCCGGGCGGGTCTGAAGACCCGCCCCACACCTGTCATTGTTCGTATAAATCAGAAGTCATATCGATCGATGTTCGCCTTGTTCATCAGCAGCGGCGCGCCGAGAATGATCTCGGATCCGCGGACCTCGATGGTCCCGAGGCGGCCCGCGTCGATCGAGGTCGCGCCCGCCGCGAACCCCTGCTGCACGAGCTTCGCCGCTGCGAGCACCGTCAGATACCCGAGGTCGCGCGTGTTCCAGAGGATGACGGCCTGCACGACGCCGCCGTGCACGTACGGCTTGTTGATGTTCGGCAGCGACAGGCCGATGACGCTCACGTCACCGGCGCGGTTGGCCTGCCGCACCGCTTCCGCCGACCCCGGCACCGCGGGTGCGGAGATCGCCATCACCAGCTTGACGTTCGGATAGACGCGCAGAATCGTCTGCGTTTCCGCGAACGCCTTGTCGCGATCGTCGTCGCTCGGACGGATTGTCGCGAGCTTCAGGTCGGGATACTTCGCGGCGAGGCGCTTGCGGATGTTCGCGATCCACTCGTTCTGGTTCGCGGCGCTCAGCGCGCCCGTGATGATCGCGAACTCTCCTTTGCCGCCGAGCAGCCGCGCCGCTTCGTCGGTCAGCGAGTTGGCGATCCCCTCGGGTGTTGCCTGGTTGACGAAGAAGTCGCGCGCGTCCGGCTCCGCGTCGGCATCCCACGTCAGCACCTTGATGCCGCGGGAGCGCGCCTTGCGCAGCACCGACGAGATCCCGCCGCGGTTCTCGACGGCGACGGCGATGGCGTCCACCTTGCGCGTGATCCAGTTTTCCACGAGCTCGTTCTGGCGGGCCGCGTCGAGGCTGGTCGGTCCGTCCCAGATCAACTCGACATTCAGCTCGCGGGCCGCTTCCTCCGCACCGGCGCGGCAGCTGATGAAATACGGATCCCCCTTCGCCTTCGGCATCATCGCGATCACGGACCGCGGTCCCGCGGCCGACGCCGCGGGCTGCGGCGATGGCTCGGCGGCGCTCGCACCGGCGCGCCCGCCTGTCGACGATGATGCAAGCGAGCGCACGAGCCACACGTTCGTGCCGGCAACGATCAGCGACCCGACGATCACGGCGGCGCACAGTACCGCCACCTGGCTGTTTCTCACCTCGACGTCCTCCGTGGCCGGCGCGGCCGGCGCGCGCGCCGTCATCCTGACACGATCGATGCCGATCGTCACGAGGAGCAGCGTGCCGGTGAGCACGCCTGCCAGCTCCGACGGCAGCGCCGCGAGCTGCAGGCCGTTGCGGAGCACGCTCAGCGCCAGCAGACCCAGGAGTGTGCCGCCAAGCGTCCCGCGTCCGCCGAACACCGAGGTCCCGCCCAGCACGACCGCGGTGATCGCATCGAGCTCGTAGCCCGTGCCGGCGTCCGATCGCGCCTGCCCCATGTGCGCGACGTAGACGATTGCGGCGAGGCTCGCGACCACGCCCGACAGCAGGTACACGAGCCCGGTGCGCCGGCGCACCGGGATGCCCGCATAGCGCGCACCCGCCGGCGAAAACCCGATGGCGTAGAGGGCGCGGCCGACGACCGACCGGTGCAGCAGGATCGTATACGCCGCGAAGACCGCAGCGAAGATCGGCAGCTGCGCCGGGATGACGCCCCACAGGTACCCTTGTCCGAGCGCCAGGAACGAGGGCGGAAAGTTCGTGTAGTTCACCGCCGCGTGCGTCAGCCCTTCCGCGATCCCGCGGAAGAGCGACAGCGATCCAAGCGTCACGATGAGCGGCGGGATCCCGAGGCGAGAGACGAGCGCGGCGTTCAGCGCGCCGCCGGCGGTGCCGGCTCCGAGCGCAAGGATGGCCGCCGCCGCAATGCCAACCTCCCATTCGCGCGACGCGGCCCCGAAGACGACCGCCGCGAGCCCCATCATCGCGCCGACGGACAGATCGATCCCGCCGCTGACGATCACCGGCGTGAGCGCGACGGCGAGCAGCCCCAGCTCCACGCTGACCCGCAGCACCTCGAAGGCATTGCCGACGGTGAAGAACTGCGGCGCGACTGCCGCGAAGATTGCGACTTCCGTCGCCAGCGCGCCCGCGAGGATCCATTCGCCGCTCGACAGCCCGCGCCGCCGCCCGGCCATCACGTCGCCTGCGCCGCGGCGTGCGACACCATCGGCTGCCCGCGGCGCTGCCGCCAGGCGTCGAGCGCCACGGCGGCGAGGATGATCGCGCCCTGGATCGCGCGCTCCCAGTAGGGGCTGACGCCGAGAAATACCAGCGCCGGCCCCACCATCGCGAGCAGCGCGACTCCGAGCAGCGTGCCGGTCATCGTGCCGCGGCCGCCGCGGATGGCGGCGCCGCCGACGACCACCGCGGCAATCACTTTCATCTCGAGGCCGATGCCGGCGTTGCTGGGGATCTGGTTGAACCGCACGTCGTTGACGATCGCCGCCAGCCCCGTCAGCGCCCCTGCCATCGTGAAGACCGCCGCCTTCACCCGGGCGACGTCGAAGCCGGCGAGCCGCGCCGCATCTGGATCGGATCCCGTGGCATACACCGCGCGTCCCGCCGCAACGTGCCGCAGCACATAGGCGAGGCCGATGTAAAACGCCGCGGCAACGCCGCACGCGACCCACGGGTATGCGGACTGCGTGAGCCCGAACCATTGAAAGCTGTCCGGGAGATCCTGCACCCACGCGCCTTGCGTGGCCCACCGCAATCCATCGCGGAGCGCCACCATCGTCGCGAGCGTGACGACGATCGATGGCAGCGCGGCGTACGCGACGAGCGCGCCGTTCAAGGCGCCGAGCACCGCGCCCGCGGCCGACGCCGTAAGGATCGTGATCGGCATCGGTGCGCCGGCGAGCGCGACCACACCGGAGACGACACCACAGATGGCGAACACGGAGCCGACCGAAATGTCGATCTCTCCCGTCAGGATGACCAGCGTCGTCCCCATGGCGACGAACAGCACGGGGAGGTTGCCGAGGAGCAGATCGATCAGGTTCTCGCGGCTGAAGAAGCCGGGCGCCGCGATCGCCAGCACCACCGAGAGCGCCGCGATCGCGGCCACGAGCGAGCCGGTCCGGCGATCAGGCAAGCGCGAGCTCCAGCAGCACGTCCTGCGTCGCCTCGGCGCGCGGAACGATCCGGCGGATCGTCCCGGCGCGCATGACCGCAATCCGGTCGCTCATGCCGAGCAGCTCCGGCATCTCGGACGAGATCATCACGATCGCCAGGCCGCGCTCCGCGAGCGATCCCATCAACGCGTGGATCTCCGCCTTCGATCCCACGTCGACGCCCTGCGTGGGTTCGTCGAGGATCAGCACCGTCGGGTTCGTCGACAGCCAGCGCGCGAGCGCGACCTTCTGTTGATTGCCGCCCGACAGCGATCCGACGTCGGCGTCCACCGACGCCGCCTTGATGCGGAGGTCGTTGACGTAGCGCGACGCGGACGCGCGCTCCGCGGCGCGATCGATGAGCCCGGCGCGGGCGACGGCGGGAAGGCTCGCCAGGCTCGCATTCGCGGTGATCGACATGTCGAGGACCACGCCGTGATGACGGCGATCCTCGGGCACGTAGCCGAGGCCATGGGCAATCGCGTCGGCCGGCGATGCAATCCGGACTGGCGCACCGTTGACGCGAATCTCTCCCGCGTCCGCGGGGCGCAGCCCGAACAGCACCTCGGCGAGCTCGGTCCGGCCCGATCCGACGAGGCCGCCAAGGCCGAGAATCTCGCCGCGGCGAATGCTGAACGTGACGTCGTGCACGCCGCTGGCGCGATGCGACAGTCCGCGCACCTCGAGCGCGACGTCGCCAATCGCGACCTCGCGTTTCGGAAAGACGGTCGACAGGTCGCGTCCGACCATCAGCCGAATCAACTGCGGCCGATCGAGCGAGGCGGCCGGCCACGTGCCGATGCTCTCGCCGTCGCGCAGCACGGTCACGCGATCCGCGATCGCAAACACTTCCTCGAGACGATGAGAGATGTAGATGACGCCGGCGCCGCGCTCGCGGAGTTTGGCGATGGCGCCGAACAGCTGCTCGACCTCACGGTCGGTCAGCGCCGCGGTCGGCTCGTCCATGATCACGACGCGCGCGTTGGCCCCCATTGCCCGCGCGATCTCGACGATCTGCTGCTCGGGCATGCTGAGCGTCTCGACCTCGCGATCCGGATCGATGGCCGCGCCGGCGCTCGCCAGCAGCTCCTCGGCGCGGCGGCGCCGCGCCGCCCAGTCCACGCGCCGCCACACCCGCGCCGACTCGAAGGTGAGCGCGATGTTCTCGGCGACGGTCAGGTCGGGGAACAGCGCGGGTTGCTGATAGATTGCCGCGATGCCGAGCGCGCGCGCCGCATGCGGATCCATGTGCGCGACGCGCTGCCCGGCCACCTCGATGGTCCCGGCGTCGCGCGCGACCGCGCCGGTCATGATCTTGATGAGCGTCGACTTGCCGGCGCCGTTCTCGCCGACCAGCGCGTGCACCTCGCCGGCCCGCAAATCGAACGACACACCCTTCAGCGCTCGTACGCCTGCGTACGACTTCGTGATGGTGTCCGCCTGCAGGAGCACGGGCGCCGGCTGCATCACCGCTCAGCGCTTCTGGAACGTCCGATCGAGAAACAGGTACCGTTCGCGATACCGATCCGCCTCGGCGCGGGTGTTGACGTCGATGTGCATCACCTGCGGCGCCGCGTCACCGCTTTTCACCGGCGGCCACTCGGGCAGCCCTGGACCGTTCGGGTCACCCTTCTTGATGAAGTTCGCAAAGTACTCCTGCATCGTCTGCGACACTTTGCGGTCCTCGTCGGTCCAGGCATACACCTTGTTGGTCTCGAGGTTCCCCATCGCGTATTCAATCTCCGCCGAGTGCACGGCGCCGCGCGAGGGGCGCGCGTTCGGCTCCGGCTTCACCATCGCGGGGCGCGGACGCGAGTAGTAATAGCGATAGGTGGGCTTCCCGGTCTTCGCGTGCAGGTCCAGCCACTTCCACGTGCTATATGCGATGAAGCGATCGCTGGCGAGATCGGTGGCCGCCTGCTCGATCTCGTCGGGCGTCGATCCCGCGTAGACCTTCGATGCTTCGTCGGCGTTCTCGGGGTAGAGCCGCTTCAATGCCGCCGCGTAATTGTCCGCCGTCGGCTCGGCGCCTCGTCCCAGCACTCCGCCGGCGTTGCTTTCCGCGGAGTTCCAGCCGGCGAGCAGCGGCACCTGCGCCTGCTGCCCAGCGCTGTAGATCTCCAGCGGCGTTTTCGGGAAGAGATATCCGTCGACGGTGGCGCCCAGCCGCGGCGCATCCTGCCGCGCCGTGACCTCGAGCACCTGCTCCGCGGACATCGTGCGCAACGCGAGCATCGACGCCGCGCCGGCGGCACTAGCGAACTTCACGCCGTTCTGCTCCGCGTCTGACAACGGCGCGGGACCAAGGGTCGGGCTGATGAGCGCGCCGCTCTCGCCAATCGCGCCGGCAATCAGGCCCTTCGACAACGGCGACGCCATCTGCGCGCTGACCGACGCGGAGCCCGCGGACTCGCCGGCAATCGTCACGCGAGCGGGATCGCCGCCAAACCCCGCGATGTTGTCGTGCACCCACTTGAGCGCGGCGGCCTGATCGAGCAGCCCGTAGTTCCCGGATGCGTGGTGCGGTGATTCCTTCGTCAGTTCCGGGTGCGCGAGGAATCCGAACACGTTCAGCCGGTAATTGACCGTAAGCGCGACGATGCCTTTCTTCGCCATCGACTCGCCGTCATAGCGTGGCTCGGAACCGTCGCCGGCGATGAAGCCGCCGCCGAAGAAGTAGACGAGCACCGGGAGCCGCTCGGTCGCGGACTTCGCCGGCGTCCACACGTTGAGATACAGGCAGTCTTCACTCATGCCGTTCGAGCGGAACACCATGTCGCTGAACACGGGACGCTGCATGCAGCGCGCCCCGAACTGGGTCGCCTTGCGGACGCCGGTCCAGTTCTTCACCGGCTGCGGTGCCTTCCATCGCAGCTCGCCGCTCGGCGGCGCCGCGAACGGGATGCCTTTGTAACTCTGGACGCCGCTGGTTTCCGTCGTCCCTTCGACCATGCCATTCGCCGTCTTCACGCGCGGCGCCGTCGCCTGCTGGTGGGCGGCGAGCACCGTCGAACTCACCGCCAGTGCCGCCACGAACCCTCGCATCGTGCTCATCGGGGCCATCCTCCTCATTTCCGAACGAAACGCGACCGTATCATAGCGTCGCCGCGGGGATGCACCGGTCCAGCCGCCACACCCCGACGCCGGCTCTAAAGACCCGGCCTACGTGGGACTCGCCTCCCGAGTGAACGTATCGATGACAGGTGTAGGGCGGGTCTTCAGACCCGCCGGGATAAAAGCATGCCGTGGGTGCCAGGTCTGAAGACCCGGCCTGCGTGGGATTGGATGAGTGATGAAGGTCTCACCCGCTTTTGTCATGCTATGTATGCGTCGTGCGCATGGGGGACCGTGATAAGGTGCATGGCTTGATGCTGTCTGTTCTCCACCCGTGTTGTTGTTGCGGCGTCGCGTCGACCCGGTGTCGATGCGTCTGTATGGCGCCGGCGACGGGCGGGTAGAGAGACAGGATTACCAGCAGCCTTCCGGTTCTTCTCCCCCGTCAGCGCGCGGCTCCCCAGTTCCATCGACGCGTAACGCGCGCCTGGCGCGCCCACGGAGAAGCAACCGGTGTTCAGTTCGTACATCCCCGAACTCGCGCTCATCACGTTCACCGCCGCCATCGTCAACGGCGCGCTGGGGTACGGCTTCTCGTCCATCACGGTTCCGCTGGCGCTGCTGTTCCTCTCGAATCGCGTCCTCAACCCGGCACTGGTCATCATCGAGGTGTTCCTCAATGCCTACGTGCTGTGGGTGAACCGCGATGCGCTCGGCGCGGTGCGGAAGCGGGTCTGGCCGATCGTCATCGGACTCGTGCCCGGCGTGATCGTTGGCACCCTGATCGTTGCGCAGGTGCGGCCGGACTGGCTGAAGCTGGTGACCTACGTCCTGCTGCTGCCGTTGATCCTGCTGCAGGCGGCGGGCCTCCGGCGTCCGATCCGCGCGGAGCGCTCGTTCGGCTACCCGTTCGGTGCGGGGGTCGGCGTGCTCTATTCGGTTACGACGATCTCCGGGCCGCCACTCGCCGTGTTCCTGAACAACCAGGGACTCGCGAAGCGCGAATTCCGCGCGGCGTTGGGTTTCGTCCGTCTCGCGGAGTCGACGTTCACGGCCATGGCCTACACCTACGCCGGGCTGTTCACGCGCGAGAGCCTTGCGCTGACGCCGGCGATCGTGCCGAGCCTGCTCATCGGCGTCCCGCTCGGCGCCTGGTTGATCCGCCGCATCAACGCGGAGACGTTCCGCCGCATCTGTATGAGCTTCGACGCGTGGGTCGTCGGCTTCGGCCTGTCGCGCGTCGTGCAGTCGCTCGGCCTCGTCGCCGGTCCCGCCGTCTACTCGATCATGGCGGTGGTCGTCGCGATCGATGCGGTCCTTCTGTATCGGTTCTTTGCGCTGGGGCACACGTCGACAATGACGAGTGTTCCGGATTCCCTGCCCTCGTGAGGTGGCATCGGCATGCACGGCACCCTTGAACCCCGGATCGACGAATGCGTCGCGGAGCCGGCGGTGAATCTGGACCATCTGCGCGCGCTCGAAGCGGAAAGCATTCACATCATCCGCGAGGTGGTCGCGGAGTTCGCGCGGCCGGTCATGCTGTATTCGATCGGCAAGGATTCGTCGGTGCTGCTGCGCCTCGCCCAGAAGGCGTTCTATCCCGGGCCGATTCCGTTCCCGCTGCTGCACATCGACACCACCTACAAGTTCCGCGAGATGATCGAGTTCCGCGATCGCTACACCGCCGAAGTCGGCGCGCGCCTGATCGTGCACACCAACGAGGACGCGATCGACGAAGGGACGCAGCCGTTTGCGGTGGGCACGCAGCGCTGCTGCGGGCTGTTGAAGACGAAGGCGCTCCTCGACGCGCTGCAGCAAGGTGAGTTCGATGCCGCGTTCGGCGGCGCCCGCCGCGACGAGGAGCGCTCGCGCGCGAAGGAGCGGATCTTCTCGCTGCGCGACGCGCGCGGCCAATGGGACCCGAAGCGCCAGCGTCCGGAGCTGTGGCACCTGCTCAACAGCCGCATCCGCCCCGGCGAGAGCATCCGCGTGTTCCCGCTGTCGAACTGGACCGAGATCGACGTGTGGCACTACATCCACGCCGAACGGATCCCGGTGGTGCCGCTCTACTTCGCCCGCGAACGCGACGTGATCGTCCGCGGCAATTCGCTGATCGTGCCGGAGCAGCCGTTCGTGCCGCTGCTATCGGGTGAACGGCTCGAGCGCGTGAAGTGCCGGATGCGATCGCTTGGCTGCTCTCCCTGCACGGGCGCGGTCCGCTCTGATGCGGACACGGTCCCGAAGATCATCAAGGAGCTCGTCGCCGTCAGGCAGTCGGAGCGACAGCTCCGCGTCATCGATCACGACCAGGACGGCTCGATGGAGCTGAAGAAGCGCGAGGGGTATTTCTGATGTCGGGCCTCCTGCGCATCTGCACCGCCGGGAACGTCGACGACGGGAAGAGCACGCTCATCGGCCGGCTGCTCTACGACTCACGCGGCGTCTACGAGGACCAGGTCCGCTCCGTGCAGGCGGCGTCGCGCAACCGCGGCGCCGGCCCGATCGACTTCTCCCTGTTCACCGACGGCCTGCGCGCCGAGCGGGAACAAGGGATCACCATCGACGTCGCGTATCGCTACTTCGCGACCGCGCGCAGGAAGTTCATCCTCGCGGACACGCCGGGCCACGAGCAGTACACGCGCAACATGGCGACCGGCGCGTCGACGTCGGACGTCGCGATCCTGCTGGTCGATGCGCGCCACGGCATTCGCGAACAGACCCGTCGTCACGCGCGCATCGCGCGTCTGCTCGGCATCTCCAGCTTCGTGCTCGCCGTCAACAAGATGGACCTCGTCGACTTCGATCGCGACGTGTTCGAGCAGTGCCGCGACGAATTCACCAGGCTCGTCGACGGCGCGGCGGTACACGCGATCCCGATCAGCGCGCTCGACGGCGACAACGTGATTGCCGCCAGCGAGCGCACGCCGTGGTTCGAAGGAGCGAGCCTGCTGCCCTACCTCGAGACCGTGGACGTGCACGGCCGGACCGAGCGTTCGGCATTCCGGCTGCCCGTACAGCTCGTGCTGCGACCGACCCACGACTTCCGTGGCTATGCGGGACGGATTGCCTCCGGCTCGATTCGCCCCGGCGATCGGATCACCGCGTGGCCGTCCGGCCGCTCGACCCGCGTGGCGCGCATCGTCACGTGGGACGGGGATCTCGATCGTGCCTCGGCGGGGATGTCGGTGACCCTCGTGCTCGAGGACGAAATCGACGTCAGCCGCGGCGACGTGCTCGCGACCGACGTGATTGAAGTCGGCCGCCGCTTCGCCGCCAGCGTCGTCTGGATGGACGAACGTCCGTTGAACCCGGGCCGTCCGTACCTGTTGAAGCACACCACGCGCGTGGTCGCCGCGGAGCTGGATCAGCCGCTCGCCTTGAACGCCATCGGCACCCTGGCGGTGACGACGGCGTCGCCGCTCGTGTTCGATTCGTATGCCGACAATCGCACGACCGGGAGTTTCGTGCTGATCGATCCCGCCACCAACTTCACGGCCGGGGCGGGCATGATCGCCGAGGCGCTCCCCGACGAAGCGCCGTCGCTCCACTACCTCTCTCGATCGGAGCGCATCGCCCGCGCCGCGCGCGCTGCCGCATCGGACGCCGAGGCCGTCGAAGCGGTCCGCCGCCTCGTCGAGGAGATCCTGCTATGAGCGATGCGCGCGCGGTGATCGAGGAGCAGCTCGCGTCGGCGGCCGCGCCGTGCGTCACCTCGAGCTTCCAGGCGGAGTGCGTCGTGCTGGTCCACATGGTGCGCGAGCTGCGGCCGGATATTCCGGTCCTGTTCCTCGACACCGTGCACCATTTCGCCGAGACGTATCGCTACACCGAGAGCCTCGCGCGCGCGTGGGGCCTCAATCTCGTCACGCTGCGTGCCGACGCGCCGTCGCCGGGGCTGTGGCAGCAGAGCACGCACGACTGCTGCGCGCGTCACAAGGTCGGTCCGCTGTTCTCCGCGCTCGCGGGCTACGACGTGTGGTTCACCGCGCTCAGACGCGAGCAGTCGCCGACGCGCGCGAACCTTGGGGAAGTCGAGCCCTTCACGCTCGCCGACGGCACGCTGCTCCGCAAGGTGAGCCCGCTTGCGTCGTGGACCGCCAGGGACGTGTGGGCCTACGCAAAGGCGCACGCGATTCCGCTGCTGCCGCTCTACGACGAGGGCTACACGAGCATCGGCTGCGAACCCTGCACGACGCGGCCACTCGATCCGAACGACCTCCGCTCCGGCCGATGGGGCGGCCAGAAGCGCGAGTGCGGGATCCACATTCAACCTTCGCTGAAATAGACTGCAGGTCCGTGCCGACCGAACGGACAGCTGGAGGGCGCCTCTTTAGCTAGAGGCGCCGTTGTGGAGCGCACCTAAAGGTGCGCCCTGCCGCATTGCCAGCCTACATCTGGCGTCGGGCTTGCAAACGGCTAAGGTTCGAATGTCCAGGCTTGTGACCGTCTTCGAGCCGCCCGCGCTCAGCCGCGTCGATCCACTGGCGGGGCTCCGCCGCCTGCGCGACTTCGGCGACCTGTTCCTCACGCTCTGCGTTCATCGCGTCAACGTCCGCTACCGGCAGTCGCGCCTGGGCCTGCTCTGGGCGGTGATTCAGCCGCTCGCGATGATGCTCGTCTTCACGCTGATGTTCAGCTTTCTGCGCGCTGCTCCGAGCGGCGACATTCCGTTCCCCCTGTTCGCGTACTCCGCCCTGATCCCCTGGACGATGTTCTCGACAGCGCTGAACAACGCGTCGACAGCGCTCACGTCTCACGCCGCGCTGCTGACGAAGGTGTCGTTCCCACGCGAGATTCTCCCGCTCACCTACATCGTCGCCGGCCTCGTCGACATGTCGATCGCCTCGCTCGTGCTCGTGGCGCTGATGATCTGGTTTGGTGTTCCGCTGGCGTGGACGGCCCTGTGGGTTCTGCCCTCGATCCTGGTGCTCACGGGGCTGCTTGTCGGATTGGGATTGCTGACGTCCGCGGTGCAGGTCAGATATCGTGATGTCGGCCTCGCGATGCCGGTGCTGGTGCAGATCTGGCTGTTCGCGACGCCCGTTCTTTATCCGCTTGCAGCGGTGAAGGCACGCCTCCCTGGCGCCCTCTATGCTCTCTACGTGCTCAATCCGATGGCGGGCGTCGTCGACACGTTTCGACGCGGGGTCGTGCTGCATCAGTCGCCCGATTACGTCGCGCTGGCCGCGTCCACACTCGTCGTCGTGCTCCTGATTCCGGCCGCCTACGTGTACTTCAAGTACGTCGAGCTGACGATGGCGGATGTCGTATGACGACGGCGAACGTCGACCTGACGCTCGAAGACGTCTGGAAGCAGTACCGCCTCAGCACGAGACGTGATGCCGCGACATTCTGGGCGCTGCAGCACGTCGGCTTCGAGGTGACCCGCGGCGCGTCCGTGGGAGTGATCGGCCGGAACGGCGCCGGCAAGAGCACGCTGCTGAAGTTGCTGGCCGGCATCACGGCGCCCACGCGCGGACGGATCGTGATCCAGGGCAAGGTGGCGGCGCTCATTGAAGTGGGATCCGGGTTCCATCCAGAGCTCACCGGGCGGGAGAACGTGTTCCTGAGCGGCGCAGTCCTCGGCATGCGCCGGCGCGAGATCGCGGAGAAACTCGATCGCATCGTCGACTTCGCCGGGGTCGAGGCGTTCATCGACACGCCGGTCAAGTGGTACTCCTCGGGCATGCACGTGCGGCTTGGCTTTGCCGTCGCGGCGCATCTCGAGGCAGACATCCTGCTCGTCGATGAAGTGCTTGCGGTTGGCGATGCCGAGTTCCAGGTGAAATGCCTGCGGCGCATCCAGGAGCTGAAAGACCGGGGCACCACGAGCCTTTTCATCTCCCACGACCTCACGACGATCGAGCGCTTGTGCGACAGCGCGATCCTGCTCGAAGCGGGAACCATTACCGCCACCGGCGCGCCGGCGGACGTGGTCGCGACCTACCATCAGCGGCTTGCGCTGTGGGATCCATCGTCGGGCCAGACGACCATCGATTCGCCCAAGAGCGGTGTCGCGCTGACCAATCTCACGGTCAGCAATCCCGATGACCCTGAGGCAGTGGCGTTCGAGACGGGCGGGCGCGTGACGCTCACGTTGCGCTATGCCGCGGCCAGGCCCGTTCCCAACGTCGAATTCGAGCTCCGGTACTATGCCGCTGACGGCAAGACCCGTCTGGCGGCGCCACGCACCAGCGAACGACGCGAGCGCATCGACCTGCGCCCTCCCGGCGGCGTCGTCGAATTCAGTTGCGCGGCGCTTCCGCTCACGGCCGGCAGCTATTCCGTTGGCGCCGTCGTGAGAGATCTGGCGACGTCAAAGATTCTTGCCTGGTGGGATGGCGAGACCCGGCTCTATGTGCAGTCCGGAACTGTCAGCGACGCGCAGTTCCACATTCCTCACACGTGGCACATCACGCATACCGAGGACGAACCGGTCAGCGGCGAGGTATCAATACGCGAGTGAGGCCCGCGCTCACGACCTGGAGGGCACCGGCCGGATAGTACTGCAGCAGGCGGAGCATCCCGCGAAGCGCTCTTCGTCGACGCCCGGCCGCCCGCAGATCGGCTTTCACCTGTTCGACAAGACGGCCGCCGTAGCGATCCTGAACGAAGCCCATTCCAGTCTTCCAGGCCTGTTCGGCTTCCTTGTCCCTCGACACGTACTTCCGCTGCGAGCGGCGAACCCTCACGGCGGACTGCAGCATGTAGCCGCAATCAGAGCTCATGTTGTTGCCGTGCTGTCGATATTCGAGGATGACCTGGTGATGACACCCGATCGGGAAACGCCGTGCGATGCGGATGTTCAGGTCGTAGTCGGCCGAGCCGCCGGCAGCCGAATCGTACCCGCCGACGGTGTCGAACACGGAACGGCGGTACACGACCACGCCCGGCGTCCAGATGTAATTCGAGCGAAGCAGGGCGATGTAAGGGTTGCCGCCGCGATGTGACTGCGACGGAACGAACACGGTCCCATCCTGGCGGATCACCTGCACGTGGCCAGTCACAAACGCCCAGTCGGGATGTCGACCGAGCCACTCGATACCGGTGGCGACGGCGTGCGGAAGGAGGCGGTCGTCGGCATCGAGGAAGACGACGAAGTGTCCGCGGCACTCGTGAAGGCCCGTATTGCGGGCGACCGCGGCCCCCTGATTCCGCTGCTCGACATAGCGCACCCCGTCGTACTGCCGCGCGACTTCAGCCGTGTCGTCGGTCGAACCGTCGTTGACGACGATGATCTCGATGACCGGGTGTGTTTGCCGCAGCACGCTCTCGATCGCGTCGGGAAGAAACCTCGCCGCGTTGTAGCAGGGAATCACCACCGAGGTGAGAGGCTGGTCGAGGGATGTCATTGGCCCCGTGATCAGTTCCACCGTGCCTTCAAACGGCGGCGCAGCGAGTCAGGCAGCGTGCGCCTCATCGTCTTCCCTGCTGCCGCTGTCACTCGCGCCTTGTAGCGGGTCGTGGTCCGTTTCAACTGATGCAACCATCGATGCCGGCAGCGCCACTGTGCCGTGCGCAGCGACGCCCAGACTTCAGGATCCGTGACGTGCTGGCTCGAGAGGTACGCCTCGAGCCAGGTTAGATACGTGTTGAAGGCCGCCTGTGCCTGTCCGGAACGGGCGACCGTCTGGCAGGACGAGTCGTCGTGTTGCCGGTATCTGTCCCAGCAGACGTCGGCCACGAGCGCGGGAAACGTCAGACAGAGTTTGGCGTGGAAGACCTGATCGGTGTAAATGCGTCGAAACGATTCTTCCCAACCGCCGACGCGCTCGACGGCGGCGCGGCGCACGAGCACGCTGCCCATGCAGGGGACGGTTCCTCCATCGCGCAGAAATGCGATCAACAGGCGCGGGGGAGCGATGACCGCTCCGGCCTCGGCTCCGTACTTCCGCCACGTCCAATCCCGTTTCGCGTCCTCCGGGCGACCGGACCAACTGGACCAGTACTCGGTTGCGGCATAGACGATCGCTACCTCGGGATGCGCGTCGAGCAGCGGAACCTGCTGCTCGAGCTTGCGCGGCAGATACACATCGTCGGCGTCGAGGTAGGCGAGGAACTCTCCTCTTGCATGTCGAGCGCCGAGATTCCTGGACGCGCTCGCGCCGCGGTTCTCGCGATCCGGATGCATCAGATATCGAATCCTGTCCGGGTGTGCCTCCGCGTATCGGCGAGCGATTGCCGCGCTGTCGTCGGTCGACCCATCGTCGACCAGCAGCAGTTCCCACGGCTCGTAGGTCTGCGCCAGCACGCTTTCGATGCTCTCCTCGATGAACCGTCCTGCGTTCATGAACGGCGTCACGATCGAGACGCGGACGTCGTCGCTCATGCGGATATCGCCTGAAGGGCGCGCTCGAAGTCGTGCCCGTTGATGTCGCGCACGCTGATTCTCGGCAGGGCATAGCGGTCATAGTCTCGCAACGACACCGCACGTGACGCCGTCGAGCACGCCCACGCGAAGCCGCATTCCTGGACCGCCGCTCGTGAATCTGCGTCGAACGCGCCATGCGGGTAAGCAAAGCCGGCGATCGGCTGCCTCACGAACCGTTCGCAGGCGAGCTTGCCCTGAAGAATCTCGCGGCGCCGCTCCGCCGCATCGAGGGCTGGAAGAACCGGATGCGTCACGGTGTGGCCGCCGACATCGAACAACCTGCCGGCCGCGAGTTCGGCAATCTCTGTTTCCGTCATCGGAAGATCATTCGAGTCGGCGGGCGGCACGGCGAGCAGTTCGCGCAGGCATTGCATCACCCTGTCGCGTTCGCCGGGGGAAACGGTCCGAAGCCTTCGCCAGACGTCGAGATATGTTGCTTCGCGTTCGGTTCGTGGTTCCTTCCACGCGCGCCAGCAGGAAGACAGCCCGGACGCGTCAGCATGCGGAAATGCGAGACGGCAGGGTTCGCCGCCAATGGCGACTTCACAGTCGAGCGCGGCCGCTCGGAGCAGGATGCCGCGCGCAAGTTCATCCCACCAGTACTCGGTCGGTTGGCCGACGGCGCCGGTCGTCACAAAGATCGTGACGGGAACATCGCGCGCCTCGGCCCTGGGCTTCGCCTCGCGCAGGTTGTCGACATACCCGTCGTCGAACGTGACGGCTACGGCATCGTCCGGCAGCGTGCCGCGTTCGAGCTGGTCGACGAACTCGGACATGGACATCGGCCGGCGGGCGTCGCGCAGAACCGCGAGTTGCTCGTCGAAGTGATCGGGCCTGACCGACAAGCCCCACGGATCGACGGCTGGCCGGGCGATGCGGTGATACATCAGAATCACCGGCTGCGGCGACGAGGACGAGCGCGGGCGTCGCAGCCGGTCGAGCCACCCGCGCACGTCAGGCCCGTCCTTTCCGCGCACGCACTGCCACGATCACCGGATACGCGTGGTCGATGGGATCGAGATCGGCGGTGTTGAGCTCTTCGACGGCAAGGCCCTGGAGGAATGCGGTCGCCGCGAAAACGTTTCCGTAGTGTTCGACCATCACGGCTTCGGGTCCAAACACGTCGCCGAACAGGCGTTGCAGCGACGTCGGAGTAAAGGACCAGAACCACGTGTTCCCCCACTCACCGCGATCGAGCTGGCTGATCCCCGGCGCCGTGACTAGCAGCACGCCGCCGGGCGCAAGCGCGCGATACAGCCGACGGACCGCCAACGGGACGTCGTAAATCAGCTGCAGCGTCTGCGTGAGCACGATGCAATCGAACGCGTTCTCGGGGAGGACGTCGGCGCCGGTGAGATCACCGACGATCGTGGCGCGCGGGTTGCCGCCATGGACGTGCAGCACGTCGCTTTGCGCGACCCGCGAGCCGCCGAATCTCCTCGTGTAGCTGTCGTCGCCGACTTCGAGTACTCGGCCGATGATCTCGGACGCGTGGCGCGTCAGGAACCGCTCGATGTAGTAGCGATCGACGGGCAGCCCGCGATCGAATCCGAAGCACCGGCTGATTGGCTTCACCCGATGCAGGTCGCCGAAACGCACGCGGCCAACCGCTGGAACGCGTTCACCACCATCGAGCAGGCGCGCGCGCAAACGACCGGGCAGAAGTGGCGCGATGCGACGTCGCACCCCGCCCATCACATGACGGAGTGCGACCCGCGGCGAAGCGAGCACCATCCCGGTCAGCACTGGGATCGACGCCCTCAGCGTTCCGCCCTGCTGACGCGTGCGGTATCGGGCCTCCGCCATCGCTTCCGCATAGAGGCGGCGCCATCGTCGTCTCCCCTGTCGCCACGCTGCCGTGGCGTCGCCAGCTGACGCCGGCGGACGATGGTGGGCGTGTACCTCGAGCGCCGTGCGCAGCATCGCGCCGTGATCCGCCGACATGTTCTCGCCGTGCTGCCGGTACGACGCGATGAGGTCAGGATAGCCGGTGACCGGGTACTGACGCGCCATGCGCAGATAGACGTCGTAGTCCTCGCAGCGGCGAAGCCGCTCGTCGAATCCCCCTACCGCCACGAGCAAGTCGCGCCGGTACATGACCGTCGCGTGCATGCCGATGAAGTTTCCGCGCAGCAGCTGCACGTAAGGGGACTCACGGACGGCGTGGAACCGCTGGCCGAGCTTTTGGCCTTCCGCGTCGATGAAGCGATGACCGCCATAGACGAACCCGCTCTCGGGCGCCCGCGCGAAACAGGCGAGTCCGGCGTCGAGTGCGTTGGGGCTCAGGCAATCGTCGGCGTCTAGAAAAACGACGTAGGTCGTATTTACTGCCGCCAACCCGCGGTTCCGCGCCGCCGCCAGGCCGCGATTCTCCTGGCGTATCAAGCGCACGCGCGGAAAGGCCGCGACGACGCTGGCCGGGTCGTCCGTTGATCCGTCGTCAATCACGACGACCGCGTCCGCCGCTCGAGTCTGGGTGCACACGCTCTCGAGAGCCTGGCTCAGGAAGTGCGCGTGGTTGTAGGTCGTTATCACCACCCCGACCGTCGGCGTGATGACCACCCGCGGAGCCGCCGTCGACGCGGCAGGGACATCCGTCTCGACTGAATCGCGTGTCATGCGTCCGCTGTCGAGGTGCAATAGATATTCCGAGCGCAAGCTCGTACGTTTCGTTGCGAGCGCCCGTCTCAACCGGCGAGAGTTTTACGCATCAAAACCTTTATTGCGCTGTGCAAAACAAGCGAGGGATAATGCGCGTCCCGGATGACACCGGGCACTCAAGTAAGTGAGCCCGTTGATGAGCACCACTGACCGTCAGCCCCGCGCCCGCGACCCCTATCTCGTCAAATCCGTCGTTCATTCATCGCAGCTGCTGTCTGCGTTCCGATCGTCGGGCGAAGCGCTCCCCCTCCGCGAGATCGCGGCACGCAGCGGCCTGCCGAAGAGCATGACCTTCCGTCTGCTCTACACGCTCGAACGCTGCGGCATGATCGAGAAGGCGGGCGAGAACCTGTATCGCTCGCATCTGCGCCCCTTCAAACAGCGCCCGTATCGCCTCGGGTATGCGGCGCAAGGCACCGACTACCAGTTTTCGAAAGAGGTCTCGACCAGCCTGCAGCGCGCCGCCGCGGTGCAAGGCATCGAGTTGATCTGCGTCGACAACCGCTACAACGCGAAGGCTGCGCAGCGGAACGCCGACGTGCTGGTCCGCGAGAAGGTCGATCTCGTGATCGAGTTTCAGACCGACGACCACGTCGCGCCGATCGTCGCGCAGAAGTACCGGGCGGCGGGCATCCCCCTCATCGCGATCGAGATCCCGCACCCGGGCGCGACCTACTTCGGCGCGAACAACTACGAGGCGGGGCTGATTGGCGGACGGCACCTCGGGCGCTGGGCGAAGCAGCAGCGCTGCTCCGATGCCGACGAGATCGTCTTCCTCGCGCTCGACCGCGCCGGCAGCTTGCCGAAGATGCGGCTCACCGGAATGCTGGTCGGGATGAAAGAAGTCTACCCGGCGCTCGAGAACTGCCGCGTCACCTACCTCGATGGCGACGGCAAGCTGGGTGAAAGCTTCGAAGCGATGCGGCGCTACCTGCGCACGAGCCGCTCGCGCCGGTTCCTGATCGGCGCGATCAACGATCCGAGCGCGCTCGGCGCGCTCCGCGCGATGCAGGAAGCCGGACGGGTCGACTCGTGCGCGATCATGGGGCAGAACGCGTCGCCGGAAGGGCGCGCCGAGCTGCGTCAGCCCGGCACGCGGCTGGTCGGTTCGGTGGCGTATTTCCCGGAGAAGTACGGGCCGGAGATCCTCGCCGTCGCGCTCGACATCCTCCACCGCCGCGCGGTCCCGCCGGCCGTGTTCGTGAAGCACCAGCTGGTCACCCCGGAGAACGTCGATCACATCTACCCGAACGACGCGCTCATTCAAATGGGCGCGCTCGTCTAGCGTGACGCCAAAAGGACACGGGCGCGCGGTAGGGCGCACCTTTAGGTGTGCCAATGATGGCGCCTCTCAAGAGGCGCCCTACCGTTCCACGCCAATGATGGCGCCTCTCAAAAGGCGCCCTACCGTTCCACGCCAATGATGGCGCCTCTCAAGAGGCGCCCTACCGTTCCACGTAGGGCGGGTCTTTAGACCCGCCGACATCGTAAGAAGGCCTCGGGCAGGCCCCCGTCAACGGGAATTACGTGACCCGTGGTCTTCGCGCTCTGCTCCCCCGCGAGCCAGCAGATCGCGTTGGCGTTGTCGATCGGCAGAATCGGACGCTTGGTAATCGTGCGCTGCGCGTAGAACTCCGCCAGCTTGTTCTGCAGCGCCTCGGTCGATTCCGACTCGTCGTAGGCGATGTTGTATTTCTTGAGCGAGACCATGACCCGGTCGCGCGGGAACATCGCGGAGCCGGCAATCACGGTGGCCGGCGCGATCGCGTTGACGCGCACTTGTGGCCCCAGGCCGATCGCCAGCTCGCGGACGAGATGATTGATCGCCGCCTTGCTCACGTCGTACGGCTCGCTCCCTGACTTCGGCACCACCGCGTTCGCGGAGCTCGTAAGCACGATCGACGCGGGCAGCTTCTGGGCCTTCAGGACCTTCGCCGCTTCCTGCGCGAGCACGAAGTTCGACGTGACGTTGATGTTGAGCGTCTTGCTCCACACGCCCTCGACCGGCGCCGAGGGATCCGGCGTCGGATAGATGGCAGCGGTGTTGACGACCGAGTCGAACCCGCCGAACTGCAGCACCGCGGCGCGCACCGCCGCCGCGATGGTGTCGCGCGAGGTCAGATCGAGCGCCGCCGACTGCACCATCTCTTTCGACGAGCGCTTCGCCGCATCCGCGGCCGCCTCCTGCGCCGACGTCGCGTTCACGTCGGCAACGACGACGTGGCCGCCGCGCGCGGCAATCTGGAGCGCGACCTCGCGTCCGATCCCGCTCGCGCCACCGACGACGACCACCACCTTGCGGCTGAACTCCTTCTCGGGCGGCATGCGCTGCAGCTTGGCCTCCTCGAGCGCCCAGTACTCAATCCGGAACGCCTCGAGCCGCGGCAGCGCGACGTAGTTGCGGAAGGTTTTGAACTCCTTGGCCTGCTCGGACCGCCGCACCTGCGGGACCGGACCCTTGTCCGACGCGCCGTCTTCCTCGAGCGCGTTCGCGCCCGCCATCACGTGGATCGCGTTGACGAAGAACTCGGTCGTGATGCGAGCTTCGCGCTTGTCCTTGCCGAAACCAAACAGGCCGATCCCGGGCACGACCACCACCGAGGGGTTGCTGTCGCGCAGCGCCGGCGAGCCCGCTTCGGCGAACGACGTGTAATAGGCGGCGTAGTCCTCGCGGTACTTCACGATCCGCGCGTCGATGTGCTCGCGGAGCTTCGCGACGTCCTCCCCCGCCGGGTTCCACGGCAGGAACATCGGCGAGATCCGGGTGCGAAGGAAATGATCGGGACAACTGGTGCCGAGCGCGCACAGATCCTGGGCCCACTTCGAATTCGCGAACGTCAGCGCGTCCTCGGAGCTGTCGACGTGGCCGATGACGCGGCGATTCGACGAGACGGCGCCGCGCAGATACGGGAAGATCTCCGCAATCGCCGACTCGCGATCCGCCACCGTCGCCGTCACGGCGGCGCCGCCGAACTTCGGCCGCTTCCCGCGCTGCTCGTGCGCCTGGATGAACTCCCCCATCTGATCGATCGTCTTGATGCTGTTCAGATAACACTCGTGCTGCGTGTTGCCCCAGGTGAAGAGGCCGTGGCCGCCGAGCAGGATGCCGTCGCAGCCTGGCGTCTGCTCCACTGCCTTCTTCAGCATCAGCGCCAGCTCGAATCCGGGCCGCTGCCACGGCACCCACACGATGTGGCGACCGTACTTCACGTTGAATTCCCCGAGCTTGCGCGCGCCGTTCGCGCTGGCGGCCAGCGCGATCGCCCAATCGGGATGCAGGTGATCGACGTGCGGGAACGGCAGGAACGCGTGCAGCGGCGTGTCGATCGACGCGGCTACGCGGTTCTCGCCGAACGCGCACAAGGGATAGAACGCCACCATCTCGTCCTCGTGCGCCTCGCCGCGGTAGCGCGCGATGAGCGCCTCGAGCTTGTCGAGATACAGCACGGCAAAGCCGCTCGCGGTGATCGAGCGCAGGTCGCCGCCGCTGCCCTTCACTGCCATCACCCGCTGCGGCGTCCCGGTCAGCGGATCCGGCAGCTCGAACTTCGAGCTGGTGTTGCCGCCGCCGAAGTTGGTGATGCGCAGGTCTTCACCGAGCAGGTTCGAGCGATAGCGCAGCAGCTCGAGCGGGCTCGCTGCGAGCTTCGCCGCTTCACGCTCGTCCCAGAGGTTCTGGAGAAACGTGGTTTCCTTCGTCGTCGCGTCAGACACAGGTCAGCTCCACATATTGCAGAAAGCGTCGGTAATGCCGGTCCCAGCGGTCGGCGCGCGTCGGCTCGAACCGATCCGAGGGGAACGAGTACTCGATGATGCGCCGGGCCTCGGCGATGCTCGCGACCGCGCCGGTCGCGACCATCTGCATGGCGACGTTGCCGAGCGCGGTGGCTTCGACCGGACCGGCGAGCACCGTGCGCCCGGTCGCGTCGGCGGTGAACTGGTTCAACAGGCGGTTGCGCGAGCCGCCGCCGACGATCTGGATCTCGGTAATCTCGGCGCCGGTCAGCCGCTCCAGCGTCTCGATGACGACGCGATACTTGAACGCGAGGCTCTCGAGGATCGCGCGCGTGAACGCGGCCGGCCCGAACGGCTGCGGCTGCGACGTTCGCGCGCAGTACCCGGCAATCGCGCGCGGCATGTCGTCGGGATGGAGGAACGACGGATCGTCGGGATCGAACAGCGACGCGAACGCGAAGCGGTCGTCGGCGGCCGCGTCGATGAGCTCCGCGTACTCGTAGCGGTTGCCCTCGCGTGCCCACGCGCGACGCGACGCCTGCAGCAGCCACATCCCGGTGATGTTCTTGAGCAGGCGCGTCGTCCCGAACACGCCCCCTTCGTTCGTGAAGTTCGCGTCGAGCGCCTCGGAGCTGATGATCGGCGCGGGCACTTCCGTGCCGAGCAGCGACCACGTGCCGGAGCTGACGAACGCGCGTCCGCCGCCCGCCGGCACCGCCGCAACCGCGGATCCGGTGTCGTGGCACGCCGGCGCAATCACCGGCGTGCCCTCGAGCGCGGCGGAGACGGACCGCTTCAGCGGGCCGAGCACGGATCCGGGTTCGATGAGATCCGGCAGCAGGTGCACCGGCAGATCCAGCTCGCGCAGCAGGTCGACCGCCCACGTCCGCGTCCGCGCCGCCACCATCTGCGTCGTCGTCGCATTGGTGAACTCGACGCGCAGCACGCCGGTGAGCCAGTAGTTGAGGATGTCGGGGATCGTGCCGAAGGCGGAGGCCGCGCGCAGCACCTTGGGCGTCGCCTCCGCCGCGGCGACGAGCTGATAGAGCGTGTTGAAGGTGAGGAACTGCGTGCCGGTGACGTCGTAGATGCGCGCGCGGGGCACGCGCTCGAACACGGCCTCCATGACGCCGTCGGTGCGCGTGTCGCGATAGTGATACGGGTTCCCGAGCAGCTCTCCCTGCTCGTCGAGCAGCCCGTAATCGCAGCCCCACGTATCGACGCCGACGCTGTCGAGGCGCCGCGGATCGCCTTCGATGCGCCGCAGCGCCCGCTGCATCTCGAGCCAGAGCCGCAGCAGATCCCAGCGCAGCGATCCCTGCTCGCGCACCGGCTCGTTGGGGAAGCGGCACACTTCCGCGAGGTCGAGCACGCCGGCCCGGAGCCGGCCGGTCATGGCGCGGCCGCTTTCGGCTCCGAGGTCGAAGGCAAGGAAATGGGCAACCATTGCGTGTTCGCGCGCGCGTCGCAGGGCCGCGCAAGCATAAGCCCTCGACCGCGGCGGCACCAACGCCGGCGCGCGCTCCTTCGATTATTTCGCGATGCGGAACGGAACGCTCGATGCGCGGAGACAACCGGACGCCGCAGGCCGTCCGCTGATTTCGCGTTGCGAAACGATCGCATCACCGCCCGTTGGGAGTTGCCGCGTGGAATGCGACGGTTATATCGTCATCCGGCCATGACGGATCGTTCTCAGATACAGGCCGCGGTCGGTGCGGGCGGCGGCATCCTGCGCCTCGAACCCTGCTGGGTCCCGCGCTCGTTCATGCACCCGGGACGCCGGCTTCGTCTTCATCCCGATGACCTCTACGCGTACGGCGCGCACCGCGGCGGCATCAACGAACGCTGGTTCTCGTCGACCACCAATGCGGACAACGGACCGGGCACGCCGGCCGACGAAGGCCTCAGCTACGTGCGCGCCAACGGCCAGCGCTTCCTGCTGAAGGAGGCGGTGGAACGCGCCGGCGATCTGCTGCTCGGCGCGAAGGTGATGGAGCGCGAGAAGGGCTGGAACCTGCTCTGCAAGTTCTTCGACAACATGGGACCAATCCCGCATCACATGCACCAGAGCGACGAGGATGCGAAGCGCGTCGGTCGCCGCGGCAAGCCCGAGGCGTACTATTTCCCGCCGCAGTACAACCCGACCGACAACAATTATCCCTACACGTTCATGGGCCTCGAGCCGGGCACGACCAAAGACGACGTGCGGCGCTGCCTCGAGAACTGGAACAAGGGAGATAACGGGATCACATATCTCTCGCGCGCCTATCGTCTCGAGCGCGGCAGCGGGTGGCAGATCGATCCCGGCATCCTGCACGCGCCGGGATCGCTCCTCACTTACGAGCCGCAGGTGAACAGCGACGTGTTCGCGATGTTCCAGTCGGAAGTCGAGGGACGTATCACACCGTGGGATCTGCTGGTCAAGGACGTGCCGCCCGACAAGCACCGCGATCTCGACTACATCATCGACATGCTCGACTGGGATGCGAACACCAATCCGCGCTTCGGCGAGAGCAACCGCTACTTCCCGAAACCGGTGAAGCCGTTCACGGAGACCGAAGCGGAGGGCTACCGCGAGGTGTGGGTCACCTACGGCACGCCGTGGTATTCGGCGAAAGAGCTGACCGTGCTGCCGCGACGCACCGTCACGATCAAGGATGCCGCGGCGTACGGGCTGATCCTGACGCAGGGCCACGGCACCTTCGGCGGCATGCAGGTCTCGACGCCGGCGATGATCCGCTTCGGACAGATGACGGAAGACGAGTTGTTCGTGAGCGCGGATGCGGCCGCGAGCGGCGTCACGATCGAGAACCGCAGCGACAGCGATCCGCTGGTCCTCCTGAAACACTTCGGTCCGGGAAATCCCGAGGCTCCCAAAAGAAAATGACGACACATACGAAACCCAAACTGCACAACGCCATGTGGCCGGGGCTCGTCGGCAAGGGCGGGCCCGGCGCCGAGCCGCCGATCGATCTCGACACGATGCTGAACCTGACCGCGAACGCGCAGGTGGACGGCACGAAGTTCGACGGCATCGATCTATTCCTGTTCGATCCGCACGTCAGCATCGACTCCACCAACGACGATCTCGCGCGGCTTGCCGACAAGGTGCGCGCGAAGAACCTGATGATCGGGTCGCTCGTCGCGCCGGTGTGGCCGCCGACCGGCGGCGGGTCGGCAATGGGCAGTGACGAGGAGCGCAAGGCGTTCCTCACGCAAGTGCGCAAGGCGTGCGCGATCGGCCGCAAGCTCGAGGATCTCGGCGTGCGGCGCTACGGTATCGTCCGCATCGACTCGGCCGCAAGCCCGGGCGAGTGGGCGAAGGATCCGGCCGGCAACACGAAGAAGATCGCCGACACGTTCCGCCAGGCCGCGGACATCGCGGAAGACATCGGCGAGCGGCTCGCCGCCGAAGGGGAAATCTGCTGGGGCGGCATGCACAGCGTCAAGCGCAACATCGAGCTGCTCGAGATGGTGAACCGGCCGAAGACGGTCGGCTTCCAGGCCGACATGGCGCACACGCTGCTCTTCACCATGGGCTACAACGCGCCCGACGACCGCATCCTGCCGGAGAACTTCGACTGGAACGATCGCAAGACGCTCGACGACGCGCTGAAGAAGATGACCGATGCGCTGCGCCCGTGGACGTTCGACTTCCACGTCGCGCAGAACGACGCGACGGTCAAGGGATCCGGTTCGCACGACAAGACCGGCCGTCACTGCCTGCCCTTCGATCCCAACGGTAAGCTCGACATCGTCCATCATGCGGGCTTCTGGCTTCGCGACCAGAAGGGCAACATCGAGCGCAAGTTCAATCACATCTGCTGGGACGGCTGCATGTTCCCCAACGCGGTCATGACCGAGCAGAAAACCTGGAACGACGTGCTGGGCGTGATGAAGTCGGTGCGCGACGCACATGGGTGGGACTAGGAGACTTCGCTGTCAGCTACCAGCTGCCAGCTGGCGGCTGGCGGCTGGCGGCTGGCGGCTGGCGGCTGGCGGCTGGCGGCTGGCGGCTGGCGGCTGACAATAAATAATCATGGCTACAAAGACACTGAACATCGGCCTGGTTGGCTACGGCTTCATGGGTCGAACGCATTCGAATGCGTTCCTGCAGGCGCCGCGCTTCTTCGATCTGCCATACACGCCCGTGCTGAAGGCGGTCGCGGCCCGCAATGAAGACCGCGTGAAGAAGTTCGCCGCGAACTGGGGCTACGAGTCCTACGAGACCGACTGGCGGAAGCTGATCGATCGCAAGGACATCGACGTCATCGACATCGCGAGCCCGAACGACACACACCGCGAGATCGCGGTGGCGGCGGCGCGCGCCGGCAAGATGGTGATGTGTGAGAAGCCGCTCGGCCGGAACGCCGCCGAAGCGGAGGAGATGGTACGCGCCGTCGAATCAGCGCGCGTCCCGAATACCGTCTGGTACAACTACCGGCGCGTCCCCGCGGTCACGATGATCAAACAGCTCATCGACGAGGGAAAGCTCGGACGCATCTTCCACTATCGCGCGAAATTCCTGCAGGACTGGACGATCTCGAAGGAACTGCCGCAGGGCGGCGAAGGGCTCTGGCGTCTCGACGTCGAGATCGCCGGCAGCGGTGTGACCGGCGATCTCCTGGCCCACAACATCGACACCGCGCTCTGGTTGAACGGGCCGATCGCGGAAGTCACCGCGATGACCGAGACGTTCGTGAAGGAACGGAAGCACAACCTCACCGGCAAGGTGCAGCCGGTCGGGATCGACGACGCGAGCGCGTTCCTCTGCCGGTTCGAGAACGGATCGCTGGCGATGTTCGAGGCCACGCGCTACGCGCGCGGGCACAAGGCGCTCTACACGCTCGAGATCAACGGCGAGCACGCGTCGGCGTTCTGGGATCTCCATGACCTCCATCGCCTGCAGTACTTCGATCATCGCGACGAAGGACGGGTGCGCGGCTGGCGCAACATTCACATTACCGACAGCGACCAGCCGTACATGAAGCACTGGTGGGTGCCGGGCCTGCAGATCGGCTACGAGCACACGTTCACGCACCAGTTCGCCGATTTCGTCTCCGCCGCGGCACAGGGCAAGAGTGTCGCGCCGACCTTCCGCGACGGCCTCGCGACCGATTACGTGACCGACGCGGTGTTGAAATCCGCGCGAACGAAGCAGTGGGAAAAGGTGGCCGCGGCACAGGTCACTGCGGCGTAAGACAGAAGGCGGAAGACGGAAGACGGAAGAGCGCCGGCGGCCGCGGCGAGCGAGCACAGCGAGTCGAGCCGCTGCGCGCGGGGGTGGGGCCCCGCGCGCGTTGATTAATGCAGACGGACAGACATCATGAAACACAGTGCAGCGCTCGCCATCGTGATTGCCGCAGGTCTCTTCGTCGCGCCGGCGGCGGCACAAACATCGGCCACGCCGCCATCGTCCGGACAGCCGCAAGGCTCCGGGCAGTCCCAAGGCTCGGGGCAGGCGCAGGGCGCCGGCCAGGAGCAGGGGCGCGGCCGCGGGCAGGGACGCGGCGGCGGCTTCAACCTGCCGCAGCAGCAGCCGTTCGAGAATCACGAGGGGTTCCAGCAG
>JBKPRU010000109.1:0-18387 GCA_046734675.1 Acidobacteriota bacterium
GCGAGGGAGCGGAGCGGGGTGTAGGGGCCCCGCGAGCGACCGAGCCGGGGTCCGGGGCGGAGCCCCGGTAAAAGAGGAGGCGCGCCAGACGCCCATTATTCAGAAGTTTCTCGCGCGCCAAGGCGCGCACGGCGTGCCTGCGAGGGAGCGGAGCGGGGTGTAGGGGCCCCGCGAGCGACCGAGCCGGGGTCCGGGGCGGAGCCCCGGTAAAAGAGGAGGCGCGCCAGACGCCCATTATTCAGAAGGTTCTCGCGCGCCAAGGCGCGCACGGCGCGCCTGCGAGGGAGCGGAGCGGGGTGTAGGGGCCCCGCCAGCGACCGAGCCGGGGTCCGGGGCGGAGCCCCGGTAAAAGAGGAGGCGCGCCAGACGCCCATTATTCAGAAGGTTCTCGCGCGTACGGCAGGCTGTTTATGAGATTAGGGAAAAGCGCAGGCTAGTGACGGTAGGGCGCCTCTTTAGAGGCGCCATCGTTCAGGCGCACCTGAAGGTGCGCCCTACCGCACTCTTTGAGTGCCTGCTTTTAGGAGTTCAGCTCGATGGACGACTCTCGCCCGACCGAACAACCCCGCGCTTTCGGGTTCGACACCCGTCAGGTGCACGCCGGGCAGCGCCCCGACCCGAACACCGGCGCGCGCGCGGTCCCGATCTACCAGACCACCAGCTACGTGTTCGAGGATCCGGAATCGGCGGCCGCGTACTTCAACCTGCAGGAATACGGGAACACCTACTCGCGCATCATGAACCCGACGGTGGCGGTCTTCGAGGAGCGCATGGCCAACCTCGAAGGGGGCTGCGGCGCGGTAGCGTTCGCGAGCGGCATTGCGTCGCAGGCGGCGGCGCTCTTCACGCTGCTCCAGCCCGGCGATCACGTCGTCTCGTCGGCAGCGCTCTACGGCGGGTCGGTCAACCAGTTCAAGCACCTGCTGCGCAAGATGAACGTCGCACTGACGTGGGTCGATCCCGACGATCTCGACGCGTGGAAGGCGGCGGTGCGCGACAACACGAAGCTGCTGTATGGCGAGACGATCGGCAACCCCGCCGGCAACGTGCTCGACGTCGAGAAGGTCGCAGCCATCGCGCACGAGCGGCAGATCCCGCTGATGGTCGACAACACTTTCGCGACGCCGTACCTGTGCCGACCGATCGAATGGGGCGCCGACATCGTCGTCCACTCGGCGACGAAGTTCATCGGCGGCCATGGCACGAGCATCGGCGGCGTGGTCATCGACTCCGGGCAGTTCAACTGGTCCAACGGGCGCTTCCCCGTCATCGCGGAGCCGTCGCCCGCGTATCACGGCCTGCAATTCCACGAGACGTTCGGTACGTATGGGTACTGCATGAAGCTGCGCGCCGAAACGCTGCGCGATCTTGGCGCCGCGATGAGTCCGTTCAACGCGTTCCTGTTCCTGCAGGGACTCGAAACGCTGTCGCTCAGGATGGCGCGTCACGTCGAAAACGCGGGCGCGGTGGCGCAGTACCTGGGCCAGCACGAGCTCGCGTCGAACGTGACCTACCCGGGCCTGCCGAAGAGCCGATATCGTGCGCTTGTCGACAAGTATCTGCCGCGGGGAGCTGGCGCCGTGTTCTCGTTCGATTGCCGCGGCGGCCGTGCCGCGGGACAGGACTTCATCCGCGGCGTGACGCTCTGGTCGCATCTCGCGAACGTCGGCGACTCGAAGAGCCTCATCATCCATCCTGCGAGCACGACGCACCGTCAGTTGAACGACGACGAGTTGAAGGCGGCCGGCGTGGGGCCGGGCACGATCCGGCTCTCGGTCGGAACCGAATCGGTAGATGATCTGATCTGGGACCTCGAACAGGGCTTCGCGCGGGTGGCGGCATCCGCGGCACGCGGAGTCGCAACCGTATGATGCCTACAGTCAACGCGCCGTCGTTCGATCTCACGCGCTACCAGGATCCGCTGACGATCCAGCGCGTCCTCTATACCGCGAAGACGATCGCCATCGTCGGGCTCTCGCCGAACGAGCTTCGCGCGAGCTTTTTCGTCGGCTACTACCTGAAGCGGCATGGCTACACGGTCATCCCGGTGAACCCGCGCGAATCGCAGATCCTCGGCGAGAAGAGCTACAAGAGCCTCGTCGACGTGCCGACGCCCGTGGACATCGTCAACGTGTTCCGCGCCCCCGACGCGCTGCCGGGGATCGCCGAAGAGGCTGTGAAGATTCGTGCCGGCGCGCTGTGGTGCCAGTTCGGCGTCATCAACGCCGAAGGGGGGCGGATCGCGGAAGCCGGCGGCCTGGCGGTGATCATGGATCGCTGCATCAAGGTCGAGCACGCCCGCTACGTTGGCCGCATGCACTGGCTCGGGTTCAACACGCAGCGGATTACGTCGGTCCGCGGCGGGCTGCAGTAGAGGGATTGCGGGCAATCACGGGGAGGAACGGATGGCGGAGGAACACGACGAGGGTGAGGTTTCGGCGCGGCAAGTGTTGCCCGTAGCGCTGACGGCGGCGGGCGCGATCGCCGCGCTCTGGTGGCTGCTGCGCAACAGGGGCAAACGAGCAGACCGGCCGATCATCATGACCGGCGGAAGTTTCCATCTGTGGGGCTTGGGCGGCACGATTCAACATCACGAAGCAGTCGGCGGACATCACCTCTACACGAATCCCGGTGTGTCGGGAATCGGCAGCGTGGTCGTCAGAACGAAGCAGCGGCGTTACAGGTATACGGGTGTTGTAAGTCTCGAGATCTGGTACAGCGCCACTACCGGAGACGCGGACGTGATTCTTCGCGGTAACACGATCAGCATCCGGAGCGATTCGGCTGCCGACCCGCTCGACGATCTGGGCCCGGGTTCCGTCAACGACGACTTCGGAAGCGCAAGCGATCACGGTCACGCGGTACTGGCACGACATTATCGTTGGAACGCGCCAGGTTACATCGCGCGAGTCCATCCGTGCTGCGGCGTACGTCCCGTTGACGGAACGCCGGAAGATCCGCTACGGGTGAAGGTTCACTACGTGTAGCGCCGCCATCGTGCCGCGCGACCTTATTGGCCGTTCATTAGGCGCCTACACGATCCGCACCCTCCTCGGCGGCGGAGGCATGGGCGAGGTCTACCTTGCCGATGACGAGGCGCTCCACCGACAAGTAGCCATCAAGGTCCTGCCCCAGCACGCGGTCCTGGACGCATCGGCGCAGCGGCGTCTCGCGATCGAGGCGCGGGCGCTCGCGCAGCTCGATCACCCGCACATCTGCCGCATCTTCGACGTGGGACGCGACGCTGGGGCGAACTTCATCGTCATGGAGTACGTGGCAGGCCAGCCGCTCTCGTCATGGTTGGAACACGCACCGGCTCTCGACACTCGCGTCGCCATCATCGAGCAGGTGCTGGATGCGCTCGGCGAAGCGCACGGCAAGGGCATCATCCATCGCGACCTGAAGCCGCAGAACATCATGGTGACGCCGCGTGGGCACGCCAAGGTGCTCGACTTCGGTCTCGCCAAAGCGCTCGGCGACACGTTCATGAGCGATCACGACGAGACCCGGTCGGCGCTCACCCGCCTCGGTACCATCGTCGGCACGGTGCCGTACATGTCGCCCGAGCAGGCGATCGGCGATCCGCTCGATCACCGATCCGATCTGTTCTCGATTGGAGCCGTGCTCTACGAGTGCCTGACGGGAAGCCGTCCGTTCAGCGGCGCGAGCGACATTGAGACACGCGCGCAGATTCTCGACCGTGATCCGGCGCCCGCCTCACGATTGAACCCGCAGATCCACCCAGCCTTCGACGCTGTTGTCGAGAAGGCGCTCGCGAAGAGACCTGGCGATCGGTATCAGTCCGCGGCGGAGATGCTGGCGGCCATTCGGTCGGTGCCCGTCGAGATGCGAGCGCGCTCATGGCCGATGCGCGTGGCGCAGGCATTCGCATCGGCAGGCAGGCGTGCGACTTCGATTGCGCCCAGACTTCCGCGGCCAGCGTATGCGGTCGCGTTCGTCGTGTTGGTGGCCGTCGCAGGCGCGCTGCTCCTGTCACGTTCCGGCCCTTCGGCCGACGCGCTGGCATCTCGTTACTATCGGGACGGCGTTGAGGCGCTCCGGAACGGCGCTTACTATCAGGCCACGAGGTTGCTCGAACGCGCCGCGCAGGCCGATCCGGAATATCCACTCGCGCACGCGCGTCTGGCCGAAGCCTATCTCGAACGGGACGAGCGCTTGAAAGCCCAGCAACATCTGTTGCGCGTCCACGAGTTGCTCCCGAATCGCGGATCGCTGCCACCGACGGACCGCTTGTACGTGGAGGCCCTTACGGCGTCCGCCGCAGGCGATCGTCATGGCGCAATTGACAAATACCGGCAGATCGTTGCGCTCGGTCAGGGCGGCGCAGACGCCCGCATCGATCTCGGGCGCGCTTACGAACGGGCGAACGATCCAACGGCGGCAATCGAAAATTACCAGGCGGCCACCAAGCTCGACCCCGACAATGCGACCGCATATTTGCGGCTCGCGGCCTTGTACGCGAGACAGCGACAGCTGCAGGAGTCCGCCGCCGCATTCGAGCGCGCCGATCAGTCATTCAAGGATCAGGGCAATGTCGAGGGGCGGGCTCAGGTGCACTACCAGCGCGGCATCCTCGCGCGCCGCAGCACCGACCTGGCGACGGCGCGCGCAGAGCTCGAGCAGGCCCGCGATCTCGCTCGCGCTGCGGGCAGCGACACGACCGAGATCCTCGCGCTGCTGCAATTGAGCAGCATCGGCTTCGCCGAAGGAGCGGCCGACTCTGGTGAGCGTTTGGCGATGGACGCGCTGCGGCTGGCGCGCGAGCGCGGCCTGCAGCACGTCACCGCCAGGGCGTTGATCGACGTTGGTAACACGCTCCTCGCGGCGGGCAACACGCAAGGCGCAGAGCGCTACTTCAGCGAAGCGCTCCAATCGGCGAGGACATTCGATGACGCGTCGGAGCAGGCGCGGGCGCAATTCATGCTCGGCAATGTGCTGATCGCGCGCGGCGACGTCGACAATGGCCTCGCCCAGGTCGAGGCGGCCCGCACGTTCTTTGCGCGCGGCGGCTACCGGATTGAAACGGCGCAAACGATCATGGTGATCGGCCGGGCGCGCCGGGATCGCGGCGAGTACGCGGCCGCGACGTCAATGTTCGAGGACCTGCTGGAACGCGCCCGCAAGGAGGACAACCCCAGCGAGATCGCCAACGCCCACGACGAACTCGGGCGCGTGCTGTATCTGCTCGAGAACTTCCCGAACGCACGAGAGCATTTCGACGCCAGCAGTCGCATCTACGCGAAACTTGGCGCACAGCTCGATCTGGGCTACGCGCTCATGAATCTAGCGAATGCCGAATGGCAGCTGGGAGCCTACCAGCAGGCCGTGGGGGCATTCGCCCGCGCCGCATCCGCCGTCCGTGCACCGGACGAATACCGCGGGCTGGCGGCGGCGATCAGTCAATATCGGGCCGAGATGGAGTTCACGCGCGGCAACCTCCGCGCCGGACGCGCCGCGCTCGCCAGCCTCAGCGCCGCCGCACCAGCCGACGTCGAAGCGCGGATTGAAATGAAACGGCTATTCTGCCTCGCCGCTGCGTCGTCAGGGCAGGGCAGCGCAAGCGTCGGATCGTGTCGTGAGGCGCTTGCACAGGCACGCGAGTCGCACAACCCGTGGCTGATCGTCAAAGCGCAGCTGTCCCTCGCGGAGGTGCTCTTGTCGCAGCGCGAATGGTCTGACGCGCTCGCGAACGCCACGGAAGCCTACACGGGGGCGCGCCGCCCCGGACAGCACGCTTCCGAGTGGCGCGCTGCGATTGTCGCCGCGGTTGCCTCCGCGCACACGCCGGACGCCACCCGAACGCGCCATGATCTCCCAGATGTCCAGAGCGCGCTCGACGCCCTGATGACGACGTGGGGAGTGCGCGAGTACGAAGCGTATTCGCGGCGAGCCGACGTCCGAAAACTCACATCCCGATTGCGGTGAGGCCGGGGGTTGCTGGACTAAGCCGGCTTAGCTAATATGGAGGTGTGAAGAAGACGCATACGATCCACGCCGCGAAGACGCACTTGTCGCGGTTGGTGGAACGCGCGGAACGCGGCGACGAGGTGATCATCGCGCGAGGATCCACGCCGGTCGCGCGCCTGACACGTTTGCGTCCCGTTCGCTCCGGGCGGCGCTTTGGCGCAATGCGAGGCCGCGCCAAGGTCACTCGCGCATTCTTCGAGCCGCTTCCGTCCGAGGACACGGGAGCGTGAGTCCCCGATGCGTGTGCTGCTCGACACCCATGCGTTTCTGTGGTGGCTCGACGGCGACCGCCGCCTGTCCCTCAAAGCTCGCCGGCTGATCGGCAACGAGACGAACGCGGTGCTGATCAGCGCGGCGTCTGCCTGGGAGATCACGACGAAATCCCGCCTCGGCAAGCTGCCGGGCGCGCAAGATGTCGCCGCCGACGTCGTCGGATGCGTCGCCAGTCAGGGATTCGTTCCCCTCGACATCTCTCTTCTGCACGCGCAGCGTGCAGGAGCGCTCGGTGGTGAACACCGTGATCCATTCGATCGCATGTTGATCGCCCAGGCACAACTCGAAGACGTGGCGATCGTCAGCGACGATCGCGTCTTCGACGACTATGACGTACGTAGAATGTGGTGAGACGGTCCGCAAGGCAGCCGTCATTCGAGCGAGATGAGCGACGAATACGTGTACTTCGACGGCGATCCCGAAACCGAGAGCACGCGGCGGCACATGGAGCGCGTGCTGCAGGGCCAGGCGCCGCAGCGGCGCTGGCCCTGGCTGCTCGCCGCCTTCGGGAGCGGCGCGGTGTGGCTGCTGTGGCAAAGCGGCCGCGACTCTGCGCGCGGGCGCAGCGACGGGCCGCAGGAACCGAAAGGTTCGAAAGGCTGACGCGACCGACGCGTCAGGTCGTCTTCACGCTCTCCGTCGACGCGTCGTACACCACGGTCTTGCGCTGGAAGTACGACTCGTTGGCCATGTGGCAGGCCAGTGCCGCGTGATTTCCGAACACCGCGTCCTGCACCACCGGCTGGCGCGATTTCACCGCCCTGAAGAAGTTCCAGAGATGCGGGCGGGTGTCGTCATAGGAATCGGTCTGATAGGTCACCCCCTCGCGTACCGCCGGCGGCTCGCCGGGCTTCGGATCGTGTTCCGCGTGCCACTGCGAGAAGTACTGGGTGCGGAGCGGCTCGGGGAAGCTCCACGCGTAGTAGCTGGGTGACGTGTCGATCCCCGACTGCGGACTGAACGTCAACCCGGTTTCATTCAGCTCGAGGATCCCCTTCGATCCCAGGAACCGCAGCGACTCCGGTGTCTCCGACCCGAGATTCAGCCGGATGTAGACGGGCACCTCGCCGTATTCGAAGAACGACATGTGCACGTCCGGCATGTTGCGCCCGTCGTTGAAACGGCGGATGCCGCCGACCGACATCACACGGCGCGGCGCCTCGTTGATCCCCCACGAGTACATCATCCCGGTGATGAGGTGCACCATCAGATCGCCGGCCACGCCCGTCCCGTATTCCTTCCAGCAGCGCCAGCGCGCAAAGACTTTCGGATCGAAGGCGCGCTTCGGAACGTCCCCCTGCCACGTGTCCCAGTCGAGTGTCGCGGGCGACAGGTCGGGCGGTGGCGGGTAGACCCACGCGCCGGTCGGATCGTTGCGGCCGAGCGATCCTTCGACGAGCTGCAACTCGCCGAGCACGCCCTTCGCAACCAGCTCGCGCGCCTTCGCGCACAACACGGAACTGGTGCGCTGCGATCCGATCTGCACGATGCGCCCGCTCTTCTTCACGGCCGCGACCATCGCGCGCCCGTCCTCGACGCTGTGCGACATCGGCTTCTCGCAGTAGATGTCCTTGCCGGCGCTGACCGCGTCGACGACCATTTTCCGGTGCCAGTGATCAGGAACCGCCGCGACGATGCAGTCGATGCTCTTGTCGTCGAGAAGCTCCTGATAGCGGCGCGTCGTGCGCAGATTCGCGCCGGCGATCTCGCGCGCGCGCGCGTGGCGGCCGTCGTAAAGATCGGCGGCCGCGGCGCACTCGACGCCCGGCAGCGAGATCGCGGTCGCGAGCAGGTTCGAGCCTTGCATGCCGATGCCGACCATGCCGAAGCGCACGCGATCGCCTGGCGGGGTTTGGTGTCCGACGCCCGGGATGGGCGCGGCTTCGAGCCGAACGTGCTTTGCCGCGAACGCGGCACCGACGACGCCGGCGCCGGCCTGCAGGAATTGACGACGAGATGAACGGTTCTTCATCGACCCTCCTTCACTCGCGCGATTGCAGAACGGCCGCGCCGCCGTGTGCATTCTGACGCCGATGCCGCATGAAGTCATCAGATTCCGTGCAGGGGGAAACGGATTGCGTTTCCGCGGCGGACGGCTCGCGCTAGGCTAGGGGCGTGATCAAGCGCGTATCCGTCGCCGCGTTCGTCCTGATGGTCGTCGGCATCGTCGGCTTGTATCGCGCACACGCGCTCGTGGCGCGGCACATTCCGTTGGTGGCCGTGCAGATAGCCGCGATCCTCTTGATGGTGGCGGCTCGAATCACGTTCGGACGCCGCAGCTTTCACGCCGCCGCCAATCCGACCGCCGGCGGCCTCGTGACCACCGGGCCCTACGCGTTCCTCCGGCATCCGATTTACGCGGCCGTCATCTATTTCGCCTCGGCCGGCGCGCTCGACACGCCCTCGCCCCTCTCGATCCTTTGCGCGCTTTTGATCGTCGCCGGTGCAATCGTCCGCATGCTCTCCGAAGAGCGCCTCCTCGTCGCGCGCTACCCGGAGTACCGCGCCTACATGCGGAGAGTGAAGCGCGTGGTGCCGTTCTTGGTGTGAAGACAGATGCTTGTCGGCGGGTCTAAAGACCCGCCCTACACCGGTGGGCGTCACGCACGCCGAGTCGTTAGAAACGCGGCGGACAGCCTGTGAGTATCACGTCGGCCGGGTCTTTAGACCCGGCGGACAAGCGGCGTATGATTCCGGCGCATGAGACGCGCTCACCTGCTCGTGACCCTCGGTCTCTCCGCCGCCGTCACCCTGTCGGCGCAAACATCAACCCCGCACAAATCGCGCGCGCGTGAACTGGGCATCAGCGCGCTGATTGGCGGCACGCCCGGGACGCTCGACGCGATCACCGACGTCACCGGCGTCGAAGTCGGGCAAACGACGCTCGTTTCCGGAGACGGACCGCTCGTGGTCGGCAAGGGACCTGTCCGGACCGGCGTCACGATCGTGCATCCGCGCGGACGGCAGAGCGCCGATCCGGTGTTTGCCGCGTGGTTCACGCTGAACGGAAACGGCGAGATGACCGGGACGACGTGGATCGACGAGAGCGGATTCCTCGAAGGGCCGGTCGCGATCACGAACACGCACAGCGTGGGCGTCGTGCGCGATGCGATTCTCAAGTGGCAGGTGTCGCGGCCTGGACTGCAGCCATGGGGGCTGCCCGTCGTCGCCGAAACCTACGACGGCGGGTTGAACGACATCAACGGCTTCCACGTCCGCGACGAGCACGTGCTGCAGGCGCTCGACGGCGCGAAGACCGGACCGGTCGCGGAGGGCAACGTCGGCGGCGGCACCGGCATGATCTGCCACCAGTTCAAAGGAGGCATCGGCACCGCGTCGCGGGTACTCGGGCGCGAGGACGGCGGTTACACGGTGGGCGTGCTCGTGCAGTGCAACTACGGAGGACGCTCGGCCTTCCGCGTCGCCGGGGTGCCGGTCGGACGCGAGGTCGCGGATCTGCTGCCGTGCCGCGTCGGCGAGGCGCCGAACGATCGCGGCGTGACGCGTCCGTGCGACCGGCCGAGCGCGGGCGGCGGCGCGCTCGATCCCGAGCAGGGCTCGATCATCGTCGTGGTCGCGACCGATGCGCCGCTGATGCCGCATCAGTTGAAGCGGCTCGCCAAGCGCGTGTCGCTCGGCATCGGACGGAGCGGCGGTATCGGCGCGAACTCGTCCGGCGACATCTTCCTCGCGTTCTCGACGGCCAATCCCAAGACCGCCGACGCCGCCGAGCGCGCGCGCGTCGAGCTGATGGCGAATGCGAAGATGAACGGGCTCTTCGACGCGACGATCCAGGCGACGGAAGAATCCATCCTGAACGCACTACTCGCCGCCGACACGATGACTGGCGCGGGTGGCTTGCGCGTGTACGCCTTACCGCACGACCGCCTGCTGGCGGCGCTCCGGAAGTACAACGCGCTCAGGTAGCGAGACTACTCACCGGCGCCCACGGCGCCGCTCCTGTAGCGCCGTGTCGAGAAAGAGCGCGTGGCAGATCAGATGGGCCGCCGCGCGAAGCGAGCGATTGCGCACCGCGGGCGGCGCATCGAGCTGCTGCGCCAGCAGCGACCAAAACACCGTGTCCATGAGCGCGGCAATGGCTTGCACGTCAACCCGTTTTCGCGCGCGCGGATGTCGTCGCAGCGTACGAAACACCTGCGCAACCCTGGCGGTGGTCCACGCGTGGATGCGGCGGCTGTCGGCCGCGAGCGTGCGATCCGACGACGCTGCTTCCTGCCACGCCCGATAGGCGCCGACGTAGCGCAGGTCCGTGGCGAAGACGTCGATCAGGAGGCGCTCGACGCGACGCCGCAGATCGACGTCGCCGTCGGCACGGATTTCGACGGCCGAGAGCTCGCCGACGAGATCGTCCATCAGCACGCGCAGCAATTGCCGTTTCGATTGAAAGTGCTGATAGAACCCGCCGATCGCCAGGCCTGCACTATCGGCAATCTCCTCGATCGACGTGGCCTCGTAGCCGCGCCGCGCCAGCACCGCGAGCGCGGCCGCCTTCCACCGCGCGCGCGACTCGACGCCGCGCGACTGCACCGGCGCGGCGCGCAGGCGTTCTCTGCGGAGAAGGTTCGGGCGTTTCGGGCGTTTCACGAAGCAGTGTGGCCGGCGACCGCGCCCATCAGGGCGCCGCCGCAGCACCACAGCATCAGCGCCGCGAACGGCACCGCCGATTCCGGAGCCATGTTCGGAAACACGATCGGAAACCAGACGGTGGTCAGCGGATCGAAACAGAGGGTGGGCATCGCCAGGCTGAGGGCACCGCGGGGCCAATCGCGTCGCTCCAGGTGGGCGTAGCGGCACAACGCGCGGGCCAGTGCCCACATGGCTGGAAACGCGACGGCGAACACCGTGAGTGTCATCCACGGGCGCCCCGGACCCAGCATCGCGCTCCCGACCAACCGGAACAGACCGGTCGAGACCGCCCAGATCAGGATGCCGACGACGAGCAGCGGCTTGTGCATGGGTGAATCCGAATTGCGGTTCACATTTGCACAACCCGCGCAGAATTGCAATCGCCCGGCCTCACTCCGGCCTCACGGCGATCGACCGCTATGCGGGAGTTTCCTCGCGCAGGAGCGGCGGGCGTGGTTGCACCGTGATCGGCCCGCTGCCGGCGCCCGTCTCCTCGAGCGCGCGGGCGATCTCGTCGAGGTCGTGGTGCGTGAGATCCAGATTCGCCGCGCCGATCCAGCCGTCGACCTGCTCGGGCGATCGCGCGCCCACGATCGCGCCGGTCACGCCCGGCCACGCCAGCGTCCACGCGACCGCCACCGCCGACACGGTCGTCGCGTGGCGCTCGGCGATCGGCCGCAGCCGATCGCGCAGCGCCAGGTTCGCCGTCAGATTCGGCTCCTGGAAGTGCGCGGAGCGCCGCCGCCAGTCGTCCGGCGACATCGCGTCGATGCGCGCCCGCGTGAAGCGATCCGTGAGCAGGCCCGATTGCATCGGGCTGTAGACGATGACGCCGGTCTGGTGCGCCGCGCACCACGGAATCTCGGCTGCGGCCACCTCGCGACGGATCGGCGACAAGGGCGGCTGCAGCGAGTCGACGTGACGCACGCGCTCGCAGCGCTCCAGCAGCGACACATCGAAGTTCGACACGCCCGCGAGGCGCACCTTCCCCGCGTCGACCAGCCGCGCCATCTCCGTCCATGCTGCTTCGATCGGCACACCGGACGCATCCGGCCAATGGAACTGGTACAGGTCGATGCACTCGACCCCGAGCCGGCGCAGCGATGCATCGCACTCACGGCGGATCGATGCGGGCTCGAGCGTACGGCGCGGCTCCGCGGCGCGATTGCGCTCGTTCCATACGAGCCCGCACTTCGTGAACACCATCGGGCGTTCCGTCGACGGCAACTGCTTGAGCAGCCGCCCGACGAGGTCTTCCGAATGTCCGAGCCCGTAGACCGCCGCGGTATCGATCCAGTTCACCCCGCGATCGACCGCGTGCCGCATCGCGGCAACGGACGCATCGTCGTCCTGCGGGCCCCACGTGTAAGCCCAGTCGCCGCCGCCGATCGCCCATGCGCCGAAGCCGAGGGTCGTGATCTGAAGTCCCGATGAGCCGAGTGGACGGGTGCGCAATGACATGGAGCGACCTCATGAACGCGGACGCGGCAATTGTGTCCTTCAGGATATAACGCCGCCTCGTTCCCTGCGCTAGTTCATGATGCTTGACCGTACACGCATGTCGCCGAGGGGAGGCGGAGCCGGCGCCTCCGAACGATCGCGGTGTTCACTCGTAACGGCTCTGATCGCGTTTCATGCGCGCGATCGCGCTCGAGTACACGTTCGTTGCACGAGCGATGCAGATTGTGCCCCTCTTCGCAGGCATGCAGCCTGCACAGGCGCGCGCGTCAACCGATCAACGGTTGACACCAGTAGAAGGAGAGACTCGATGTACGGATGCTTCAAGAGACTCGTCCTGCCTGCGATGCTGGTGCTCATGTCCCTGCCGGTACATGCCCAGTCCGCTCGACCCGCGCTGACGCTCCCCGTGGCGGGCACGTTCAGCAGCGGCGGTGAATTCAAAGGTACGATCAGCATCAACCGGGTGGAGCAGCGCGCAGGACGGATCGTCGCTATCGGCGTAGTGTCTGGCGTTCTCACTCGGGGCGGCGGCCCGATCGGCACGGCCGTGGCCGGCGAAGTTGCATGGCCGGTGACGGTACGCTCCGGATCGTTGACGCTGGCGTCGGCGCGCGGCGCGGATATCGTCAACACTCCCGAGGCGGCATCGGGCGTACGAGCCGTGTCGCTCCGCGCCGTCCAGGCACCGACCTGTTCGGTCCTGCACGTCGCGCTCGCACCGATGAACGTCGATCTGCTCGGCGCCGTCGTGGCGCTCGGGCCCGTGTCGCTGGATCTCTCCGGCACGCCGGGAACGCCGGCCGGCGACCTGGTCTGCGAAGCATCGGAACTCATCGGCAACGTCGCCGGCGTCGTGAATCTGGTGAACAACCTCCTCGCCGTTCTCCTCGGTCTGCTCGGCGGCCTCACGGGCGGGATTGGCGGAGCCGTGCCCGCCGGCCTCGTAGCCGCGATCGGATAGCTCGATGCGGTGAGGCGCGCGGCGTCGGACCCGACCGACGCGCACGCCTCACCGCTCGAACAGGTCGCGCATCGTGAACGCGAACTCGCGGACGATCTCGGGCAGCCGCTGCAGGAACTCGCGGATCTCGGGCAGATGGTTCGACGCGATCCACACCGTGATGGCCAGGCCGATCATCCAGACGACCGCGCTCCAGAACGTGAACCACGGCGCCTGTTGAGGGTGCCACGACCAGTGATGCGCCGCGCGAATCGGTGAGACGACGATTTGATACCCGATGAGGAGGGTGAGGACGCCAGCCCAAAGCGGGACATCGTCGGGCAGCGGCCACGTCAGGATCGTGCCGGTGTTCACCAGCGAGATCAGCATCGCCATCATGGCGAGGAACAGTGCGAGGTGCGCAAACGCGAAGACGGGCGCGAACGCCATCAACGCCGGCGGCGGCGCATACCCGACGGAAGCGCCGGGACTCCAGCCGTGGCGCCGCCGCCAGTGCCGCTGTTGCTGCCGCCACTGGCGCCGCCACGCCTTCGTCCCTTCCGCGTACTGCTGCTTCGCGCGCTCGACGACGGCCTTCGCGTTGAGCGCCACGCCGCTCGCCACGGCGCGTTCTTCCGGAGTGTTCGCCTCCGGAATGATGAACATCATCACGATGTAGAAGAGCAGGCCCACGCCCTTGGTGACGACGACAAGGATGACGAAGGCGATGCGGATGAACGCGACGTCGACGCCGAAGTAGGCGGCGAGGCCGTTGCACACGCCGGCAATCATCGCGCCCGCGGGAATCCGGTACAACCGACGCGGCGGCGGCGGTGTGTGCGGCGCCTCGTTCACGCCCGCGGCATTCGCGCCCGACGTGTTGTCGGTGGTGGTCTCGGTTTCGATCGGTCCCATCTCCGTGACGACCTCGTCGATCTCGGCGACGGTGACCACCGACTTGTGCGGCCCGAGGAAGCGCTGGCACTTGTCGGCGATCGCCTGCTCGAGGTCCGCCATGATCTCCGCGCGATCGGGATTGCCGGTCAGCGCGCGATCGGCTGACGCGAGGTACTCGTGCAGCGCGTCGTAGCCGCGCTCCTCGAGTTGGTACGCGTTGCCATTCAGGTTGATGGTGACCACTTTCTGCATGGCTTACCGTCCAAGCTGGGCGATGGTGACGTTGAGGTGCTTCCAGTAGGCGTTCAGCTCCGAGAGGTGCACGGTCCCTTTGGCGGTGAGCGCGTAGTACTTGCGTGGCGGACCGATCCCCGACTCCTGCCACTCGTAGTCGACGAGCCCGTCGCGCCGCAGCTTGCTGAGCAGCGGATAGAGCGTGCCCTCCTGGGTCGCGAACTCGGTGTCCTTCAGGCGGTTGAGGATGTCGGCGACGTACACCTTGCCGGAGGCGACGATCCTCAGGATGAGGAACTCGAGCAGGCCCTTGCGGATCGCCGAGAACTTCTCGTTTGGTGGCATCGCGTGAACAGCTACCTTGCGTCAACAAGGTAGCACCTGCTTGGACGAGGCGCCGGGAGGAGCGGTTCCGTCGCCGGCGCGCCCGGCCGCTGCTAACCGGGGTATTCCGTCAATGTCATTTATTGACAGGAGCATGAAGCGGGCGTACGGTACGCGCCGATCGTCTAGCCGCGGCGTTTCGCCGCCGAACTCCGGGTTCGAGCGTCGGGTTCCGTTAAAGGAGGAGATCCCGCCATGAGAACGTCCGCCCGGTTCACCGTCCCGTTGTGTCTCGTGCTCGTCTTGTTCGCGCTTGCGTCGGCCGCCGGTGCACAGGTGCTGTATGGATCGATCGTCGGAAACGTCACCGACGGCACCGGCTCCGCGGTGCCGGGGGCGAGTGTCACGGTCACCAACACCGACACCGGCGCCACGCATGAAGCGGTGAGCGACAGCACCGGCGCGTACCGGTTCACCACGCTGCAGCCGGGAGCCTACAGCGTCACGATTACGCTCTCCGGCTTTCGCACGTTCACACGAAGCGCGGTCCCCGTCACGTTGAACACCGTGACTCGCATCGATGCGGGCCTCCAGGTCGGCCAGCTCTCGGAAACGGTCTCGGTCTCGGCCGAGCAGACGGTCCTGCAAACCGATCGCGCCGAGGTCCGCGCCGAGCTGAAAGCACGCGAGCTGGTGAATCTGCCGGTGTCGATGAACCGCAATTATCAGTACCTGCTGCGCGTCATTCCCGGCTTCACGCCGCCCGCCGAGGCGCACTCGGTGCCGTCGAATCCCTCGCGCGCGCTCGTGTTCAACGTGAACGGCGCCAGCCGCAGCTCCAACAACATCCGGATCGACGGCGTGAGCACGACGAACCTCTGGCTGCCGCACGTCGCCGCCTACGTGCCCGCGCTCGAATCGCTCGAAGCCGTCAACGTCGTCACCGGCAGTTTCGACGCGGAGCAGGGCCTGGCCGGCGGATCGGCGATCAACGTGCAGATCAAGAGCGGCACCAACGCGGTGCGTGGATCGGCGTTCGAGTACCACACGAACGAAAAATTGCGCACGCAGAATTACTTCGCGCCGCCCGGGACGCCCAAGGGGGAGTGGCGCTACAACCAGTACGGCGGCACACTCGGCGGCCCGATCGTGCACAACAAGGTCTTCTATTTCGCGAGCTACGAAGGCACGCGCGACAAGCAGATGCTCAACCGCACGGTCTCGGTGCCCACCGAGGCGGTCCGGCGTGGCGATCTCAGCGCCTCGTCGACTCCCATCTACGATCCGCTGACTGGCAATGCGAACGGCAGCGGCCGGACGGCGTTCCCCAACAACCAGATTCCGAGCGATCGGATCGACCCGACAGTACAGCAATTGATCGCGCTGCTCCCGCTGCCGAACCTGCGCAACGCTAATGGATCGATTCCCGAGACCAACAACTACTTCGCGCAGGCGCCGTTCATCCTCAACCGATCGACGCTCGACAGCAAAGTGAACTGGAACGCCTCGAACAAGCTGTCGGTGTTCGGCCGCTTCAGCGTGCTCGACTTCGTGACGGAGAACGGCACCGTCTTCGGCGACCAGCTGCAGGGCCAGGCGATGGGGAGCAGCAACCCGGGCAAAGGGGACGGCAACACCTATAACGTGTCCGGCGGCGCGACCTACACGCTCACGTCCACGCTCGCGCTCGACGCGCACTTCGGGTTCGTGCGCATGAACACCGGCGTCGCGCAGACGGATCTCGGCGTGCGCAAAGGGCTGGACGTCCTCCATCTGCCCGGCACGAACGGTCCGAACTTCTACGAGGGGGGCTCCCCGTTCTTCGACCTGGATACGTACGCGGATCTCGGCACGGTGGACACGTTCATGCCCTACTTCCGCAGCGACGATCAGTATCAGGGCGTGATGAACATGAACTGGGTGAAGGGGCGCCACAACGTCCGCGCCGGCACCGACATCTACTACCAGGCGCTCAACCACACTCAGCCGGAGATCAGCGGCGGCGATAGTTTCGGCGCGCGCGGCGGGTTCCGGTTCCGTTCAGGACCGACCCAGATCCAGGGCGGACCGGGCGGTAACCAGTACAACGCGTTCGCGTCATTCCTGCTCGGCCTGCCGGATCAAATCGGACGGCTGAAGCTGGTCGAGCCGTACACGACGCGCAACTGGCAATACAGCCTCTACGTGCGCGATCAGTGGCAGCCGCACTCGAAGCTGACGATCTCGTACGGCACGCGCTGGGAATACTTCCCCATCCCGACCCGCGCGCATCGCGGCCTCGAGCGCTATGACGTGAACACGAACACCATGCTCGTCGGCGGCCTCGGATCGGTGCCGAAGGACCTCGGCGTGAAGGTGAGCAAGACGCTGTTCGCGCCGCGCCTCGGCATGACCTATCGCATCAACGAGGGCATGGTCGCGCGCGCCGGCTTCGGCGTGACCAACGATCCGTATGCGCTCGCGCGGCCCCTGCGCACGAATCATCCCGCGGTGTTGAACCTGCTCCTGAACGCGCCGACCTCACTCGGCTTCGTGAGCCACCTCTCGGACGGCATCCCCGAGATAGAAGATCCGGATCTGAGCACCGGCGTCGTGTCCGTTCCGAGCCCGATTACCGTGTTCACGCTCGCTGACGAGTTCACGCGCGGGCAGATCCGCTCGTGGAACGTCGCGCTGCAGAAGGAGCTGCGGTGGGGGTTCGTGGGCGAAGCGGCATACGTCGGGACGCGGCAGATCGATCAACTCGGCTTCAAGGAGTTGAACTGGTCGCCGATCGGCGGTGGCGAGGCCGGCCGGCAGTTGAACCAGAAGTTCGGCCGCACCGGGCAGACGCGATTGATCGCGCCGATTGGCGACAGCCGCTATGACGCGCTGCAGACGCGCCTCGAGCGTCGCTTCTCGAGAGGGGTGCAGTTCGGCGTGAACTACACCTTGTCGAAGTCCACCGGCATTGCCGGCAACCCGAACAGCGATGGTGCGTTGCGCATCAACATTCCCGAGTTCTACGACCTCAACAAGTCGTACAGCGATTTCGATCGCCGGCACAATCTCAACATCACCAACATCACCGAGCTGCCGTTCGGACCGAACCGTCGCTGGCTCAATGACGGCGGCGTGATCTCACAAATCGTCGGCGGCTGGCAGGTCAACAACATCCTGAGCTTCTACAGCGGCACGCCGTTCAGCGTGACGGCGTCGGGCACCTCGCTCAATACCCGCGAGAACGACCAGCGCGCGGACCAGGTGAAGTCGGACCCGGAAATCCTCGGCGGGATCGGCCGCACCTCGGCGTACTTCGATCCGCTGGCGTTCGCGCCCGTCACAGAAGCGCGCTTCGGCACGGCGCCGTTCAACGTGTTGCACGGACCGGGCGTCGCGTCGTGGGATCTCGGCGTCTTCCGCCAGTTCACGCTGCCGCGCGAGATGAACCTGCAGTTCCGCGTGGAAGCGTTCAACGTGACGAACCGGCCGCGATTCAGCAACCCGGGCGGCAACGTCTCGAACCTGCGCCTCAATCCCGACGGCACCGTCCGCGATCTCAACGGATACGCCGTCGTCACGAGCACGCAGGACGGCAGCGAACGCCAGGTCCGCTTCGGCGTGCGCCTCGGCTGGTAGCGAAC
>JBKPRU010000110.1:0-16590 GCA_046734675.1 Acidobacteriota bacterium
ATTCAGCGCCGACGGGCAGTGGGTGTACGTTCCCTACGGACCGAGCCAGGATCGTTTGAGCGTCCATCGTGTTCCGGTCAGCGGCGGACGCCAGCGCGAGGCGGTTCGCGTCGCGGGCCTCGGAGACGACATCGATCGCATCGAGGAGATTCGCTTCGGCGTGCGCCGCACGCGAATGTTGATCCTCGCGCGCCAGCGAAATACCAATGCGCGCATCTCCTTCATGGCGAACGCCGACGGTTCGCAGCCGCGGCGCCTGCAGGGTGCTGTCGCACCCGGTGCGCTGTCGCCCGACGGTACACAGATGGTGAGCGTTCGCAGCACGTTTGCCGTGCCGCTTTACCGTGCTCCCGCGTTTCCTGCACCGGGCCGGCCGGTACTTCCCGAAAAGATTCTAGAGACGCCCGGCGAGGAATACTCGCCGCACTTGTCACCGGACGGACGGCGTGCGTTGCTCAGCTCGTACCGAAAAGGGCGCTGGGAGATCTGGTTGTGGGATTCGGCATTCACCGACGGACAGCCGCTGTTCAACAAGGAAGGTGGAACGGCAGGCTCGCCCATCTGGTCACCGGACGGGCAATGGGTCGCCTTCGATGCGCGGGTCACGAACGCCGCTGCCGACGTGTGGATCATGCCCGCGGGCGGCGGTGAGCCGAGGGTCCTCGTCGGCGATCCCGCAGAGGACATCACGCCGTGCTTCGATCCAACGAGCCAGTGGGTGTACTTCACCTCGAGCCGGAGCGGCGTTTTACAGCTGTACCGCGTTTCGATCGCCGGCGGTGCTGCCACGCAGGTGACCCACGGCGGAGGATTCACCTGCCAGTTCTCACAGGACGCACGCTACCTCTATTACTTGAAAACCCGGGCAGGCGGAGAGATCTGGCGGATCGATCTATCCACGAATCAGGAAGAGGCGGTCGTGCCGGAGATGAAATCCAGGAACTGGAAGGTCCTTCGCGACGGCATCTACCTGCTCGACTCTCAGACCAACGCGCAGCTCGGGACGGCCGCGCGAGTTGCCGACGCGCGCTTCTACCGGTTTGCGACGAAGAAGATCGAGGACCTCGGTTTCCGAACGCCGAAAGCCGCCACCTTCATCGGGATCGAGCTCTCGCCCGACGCGCGGTGGCTCTACTACAGTCAGGTCGATTCGTCGACGAGCGACCTGCAGCTGGTGGAGAATCTCCCATCATCTGAACGCCGACGCTGAAGCGGGCGGTGCACCTTCTCGTTCACCACGATGCGTGCATCACCACCGCGATCCAGCCCGCGCGCGACATCACGCGCGCGCGTCGCATACCGAGGTGGCGGTATGCCCGATCGACCTCCTCCTCGACCGACGAGGGAATGCCGGAGAGCACGAGGTGACCGTGATGTCCGACGCGCCGCACGAGTATTGGGGCCATCTCGATCAGCGGCGCAGCAAGCACGTTGGCGAGAACCAGCGGCCACGTCCCCGTCACGGTGTCGGGGCCGCCGCGTTGCAGTTCGAGCCGCTCGTGCAGGTGATTGATGCGCGCGTTCTCGGCAGCGACGCCGAGCGCGTCATCGTCGACATCAATGCCGAGCGCTCGCGGCACCCCTAGCATCAACACAGCGAGCGCAAGCACGCCGGACCCCGTACCCACGTCGAGCGCGGCGTCGGGCGGAGTGCCCTCATCGACGAGGTCCTGGAGCGCCTCGAGGCAGAGAGCGGTCGTCGGATGCAAGCCAGTGCCGAAGGCGGCGGCGTCAACGAGTCTGAGCGCGCCTGGGTCCGCCGGCGTGTGAGCCGGCACGATGCGAAGGCGTCCGATCGTGATGGGACGCGGGCTGAGGACCCAGACCGATCCCGCGTCGCGCGCGACCGCCGGCAGTACCGACAGCTCGTCGACGCCGACCGCCCGCGCGACGTGCTCCGGGGCGACGCCGTCCGGGATCAGCGCCGCGAGTCCTCCGTCCTGCAACCGGTCCACGTCAAGCGCGCCGAGCTCGATCAGCCGATCGAACACATCGTCGGCGACGTTCCGGATGTCTACTCGATACGGCACGCAGTGCGGCTCGTTCGTGCGAGGAACGAAATGAGCTACGCGGCTTTCTCGGTGAGATACGAGTAGCGCGAGAGTCGTCGGTCGACGGAGAGGCGGTGAACGCAGGCGAGAAACCGTTGCAGCCCCTCGAAGTTCACGTCCCCTTCGCGCTCGAGCAGCGCCGCGCGATGTTGCTCGCGCGCGTCATGCCAGCGTTTGGCGATCGCCGCTGCATCCGGCGTGACATCCTCGCTGCTCAGTAGCCGAAAACCCGCCTGGGCGATCAGACGCTCGTTCTCTCCGGGCGGTACGAACACGTAGAACCCGATCGAACTACGAATGGCGAGCTCCTCGTGGGAGACGAGACCTGACACGATCATCGCGTCGGTGAAGAGGATCCGTCCGCCCGCTCGGACGACGCGATACCAGTCGCGCAGAACCTCGAGACGATTCGGGATGTGGCACATCGCGTCGTTGGACACCACCGCGTCGAAGGTGGAAGCCGTGAATGGCATGGGCTGTCCGGCGTCGATTTTTTGAAACGTCGCGCGATCCGATACGTTTCGCTTCCTGGCGAGCTGCCCGGCATTCTCGATCCCATGTTCGTTGATATCGACGCCGGTGACGCGGCATCCGCGCATCTCGGCCAGATAGACGGCCGGTCCACCCGACCCACTCCCGACCTCCAGCACGTGACTCTCGGGTCCTACGCGGAGCTGATCGGCGAACCGAAGCCACGCCGCCGCGGTCATCCAGCTGCTCTGGCCGATATCCTCACCGTAGGTGGCGCGCCTGACCGCCGCTTCGGCGTCGCTCCCGAAATCGGCGTAGACGTTGTCGTAGAGATTGACGGAGTCGGACATCGCAACCCCCGCCGGCGCATGATGTCTCGCGTCGGACACGTGTGCAACCGTTTTGATTCGATCCATCCCCGCGAGGATCGCCTGAAAAAGCTTCGCGGTTGACAGTAGGGCGCCTCTTTAGCAGAGGCGCCGTCGTGGAGGCGCACCTAAAGGTGCGCCCTACCGTCCCCTGGAGGGGCCACCGAGTGGCATACAGTGTCGTGACATGACCCGGCCGGTTCCACCTCCCGTCGATGATGTGGTCAACGCGGTCATCGCCGGCGAGCGTCGCATCGTGGTGGTCGACGTTGAGGCGACGTGCTGGACGAAAGGGGTGTTCAGCCGGAAGAAGGAGACCATCGAAATCGGCGCCGTGCGGTTGCTGCTCGATCGTCCGGCAACGACATGGCCCGAGTTTCAGACGTTCGTCCGGCCACGGCGTAAGCCTCGGCTCTCCAGCTTCTGTCGCGAGCTCACCGGCATCACCCAGGAGAATGTCGACGCCGCTCCCACGTTCCCGGAAGCGCTGCAGATGTTCCTGGAATGGTCACAACCGTTGGAGCGAGTCGTGCTGGCGACCTGGAGCCGTTACGACTTCTGGCAGCTCGATCTGGATCTGGAGGCCCACGGGCTCCCGAAGCTCGCCATCCCGTTCCTCGACGTCAAGAAGCTCGCGGCGCGCGTCGTTGGCACCAGAAGCTTCGAGGAGACGGCGCGCGCGTTGGCTCTCGGCGACGCCGCGATGCCGCGCCACCGCGCCATTGTCGATGCGCATCGGACTGCGGTGATCCTGGACCGCCTGCTTCGTCCGCTTCGGTCCGCTGGAGCGTGATCGGGTATCAGCTCACGATCCGATCAGGCGTTCACCGCCAGCCTGGCGAAACGCGTCGAGCGCACGTTCTCTTCCGGCCGTCGCTTGGTCGAGCATCGCGCGGAAGGCCGGCTCGTTCCGCAGCGGATCGAACTGCGGACGCTCGGCAAGCGTCGACGCGACGAAGTAGCCCTTCGCCACCGCCCGCTGGAGATGGGGAAGCCCCGCCTCGTGGCGGCCGATGTCGCAGAGCAGCCAACCTTCTTGAAAGATCGCTTCGGGGTCCTGGTCGATCTTGAGTCCCTGGCGCCGTGCGGTCAGGGCGTCCATGTCGCCACTCCGGCCATCCAGCCATGCCGAGAGAAATTCAATCCAGTTGTAGAAGAGCGGGATGCGCGACGATCGGCGCATCTGGGCGGCCAGCTCGCGCGCCTCGTCGCGCCGTCCCGCCAGCCCGAGGGCGATCACGCGAATCCCGTCGTCGGCCCCGGCGATCACTCGCGGACGCTCGAAGGTGAGGAGGCGGTCCACCAGGTTCATCATGTGCAGCGTCTGCTCGACGCTGGTCGGCACGTTGGGATCGAGGCGGCGCGCCTCTGCGTGCGCCGCGAGCGACTGCTCGAACAGGCCGCAGTAGCGACACGCGTGCACGAGACCGGCGAAGAGCTCCGGATCGTTCCCGTGACGATCGGCCTCGACCAGCAGGCGGACGAGCGCCCGCTCCGACTGCCCGATGTCCGCCTCGAGGTTCGCGTAGAACTTGTGCGCGATTGACAGCCGCGGGCTCAGGGCGAGCGCGCGCCGGAACGCGTCCTCAGCGCGCGATTCGCTCTCCGGCTCGACGCTGACGAATTTGCCGATGACCCGATGACAGCGTCCGAGGTGCGCCCACGCCGGCGCGAACCGCGGATCGAGCTCCACGCAGCGTTGATACAACTGGCGCGCCGCGATCAGGCCTTCGTAGGTGCGCGCCAGCTCGTTCGCGCGCAGATAGAGCTCGTAGGCGCGCGCGTCGTGCGGCGCCTCCGGCGTCGGCGTCACTGCGCCGCCGGACAGCGACAACGGCACCGACAGCGCTTCGGACACGCGCCGGGTGATGTCGTCCTGGATGCTGAACAAGTCGCCCATCGACGATTGCACGGTGTGCGACGTGAGCAGCGTTCCGCCCGGCGCTTCGACCAGCTGCGCGGCAATCCGCAGTTGATCGCCGAATCGCACGAGCGTGCCGGTGACGACGCGATCGACGTCCGCTTCCGACGCGAGCGTCTTCAGGTCGGGAGCATCCGAGGCGAAGCGCGCCGCGACGGCGCTGGAGCGCACGATCAACGACGGACTGCGCGACAGCGATGTGGCGATCGCGTCCGGCAGGCTGAAGGCGAGAAAGTCGGTTTCGGGATCCGGCCGCAGCACTCGAAAGGGCAGCACGACCAGGCGCGTCAACGCCCGCGCCAGCGTCGCCGTCGTCGCGGTGTTCTCGGATGCGTGAATGGCGCGGAGCTCTTCGGCCATCGCCTCGGCGGAGGGGGGCCGATCCGCCGGCTGCTTGGCCATCGCGCGGCGGATCACCCGATCGATGGCGGTCACCGCCGCCGATCCGCTGAGCGCCGGCGGCTGTTCGTAGCGCGTCGCGTGCAGCACCTCGATGACGGTCCGTCCGCCGAACGCGGGTCGCCCCGCGAGCATCTCGAACAGCAACGAACCCGCCGCAAAGAGATCGCTGCGGCTATCGACGGGATCGCCGGTCACCTGCTCGGGCGCCATGTATCGCGGCGTGCCGACGACCATCCCCGGCCGCGTGAGCGCGGTGTCGTCGCTGACCGCGGCGGCGACGTCCGCGCGCGCCAGGCCAAAGTCGAGCAGCTTCACACCGTGCCGCGTCAGGAAGACGTTCGACGGCTTCAGATCGCGATGGACGATGCCGCGCGTGTGGAGCGCCGACAACGCCGCCAGGATCCCGAGCGCGACCGGCAGCGCCTCTGCCGCGCTCATCGGTCCGTGGCGCAGCCGCTCCGACAGCGGCTCGCCGTCGAGGAGCTCCATCGCGATGAACAGCTCGGCGCCGTCTTCGCCGATTTCGTAGATCTGACAGATATTGGGGTGGTTGACGCTGGCCGCAGCTCTCGCCTCGCGCCACAGCCGCTGCCGCGCGGCCGCATCGTGGCCAGACCCCTCCAGCATCTTCAGCGCGATCGTCCGCTCGAGGCGCTCATCGCGCGCCGCGTAGACGACACCCATGCCGCCTTGACCGAGCTTCCGCTCGATCGCATACCGTCCGATCCGAGTCGGAACGCGGTCGGGCTCGCCCGCATCAGTCGCGGGCACCGGATCGTGCGGATTGTCAGGCACGGGTCTGTCGATCATACCGCGCATGAGGAGGACCGCCGGCGACGGCGGAGTCGTGTTCGTACGACTTCTGCTGCAGACGTCGCGCTAAAGTTAATGCGGCCACGCTGCCGTCGCATAGCGGCCGCAGGAAAGGAACACGCTGCGATGTTTCTGATCGTACTCACGTCCGTGCTGCTCGCGGCGGATGGCGCCGCCGCCGCGAAGACCTGCAGGAGCTTGTCGTCGCTGACGCGCTCCACCGTGACGATCACGGCGGCGGAACCGCGCACCACCGGATCGTTTCCGCAGGTTCATACTGTGGAACTCCCCGGCTTCTGCCGTGTCGCCGCGACGCTCACGCCAACGCGCGAGTCGGATATCAGGATTGAAGTGTGGCTGCCGCTCTCCGGGTGGAACGGCAAGGTCGTGGTGGTGGGGAACGGGGGATGGAGCGGCAGCATGCCGTACAGCGCCATCGCGGCGGCACTCCGCCGCGGGTACGCTGCGGCAGGCACGGACACCGGACACGAGGGAGGCGGCGGCCCATGGATGCGAAACCGCGAAAAGCTGATCGATTTCGGACTGATTCAGTATCACGGGTGGGCGGATCCGCAGATCCAGCCGCTGAGCAGCGTCCAGTATTTCGAGACCGTCATTCGTCGAATGGGAGGCGCCTCGAACGTCGGCGACCATTACCGGCTCTTCATGGTGCCGGGCATGGCCCACTGCGGGTCAGGAGAAGGCACGTCGACGTTCGACATGTTGAACGCGCTCGAGCGCTGGGTGGAGCACGGCGAAGCGCCCGCTTCCATTCCCGCCTCGCGCGTCATCGAGGGACGCGTCGATCGCACCCGTCCGCTGTGTCCGTACCCCCCAGCAAGCCACGTACAAGGGATCCGGAGACATCAACGACGCCGCGAACTTCGCCTGTAAATAACACCGCCATCGCGAGCACCGGCGCTTGCGCACGCACCGTGGCAGTCGTGATCGCCAGCGCCTTCATCACTGGGAGACCGATGAACACGCGGTGACGAGTCATGAGAGGCCCTTTCGAGCTCCGGGTTGCCGATATTGCTACTATTGATGTCCTGCCGGCTGAGGTCAACGGTTTGCAGGTTCGGCGGTGATCGACTTCAACGTCAACACGGGAGCGGGTGCGGATGCGACGACGAGTCTGGGTGGGTGTGTGTGCGCTGGTCCTCGGTCTGACAGTTTCACTGCTTGCCGCTGACGGGCCGCAATTCCGGCTCCCGAAGCTGCCGAAAAAACCTGACAGCATTCCACGGATCGATCGGCTGCCGTCGCTGAACGATCTGCTCGGTCGTGCGCCGCTCACCTCGTCGCTCGACGACGCGGTGACCGCGGTGCCGTTTCTCGATCGCTACAACCCCGACGCGGCGGCGCCGCTGCTCGAGCTTCCCTTCGGGCTCGACGAGGGCGTCACGCTGGTGCCGGGACTCTGGGGCGGTCTGATTCAGAGCTACTGCCTCAAAGCCGGCACGCTCGCGCCGACACGCGGCGACGGCTACCTGTGGGCCCCGCTCAAAGGACCGAAGGCGGGCGTCATCACCTCGATCCTCAATCGATCCGCGCAGTACCCGAAGGTGCCGCAGCATGACATCCAGGTCCTCCTGTGGGGCATCATCGCGCGCACGAGGGTGAGCCAGATGGGCGAGGGCCCGCGTGTCGCGGCGAAGGCGCTGCTCACCGACGCGCAGATCGATTCGATCGACGGGTCGGCGGTCGATGTGATCCCCGACGACTTGCTCAATCGGGTCGTCGGGCCCGTGGCGGCGCCGGTGCGCCACGCGCTCGAGGCGGAGAATAGGATGCGGCAGGCGTTCGCAAATCCGGGCGCCGCGTCCTACGACGCGCTCGAGCGGATCGCGATGCGCGAGGGGCTGCCGACGCCCGAGGAGCGCGGGCGTGAAGTGCCGGCGCGCCGATGGTCGTGGCACACCGACGGCTTCTACATCCGCTTCATGCCGAACAGCTATACGAACACGCGGCTTCAGCTCTACGTGCCCGAGCGGTTCAGTGCGCGGCGCGATGCCGGCGGACGGATCGCGGAGCTCTCCGATGAATCCGGCGCAAAGCTCGTTGTCGACTACGACCCAACGCGACCGTCGGTCTCCTCGGCGGGGCTCACGGCGCATGCGGTGCGCCGCGCGACGTTCACGACGGATCAGGGAGCCGGCGGTACGAGTGCGCCGCGTCAGATTGCGGCGTCGTGGATCTTCACCGGCGTGCCCGGCAGTGGCACGCCGACGGTGCCAGGATGGCCCGACGCGGCCAGCAAGGCGGAGAGCGCGCGGAACGCGTGGAAGGATGCCGCGCATCTGGCCGGCGACAACGCGTCGCGCCACAGCCGCGCGATCGACGTCGCCGACGTGTCACACCTCGTCGCCGCGATCGACGACGCGGAGGCAGGCGCGTTTCTGTCGCGGGCGTGGGCGAGCGCGGTGGCCGACATCATCGGCGCGCGCGGCGACGCGGTCGCGGCGCTCGACCCGCTGCGGCACGCGCGTCATCTCTCCGCGTCCAGGGGCGCGTTCTTCCTGCCACCCGCGCTCGACACGCAGTCGGGCAGCGCCGGGTGGGGCGGCGGCGGCGGTGGCGGTGGATTCGGACCGGGCGGCGGTGGCGGAATGCCGGGCGGCGGACGCCAGCGCCTCGGGCCGTCGCTGCGCAAGTTCGGCGACGACAACTCCATCGACAGAGCACGGAACGCGATCGACAAGATCGGCATGGCGCAGAACGCGCTCGATGCCACCGATCCGGCCGGCGCGCTCGGCATGGGCATCCCCAATGCGCTCTTCGGCAAGATCCTCGACTTCAACTTCGACAAGTGGGGTCAGGCGGCAGGCGCGCTGGCCGGCGATCCGCCGCGTGATGACTTCCAGAAGTTCACGCCGCCGGCCGCGCCGCCTTCTGATCTGCCGCGCCTCACGCCCGGCGCGCAGCTGACGCGCGAGCGCGCCGATCTCCTCAACGAGGCGCTCGTCGAGCTCGCCACGGCCAACGCCTGGATGGAGGCCGGCATCGTCGCGATCGATCGGCACGGCGGCGCGGTGAAGGCCGGGGAGCGTGGCTGGGCCGCGAAGCAGGCGCGCGCGTTGATTCATCTCAAGCGCGGCGCCGGCCTGCACATGATTGCGGCCGCGGATCGGCTGGCGCGGGTGGCGAAGCTGTCCGAGGGGCTGCCGTCGATGAACAAGAACGGCGCGCTGATCCTCCCGTCGACGGCGTGGTCGCAGGCGGCTGACGCGCTGTCGGATCTCGGAACGCATTTCGCGTCGCTGCCGGCCGTCCCGGCTCCCTGGTAGAGTCGGCGCGCGCTTCGTCGCGCCGTCCTGCCGCGGCCTCCTGCTGATGTGCGACCATTGCCGCGTGGGACGACGGTCCCGTGCGCGAATGAGAGAGGCCACTCCCGTGCGGCGACTGACCTGGCTCGTGCTCGTTCTGTTGCTGTGCGCGTCCGCGTGCCTGCCGCGACAGCGCTTCAACAAACAGTGCCGATGGACCGGGGACACGCCGCGCCCGCTCGACCTGCAGGACGCGCGCGATCGCGGTCATCTCGCCGAGGACGCGCAGCTCGCCGAAGAACTCGGCATGCGATACTCCGATTTCAAGCACAAAGAACTCACCGGGTACGAAGGGCACGGCGGCTACCTGCAACAGGGAGCCGTGACGCGCGGCTGTACGGAGAAGATGTTCGCCGAGATCGAGCGAGCGCATGGCGTCACGCGCGAGCAGATCTTCGCGGCGCGCATGGAGCGCGATTGGCGCTTCGATGCCGCGGTGATCATCTCGTTCGTCGGCGTCTACCTGCTCGGCACGATCGGAGCGTGCCGGATGCTGGCGCGGCGCTTCGGTCATCGGGGCGCGCGCGTCTGGATCGCCGCGGTGGTGCTGATCTCGCTCGCGGCCACGCTGGTCGGCGTGCAACTCCTGGAGCTCTGGTCCATTACAGCGGAGTCGATCCGGGTGGGGAACGACCACCTGGGCGCGTCGCGCGCGGCAAAGAGCCCGTGGTTCGACCCCTGGCACCGCCATCTCCCCGAGCTGTTGGTCTTCGGCGTTCTCGTGTTCTGGATTGTCGCCTGGCGCTGTCGACCCGTTGATAATGCAGACGAACGGATGGTGCCCGACAGCGGTCCGCAGGGCATCGTTCTGCACTAAGGCGCTCGCGGACCTTCGGTCGCAGCGCGTCATTGCAGACCCGGTGTTTCCGAAGGCATGATGACGCCCATGTTCTGCCGATTCACCTCCGGTGTCGCCGCGCGGCGCACCATCGTCCTCCTGCTGCTGGTCGCGATTGCGAGCGCGGTTCACTCGATGCGGCTCACTGCCGCGGTGCCGCCCGTCTACGTCGTGCTCTGGTTCGACACCGAAGACTACATCCTCACCCAAGACGATGACGCGGTGAAGCGGCTGGCGGACATGCTGACGCGGCATCGCGTGCGCGCGACGTTCAAGGTCGTCGGCGAGAAGGCGCGCGTGCTGGAGCAGCGCGGACGAAAGGACGTGATCGCCGCGCTGAAGAAGCACGACATCGGGTATCACTCGAACACGCACAGTCAGCAGCCGACGATTGCCGTGTATCTCCAGCACGCGGGATGGGACGATGGGGTCGCGGAGTTCACGCGGCGCGAGCAGCAGGGCGTGAAGGATCTTCAGCGGATCTTTGGCGTCACGCCCTCCGCCTACGGCCAGCCGGGAAGCGCGTGGGCGCCGCAGACGTATCCGGCGCTGCGCGCCTTCGGCATCAAGATCTATCTCGACGAAGCGGACCACGTCGGCATCGACGATCAGCCGTTCTATTACGGCGGCATGCTGAACGTGTTCAAGATGCACTCGATGCTGGTGCGCATGCCGCTCGAGGGCGGGAAGAGCCTCGACGAAGGAAAGGCGGCGTTCACGAAGGCCGCCGACGCGCTGCGCGCGCGTGGCGGCGGCACGATCAGCATCTACTACCACCCGAACGAGTGGGTCCAGACCGAGTTCTGGGACGCCGTGAATTTCAGCCGCGGCGCCAACCCGCCGCGCGCCGAATGGAAGGCGCCCGGCACGCGGCCGGCGGCGGAGACGGAACGGGCGTTTGCCGACTTCGAGCAGTTCGTGACGTTCATGCAGTCGCAGGACGGCGTCCGGTTCGTCACGGCGACGGACCTCGCCGGCCTTTACGCCGATGCGGCGCGGGCGCGCAGCTTCACGCCGAGCGATCTCGACGATCTCGCGCGCGGCGTGGGCAAGGAGATCTCGTTCCGGCGATTCGACGCGTATGCGCTCTCGCCGGCCGACCAGTTCGGGCTGCTGACCGTCGCGGCGGCGGCGATCCTCGACGGCAAGCCGCTGACGTCAGTGAGGCTCGCGGAGCTCGATGGACCCGCGCGTCCGTATGCGGCGGCCTCAGGATCGCGACGGTCCACGAGCTACCGCGACGCGGCGTTCGCGGCCGCCGTGCACGACGTCGCTTTCTATCTTGCGCGCGAGCGTCGCATCCCGGACGAGATCTGGATCGGCGCCGAGAGCATTCCGCCGGCCGACTATCTCGCGACACTCGCGGCGGTCTTCGACGAGCTCGTCGCGTCGCGGCACCTGCCCGCATCGATCGCGCGCGTCGAGGGGCGATTCACCGCCGAGCGCTACGTCGCCGAGGACTCGCCGAAGTTGTGGGACTGGCCAATCTTTCCGGAAGGTTTCCACGCGCCGCGCATCATGGAGCTGGCGCGCCTGCAGGCGTGGACGCTGAAACCGGCGATGCTGCGGGTCACGGGAAAATAGTCCGGCGGGTCTAAAGACCCGCCCTACGCCTGTCAATTTGCGTGTCACGCAGGCCGGGTCTTTAACGCGAACAAGCCGCTCAATCTTGTGTCACGTAGGCCGGGTCTTCAGACCCGGCAAGACGCCGCGTTTCGGTGTCACGTAGGCCGGGTCTTTAGACCCGGCAGCACTGCGTTACCGCACCCTGAAGAGCAACACCCAGATCCAATCGACGAGCGCGTGCGTGACCGCGCTGGCGGTGATGCGGCGCGTCCGCATGTACACCCATCCGTACGCGAAGCCTGCAAGCGTGGCGAGGAAGACGTAGCGGACGTCGGGCAGATGCGCGAGCCCGAAGACGACGGCGGCGACCGGCAGGCCGGCGCGCCCGAGCAGGCGTTCGAGCGCGTTCTGAATCAACCCGCGGAACAAGAACTCCTCAGGCACGGCGGTCGCGAGATAGATGGCGAACGGCGCTACGGCCGCGGTCGCGACGCTGACGCGCGGATGCCACGCGAGAAAATCCGTGGCGATGCCGATCGGAATGCCTGGAATGGCGAAGGCGGCCATGGCGAAAATCGCAAGCACGACGTCACGACGCGAGAGCAGAAACGTGTAGCCGATCCGATCGAGCGGACGCGCCACCAGGAACAGGTACAATCCATTCGCGAGCGCCGCGAACTGCGCGGCGGGCAGCCCGCCCGAGGCGGGAAGCGGCACCGACGGCAGCACCTTGAACTCGATCGGCAGCCACAGACAGAGCGCCGCGATCAGCACCTGGATCGACGCCGGCGACGATCCGAACGGCGCACCGGCGATGAGCGCCGGCACGATCAGGTACGCGCCGTACGCTGCCGCACGCGGCGCAAGCGGCAGGCCCGCGAGTCCGCTGTAGGCGACGATTAGGACGACGATGGTAACGGGGACGGCGAGCAGCCGGACGAGTGGAGGTGCGAACGCGCCCCCCAGCCGCTCGCGCCAGGACGCGACGCTGAGCGAGACGGTGATGAAGCTCAGGAACGCGAACACCACGAGCGCCGCGACGCGATTCGAACCGCTTGCGCGTGCGCCGGCGCGGGCCCAGAACACCACGACCGCAAACACCAGCAGAACCAACGCCGTGACCCATTCCGCCCGCGTGCGCGCAGCCGCCGCGTTTGAAGTCGTCCTGTTCGGTGCCTCGATACTGACGTTCATCTGGTGGATCCAGCCACTGGATCGTCCGGCGCTCGACATCGGATTCTACGTTTCCATCCTCGCCGCCGCGTGTGGTTCGGCGATCGCGCACGGCGATTCACGCGCGCGGCTCGGCATCCGCCTCGACACGTTCGTCGCCTGCGCGCGTCGTGTCATCGTCCCGACGCTGGTCGCGATTGCCGGGTTCGCGATCACCGGTCTGGTCACCGGGACGTGGGCCGGAACCGATTGGCCGGGCGCGCCGGCCGGGATCGTTCGCTACACATTGTGGGCGCTGCTGCAGCAATACGCGCTCCAGAATGTCGTCCTGCTGCGACTGGAAGATGCCGGCATGGCCCGGCACGCGCCGCTCGGTGCGGCCGTGCTCTTCTCACTCATGCACCTGCCCAACGCGGCGCTCATGCTGCTCACGTTCGCGGGAGGATGGGTGTGGTGCCGCGCCTTCCAACGCGCGCCGAACCTGCTGCCGCTTGCGGTCAGCCACGCGCTGACCGCGCTCGCCGCCGCCGAATGGCTGCCGCCGTCGGTCATTCACAACCTTCGCGTCGGCCCGGGGTACTTTCGGCGGTCCTGATGGAGCCGTACGCGATCCGATTCAGATCTCGTTCAGAAACCCATAGCCGTTTAGCTGGCATAAGCAGCCATATAAGTATGGCATACTCGTCAGTATGAAAAAGACGCTGCACGTCGATGAGCGCCTGCTCCGAGACGCGAAAGCGGCCTCGGGTGCGAGAACCGATACCGACGCGATTCGGCTCGGCCTCGAAGCGCTGGTGCGGAAGGCGGCGTATGAGCGCCTTCGCGCGCTTCGTGGAACGGAACCGCGCGCTCGCGCCACCCGCCGCCGCCGTGAACGGGCGTCGTCGGGCACCCACGCAGCATGATCGTCCTGGTGGACACGTCTGTGTGGATCCACTTCCTGGCGAACCGCCTCCCGTACGCAACCGAACTCCAGGGTCTCCTCGACCGGGAGGAAGTCAGCGGCCACGACCTCGTGTACGGCGAGCTATTGACTGGTGACAAGGGAGGTCGCCGGCAATGGCTGGCGGACTATGAGTTGATGCATCAGGCACCTGTCGTCCCCCATGGGGAGGTTGTGGCGTTCGTACGCGAGCGGCGCCTGCACGGCCGCGGCGTCGGTTGGATCGATGCGCACCTCCTCGCGTCAGCGCTGGTGGGGAGGCTGAAGCTCTGGACGGCCGATCCGCGGCTGGCAAGCGTGGCGAAGGAGCTTCACGTGGCGTACGAATGAGTCGCGGGGGGTGGCGCGCTCAGCGCGTCGCGAGGTTAGCGAACCGTGATGACGTGAGCGCCGTCGCCTCGTCGCCGACGCGTTGCACGATTAATGCGGCGGCATCCGCTCTCGACTCGATCAGCGCGAGACCCCGCGTCACACCGAGGACGCTGACGGCGGTCGCCAGCGAATCGGCGTCCGCGCCGTGGCGCGCGACGATCGTGACGGTGAGATCCTCGACCAGCGCGTTCGACGACGAGGGATCGATGATGTGCGAGTAGCGCCGCCCGTCGATGTCGACGTGCTGTTCGCTGCTGCCGGAGGTCGACACCGCCGCGTCGGTCAGCTCCAGCATCGCGGGCGTGCCGGCGACGGGGGGATCCTGTTGCACGCGAATCCGCCAGCCGCGCTGACCGGGCGGCGCGGCGCTGAAGGCGAGATCGCCGCTGACCGCGACGAGCGCGCTGTCGATGCCGTGGTGCTTCAGCGTGGCGAGCGCCGCGCTGGCCGCATATCCTTTCCCGATCCCGCCCACGTCGAGTTGCATGCCCTCGACGTCCAGCATGACGGTCCGTCGCTCGGGATCGAGGTGCAGCTTCGTGTAGCCGCCCCGCGCGGCGGCCTCGCGCAGCGCCGCGGGATCGGGCACGCGGTGCGTCTTGCGGGCGTCGCGCCAGAGGCGAATCACGGGGCCCTCCGTGACGTCGAACGCGCCGCCGCTCGCGTCCGCGAGCTCCTGCGATCGGCGGAGCACGTCGAACAGATCGTCGCTGACGTGGACGGGCCGACGCACGGCGGTGCGGGCGATCGCGTTCAGCTCGCTGTCGTCACGGTAATCGGAAAGGATGCGGTCGAGCGCGGCGATGCGATCGAACGCGGTGCGGAACGCGTCGCGCGCAGACGTCTCGTCGCGCGTGTAGACGGTGACGCGCACGAGCGTCCCCATGTGGGGCTCGACCGCCTCGAACCGCTGCAAGGGCGGCGGCGCGAGGTGGACGACTACCAGGAAGAACAGCGCGGCGGCGAGCGGCCGCATGACTCAGTAGGGATCGAGCTCGACGCCGCTGTTCCAGGCGCGATACATGTCGTCGACGCTGGGCAGCGTGGCCGGGCGGACCAGGCGGAAGCCGACCCACTGCGCGTCCGTCATGTACCAGATGCTCTTCGGGAGCTGCGGGTCCTGTTTCTTCCACAGGGGATCGGAGGGAACGCGCGCGGTGCAGCTGACGCGCGCCGCCGGATCGTTCCACGATCCCCCGCGCACCGCGTGCGGGTATGGCTTGGTCGCTCGCACCCACGGGTTCTCCTGGCGTGCGGCGGAGTAGGGCGCGTACTGATCGAGTGTCCACTCCATGACGTTGCCGAGCATGTCGTAGAGCCCCCACGCGTTCGGCTTCTTCGTGCCGACGTTGTGATACGTGCCGCCGGGGAATTCCTTGGTCGGCGAGTTCGCGGCAAACCACGCGACCTCGCCGAGCGCCGACGGATCCATCGGCGTGGCGGCGCCGGCGCGGCACGCGTACTCCCATTCCGCTTCCGTGGGCACGCGATAGTATTCGCCGGTCTTCGCGCTCAGCCACTCGGCGAACTTGTTCGCCGCGTGCTGGGTCATGCTGATCGCAGGGAAGTTGATCTTCCCGCGCCCGAAGCTCATTTCGACGTACGGCGCGGTCGGACGGCTCAGCGCGTCGACGAGCGCGTCAGGGCTGGCCGCCTCCTTCGCCTGGTCCGCGAACATGAAGAGCAGATACGCGTCCCACGTGATCTCGTGCGCCTGCATCCAGAACGCATCGACGCGGACGGGATGCACGGGCTGCTCGTCCTTCGGCGCATCCGCCGCGGACGATCCCATCTGGAACTCGCCCGCCGGGATCGCGGCCATCTGGTATTTCACGACCGTGTTCGGGATCGTGACGTCGTAGGATGCGCCCGCTTTCGTCGGCTGCGCCTTTGCGCGCTCTTCGATGCGCGCGCGGATGCGCTCGACGGCCGCCATTTCCTTTTCGTTGATCTTGGGTGCGGCAGCCTGCGCCGGGGCGGGAGCGCTTTGTGCGGTGAAGACCGCGGCGGTCTCCACCACCGCGAGAAGCGCGGTGGCGAAGATCGCCGCTGAACGAAGTCGCATGTGGGTCGTCTACAGTCCTACACGGTGGTCGTGCGTCCCGGAATCGCCAGGCCGGGCACCTCGTGCTTGCCGTTCCAGTCCACCGGATTCGGGACGAGGCTCACCTCGGAGTTGAGTGCTTGCTCCCACGTGACCTCCTGACCGGAGTAGGCAGCGTGCCGGCCCATGATCGCGAGCAGCGTGCTGGTGGCCAGGTTCAAGTCGTCGTTCTTGGGTTTGCCGGCACGGATCGCCGCGAACAGCACGTCGTGTTCGCGCTGGTACATGTTGTATTCCTCACC
>JBKPRU010000111.1:0-9549 GCA_046734675.1 Acidobacteriota bacterium
GGTCCGCAGCGTCTCGCGGCAGCACCAGTTCGGCCCGCGGCTGCATGGCATCACCGTGGCCGAAGGGGCGCTCGCCGTGCGCGACATCGTTTCCGCGGAAGTGGCAAGTGCGACGCGCGACGCGACGCGGCGCCATCACACCGCGACACACCTGCTGCACGCCGCGCTGCGGCAGGTGCTCGGCACGCACGTGAAGCAGGCCGGCTCGCTCGTCGCGCCGGATCGCCTGCGCTTCGACTTCGTCCACTTCTCGGCGATCTCGCGCGACGACCTCGATCGCATCGAGCGCATCGTCAACGAGCAGATCTACCGCAACACGCCGGTGCAGACCGAAGTGCGTTCGACGGAGGACGCCATTGCCGCGGGCGCGATGGCGCTCTTCGGTGAGAAGTACGGCGACCGGGTCCGCGTCGTTTCCGTCCCCGGCTTCAGTCTCGAGCTGTGCGGCGGCACGCACGTCCGCGCCACCGGCGACATCGGACCCTTCGTCATCACGCAGGAAAGCGGCGTGGCCGCGGGTGTACGCCGGATCGAGGCGCTGACCGGCGCGGGTGCCGTGGCCTTCCATCAGCAGCAGCGCGGCGTGCTCGATCGTCTGCTGGCCACGCTCAACACCGGTGCCGATCAGAGCGTCGACGTGGTACAGCGCCTGCAGTCCGATGCGCGGCGCCTCGCGCGCGAAGTCGAGCAGCTGAAGATGACGGCGGCCCTCGGCGGCGGCCGCGGCGACGCGTCCGCGCAGGACGATACGCAGGACGTGAAGGGCGTGAAGGTGATTGCGCGCCGCGTGTCGGGGCTCGAGAAAGGCGCGCTGCGCGGTCTCTCCGACTCGCTTCGTGATCGGCTCGGCAGCGGCGTCGTCGTCATCGCGTCGGAGAACGACGGCAAGGTCTCGCTGGTCGTCTCGGTGACGAAGGACCTCACCGGCCGCCTCCAGGCCGGACGCGTCGTCAAGGAGATTGCGCCGATCGTCGGCGGCGGCGGCGGCGGACGTCCGGACTTCGCGGAAGCAGGCGGCAAGGATCCCTCGAAGATCGACGACCTGATTCGGAGGGCCCCGGAGGCCATCGGGGCCCTGCTCGGCTAAGCAGATTCCGATCACATCTTTGCGGGCGGGCGGTGCAGAAACGGCACACCCGCCCCGCAAAACCCTACCTAAGTTGTTGATATCGCGGCGGCAACTGGCTTGCCACATGCGCCTTGTCGGGCCCGACTACCTGGTCGTCGCCTGCCAATTCCATGTTTCGCCGATTGCTGCTGGCCGTGACGCTGTGCGTGCTGACGCCAACCCTGGCGCACGCGCAGATCTACGCCTGGCGGGACGCGTCCGGGCACCTGGTGCTGTCGGACAAGCCGAAGGACCCGTCGGCGAAGACCTACTCTGTCGACCCACCACGGATGGACACGGATGGACACGGCCTCGGGGCGCCGGCTGACACGACGACGGCCGCAAGCGGAACGACCGGCACCGGCTTTCGGGTGACGAAGGCCGCCTTCAGCCGCCGCGCCGCGCAGTACGACGATCTGATCGTCGAGCACTCGACGCGGCACGACCTCGATCCGAACTTCGTCCGCGCCGTGATTCAGGCGGAGTCCGCGTTCAATCCGCGGGCGCGTTCGCCGAAGGGGGCGATGGGCCTCATGCAGCTGATGCCGCAGACCGCCCGCGCCTACGGCGTCTTCGATCCGTATAACGCCGCCGAGAACATCCGCGCAGGCGTCTCATATCTCAAGAGCCTGCTCGTGCGATTCAACCAGAACATCGCGCTCGCCCTGGCCGCATACAACGCGGGCCCGGCGGCGGTCGAGAAGTACGGGCGTACCGTCCCGCCGTATCGCGAGACGCGGAACTACGTCGCGAAGATCACCAGCGCCTCGGCGGCGGCGGCGCCGACGCCCGCTACCCCACCGGCCACGCGCATCTACAAGACTATCGATATCGTCGACGGCCGCCCGGTGCTGCGCTTCACGAACAAGCCGGTCGACGGCGCAGACCGCGTCACCACGGCCGAACGGCGCTAGCTCTCAGCTCTCAGCTGCCGGCTTCCAGCTTCTAGCTTCCAGCCTTTAGCTTCCGCCTTCCGTCTTCCGCCTTCCGTCTTTTATGATCTTGCTAATGCGCCTCGACGTCTGGCTCGACATCACCTGTCTCTTCAAGACCCGCAGCGAAGCGCAGAAGGCGTGCAAGGGCGGCAAGGTCGACGTCAACGGCCAGGCCGCGAAGCCGCATCGCGAGATCCGCGCCGGCGACGAGATCGAGATCACGCGCCAGTTCGGGCGCCGGCAGAAAGTCGTCGTGAAAGGTCTGGCGGAGCACAACCTGCCGAAGGCCGAGGCGCGGCTTCTTTACGAAGACCTGACCCCGAAACCCACGCAGGAAGAGATCGAGATGCGGCGGCTCGCGCGGATGGCGGCGCCATTTACGCGGCCCGCGTCGGCCGGCGCGCCCAGCCGCAACGAACGGCGCACCCTGAGGCGGATGAAAGAACGCGGCTGACCTCGACTGTCCTGTGCTAAAATCGGGAGTTTGTAATCGGGGCGGACGCTCCGTCCCTCAGTTCAACTTTCTGTTTCAGGCAACCGGCATCTCTGCTTTATGGCCAGTCACGCTTCAGCTCTGAAGGCTCACCGCCAGAACATCGTCCGCCGCGAGGCGAACCGTCAGCTCCGCAGCCGCCTCCGCGGCGCGCTGCGCAACATTCGCGCGGCGATCGACGCGGGGGATCCGTCGCAGGTCAAGGACGCGCTGCGCAGCACGATCTCGCTGGTCGACAAGATGGCGGGCAAGGGCGTGATTCATCGCAATGCCGCGTCGCGCTACAAGTCGCGCCTCGCCAAGCGCGTGACCAAGAAGACGGCCGCGGCCTAACGCCGCTTCGGGCCGCCGCAGAGTTCGACCACGAGGCGTTCCAGCAGCACCCGCGGATCGCCGCCCGAGCTTTTCAGATCGACATCCGTCCGGAAGAGCGCATCGACCGCCGCGGGCACCCGCCGCGGATCGATGCCGGCTAGTTTCTCGCGCACGAACCACGCGAGCTGGCCGGCGATCTTGTAGGGCACTTCCCCGCCGTCGAGCGCGAGGCCCAGCTGTCGCAGGGCTTCGGCCGAGTTCCCCTGCTGGATCGCGTTGGTCACCGCCCAATCGTCCTGGGCGGCCTCGGCACTCACCACCTCCCTCGCATCCGCGATCGTGATCTTCGGCCGTCCCGCGGCAAAGAGCAGCAGCCGTTCGACGTCGCCGCGCAGGCGCGCGATGTCCGTGCCGGCGCGCTCCGCGATCAGCCTCGCGGCCGCCGGCTCGATCTGCTGGCCCGCTTCTGTCGCGGCCGTCTTTACGAGCGTCTCTCCTTTGCGCACCGCGTTCGCGAGGTCGTAGCCCTTGGCCTCCTTGCCGCTCTTCAGCCCCCAGCACTCGACGACGGTCGCGTGCTTGTAGAGCGCCTTGCCGACGCGGCGCGTGCGGTCGACATCCGCCGCGGCAATCACCAGCGTCGTCGACGGCTCCGGCCGCTGTGCGTACTCGGTAAGCGCGTCGAGATCGCTGGCCGGTTCTCCCCCGTCGGATTCGTCCGGTTCGTCGTCCGCGGCACGTCCCCGGCGCTTCGGCTTCAGCAACCGCTCGCCGCGCAGGACGATGACGACGCGGCGATCCGCCATCATCGGCAGCATCCGCGCGGACTCCACGATCGACGCCGCCGTCACGCTCTTCTCACCCGCGTACAGCCGTTCGACGTTGAACGCGCGCAGCTCGTCCTCGACGAGGTTCGCGAACTCCGCTGCCAGACGCGAGATCTCCGCGTCGTCGTCGCCGACGAGGAGGTAGATGGGATCCGGCGTGCCGGCGGCAATGGTCTTGCGCACGTGGGGGGGTGTAGAGGTGGGCACGCGGACGGTTCTAGGGTTCTAGAGTTCTAAGGTTCTGGTTCGTGGTTTCTTATCCGTGCCCATCCGTGTTCATCCGTAGTGGATCAATCCGCGGTGTTAGAAAGCTTCGAGGATTGCGCTGACGACGGCGCGGGCGAACTCCGTGGCGATGCGGTCGAGGGCGTTGACGTCCTGGCCGAAGAACGCGGTGGGATCGAGCGTCGTCAAGCCGCTCGGGACGTCGAATTCCTCGCGATACTGCATGGACGGGTTCGCCCAGAGCACCTTGTTCGCCTTCAGGTCCTTGAACTCGACGTTCGCCGTCAGGATGAGCACGTAGCGCGTCGCCTGGTTCTGGTCGTTGAACGCGGCCGGTTGCAGTGTGATCGAGGCGATCGTGCCCGCCAGGACCGCATCGACGCCGGTCGTGTCCGGCACGACGACGTATTTGCCGCGTCCGACGAACTCGCTCGTCACGCGCGCGGTGATCCGCCGCTCGACGTCGAAGACCGGCGTCTGGTTCGTGAACTGCGGGATGCCGATCCGGTGGATGTAGGCCGGCAGGTACGAGCCTCGGCCGGCGAGCGAATACCCGCAGCCGGTCTGCAGCAGGAGCGCCGCAATCACGACCAGGCGTTGCATCATGCGTGCTGCACCACGATGCTGACGAGGCGTCCGTTGGGCGCAACCATGATCTTCTGAACCGCGCGTCCGTTCAAATGCGAGAGGACCTGCGCGTCGGCCATCACGATGGTGCGCAGCTCGTCCTCGGGCGTGTCCGCCGGGACGGTGACGCGCGCGCGCACCTTGCCGTTGATCTGGACGGGCACGACGATCTCTTCGGCCTTTGCAACCGCTTCGTCGTACTCGGGCCAGCCCGCGGCCGTGATGCCGCCCTGATGGCCGAGCGCTTCCCACAACTCTTCGGCCATGTGCGGCGCGAACGGCGACAGCATGCGGACCAGCGCCTCGACGGCCTCCTTCAGGACGGCGATGGTGCCGGGACGCTCCACCACGCCGACGCTCTCGGTGTTCTCTCCCATCGGGCCGCACTGCGCATGGCTGCAGAAGGCGTACAACTCGTTGACGAGCTCCATCATCGCGGAGACCGCGGTATTGAGGTGCACGCGCGGGTCGAGATCGACCGTGACGCGCTTGATGGTCTGGTGCGTCTTGCGGCGCAGCGCGCGCTCCTCGTCGTTGAGATCGACCGAGGAGGCCGTCGGGATACCCTCGCCGCCAATGGTCTCGCACAACGAATCCGCGAGCCGCCATACACGCGCGAGGAAGCGGAAGCTGCCCTCGAGGCCGGCGTCGGTCCACTCGATCTCTTTCTCGGGCGGCGCCACGAACATGACGTAGAGCCGTAGCGCATCGGCGCCGTACCTCTGGATCATGTCGTCGGGATCGACCACGTTGCCCTTCGACTTCGACATGACCTGGCCGTTCTTGAGCACCATCCCCTGCGTCAGCAGGCGCGCGAACGGCTCGCTCAGGTGCGTCATGCCGAGGTCGCGGAACACGCGCGTGAAGAAGCGCGAGTAGATCAGGTGCAGGATCGCGTGCTCGACGCCGCCGCTGTAAAAGTCGACCGGCCCCCAGTAGCCGACCTTCTCGGGCTCGAACGGGAGGTTCGGATCCTGCGGATCGCAGAACCGGAAGAAGTACCACGACGAGTCGACGAAGGTGTCCATCGTGTCGGTCTCGCGGCGCGCTGGTCCGCCGCACTCGGGACACGTGGTGTTCACGAACTCCGGAATCTGCGCCAGCGGCGAGTCGCCGCGGCCGGAGAACTCGGCGGTCTTCGGCAATTCGACCGGCAGCTGATCGTAGGGCACGCCGACGAGGCCGTCCTTCTCGCAGTACAGGACCGGGATTGGCGTCCCCCAGTACCGTTGCCGCGAGATGCCCCAGTCCTTCAGGCGGTATTGCACCGTGCCGAAGCCGATGCCGCGCTGCTGCGCGACGTCGGTCATCCGGCGGTTGCCCTCTTCCCACTCCAGACCGTTGAACTCGCCCGAGTTGACCAGGCGTCCCGCGCCCGGCTTCGCTTCCGTCATCGTCTCCGCCGAGAGCTGTTCCCCCTCGGGCTGCACGACGATTCTGATCGGCAGCCCGTACTTCTTCGCGAACTCGAAGTCGCGCTGATCGTGGCCGGGCACGCCCATCACCGCGCCGGTGCCGTACTCGATCAACACGAAGTTTGCGACCCAGATCGGGATGGGCTCGTTCGTGAACGGATTGATCGCGCGGCGGCCCGTGTCGAATCCTTCCTTTTCGACCTCGCCGGTCATCCGCGCCGATCGATCCTGGCCGGCGAACTTCGCCACCTTCGCGCGAAACGCCGCCGGGTCCGACGACTCGTCGGCAAACCGCTGCACGATCGGATGCTCGGGCGCGAGCACCATGAACGTTGCCCCGTAGATCGTGTCGATGCGGGTCGTGAAGACTTCGATTGTGTCCGCGCCGGCCTCACGACCTTCGGACTGCTGCACGCCTGGTTCCGGTGCCAGCGCAAACGTCACCCTCGCGCCCTGCGAGCGCCCGACCCAGTTGCTCTGCATGGTGAGCACCTTGTCGGGCCAGTCGCCGAGCTGGGTCATGTCGTCCAGCAGTTCGTCGGCGTAATGCGTGATCCGGAAGAACCACTGCTCGAGCTCGCGCGTAATGACCGGCGTGCCGCATCGCCAGCACCCGCCGTTGACGACCTGCTCGTTGGCGAGCACGGTATTGCAGCTCGGACACCAGTTGACGCTGGACCGCTTGCGATACGCGAGATCGCGCTCCAGCATCTTCAGGAAGATCCACTGGTTCCACTTGTAGTAGTCGGGCAGGCACGTGGCGATCTCGCGCTCCCACGCATAGCTGATGCCCAGCCGCTGGAGCTGTCCCTTCATGTGGGCGATGTTCTCGAGCGTCCACGTTTCGGGGTGCGTCCCGTTCTTGATTGCGGCGTTTTCTGCCGGCAGGCCGAAAGCGTCCCAGCCGAAGGGGTGCAGAACGTTGAAGCCGCGCATCCGCTTCATGCGCGCGACCACGTCGCCAATCATGTAGTTGCGGACGTGCCCGACGTGCGCGTGTCCCGATGGATACGCGAACATCTCGAGGCAGTAGAACTTCGGCTTGTCGGGATCCTCGGTGACCTCGAACGCGCGCTCCGCGCGCCAGCGCTCCTGCCACTTCGTCTCGATCGTCTGGGGCTTGTACTCGGGCACGATCCTTAAATTATAGCGGCAGTCGGTTGTGCGGCCTGACCGTGAACCTTATGTCGGTGCTCGAGCCGCACAACGGACTCGGCGCGCCGCGGGCGCGCCCGCCGGAGCGGAGTGGGGCCCGGGGTCCCCGCGAGCGACGGCGAAGGGGGGTCGGGCGGGGCGAAGCCCCCCGGTGCAGATCAGAAAATGGACACCGTGGCTTCCAGGCAGGCGGCGAGCGCGTCGAGGTCGTAGCCTCCTTCGGTTACGAGCGCGATCGGGCAATGACGATCGGCGACGCGCTTCAGGCGCGCGACGATTGCCGCATAACCCTCGGTCGACACGCGCATCGAGGCGAGCGGGTCATCGTCGTGCGCGTCGTAGCCGGCCGACACCAGCAGCAGCTGCGGCGCGTACTCGTCGAGCCTCGTTTCAATCGTCTGATACGCGGAATCGTAGATCGCGTCGGTTGCCCCCGCCGCGAGCGGGAGGTTCATCGTGAAGCCCTTGCCGGGCCCCGTCCCGGTCTCGTCTGCCGCGCCGGTGCCGGGATAAAACGGGAACTGATGGGTCGAGACATACAGCACGCGCGGGTCGCTGTAGAACATCCACTGCGTTCCGTTGCCGTGGTGCACGTCGATGTCGACGACGGCCACGCGCGACAGGCCACGGGCAACCGCCGCCGCCGCCGCAACCGCGACGTTGTTGAACAGGCAGAACCCCATCGCGCGATCGCGCTCCGCGTGATGGCCCGGCGGCCGCACCAGCGCGAAGGCCGCCTCGCCAGTCTCGAGCGCGTGCTCGGCCGCCTGCACGGTCGCGCCCGCCGCAAGCAGCGCGATCTCGGACGACTCGGGCGAGGTGAACGTATCGGCGTCGAGCATCACTGCGCGGCCGGCAGTCGACGCGATCGCATCGATATACGCGGCGTCGTGCACGCGCGCCAGCTCCTCACGCGTTGCCGCCCGCGGCTCGACGACGTGAAGGCCGCGCGCGCTGCAGCGTGAGGCGAGATCGTTGAACACGCGCGCACGCTCGGGGCGTTCGGGATGGCCGGGTGGTGTCGTGTGCTCCTCGAACCGCGCAGAACTGAAAAGTCGCATCAGCGTATACTGCCACGATGGTGCGGGAAGGCCCGGCAGACAGTAAGGCGCGGGTGGACCGTATTCTCGTCGTCGACGACGACGAAGCGTTGCTCGGCGTCCTCGTCAGGTCGCTCGAGCAGGCGGGAAAACGTGTGGCGCCCTACCGGTCCTTTGACGATGCTCGTCAGGCGCTCGAGCACGAGCCGTTCGACGCGCTCGTCACCGACGTGCGCCTGGGTCCGTCGAATGGACTTCAGCTCGCCATCCTGGCGCGCCAGCGCCATCCGGAGATGCGCGTGATCGTCATTTCCGGATTTGACGATGCCGTCCTGCGCGCCGAAGCGACCAAGATGGGCGTGCCCTACCTGCTCAAACCGCTGCGCGCGACGGACCTCCTCGCGTTGATGCGAGAGAGCGGTTAGGCCGTCGACGCGCGCAGCTCGGGTTCGGTCTCGACGCCGTCCTCGTCCTCGACGGCCCCGATCCCGCCGCGCCCAAGGCGGAACGGCTGAAACGCCACGTGGCAGCGGTGCTTGTTCAGGAAGTTCAGGAAGCGCTTGTAGTCGTCGGCCGGCATGTTGAACAGCCGCACCAGCACGGTGTAGCTGCCGGACGTCCGCTCGAGTCCGCGACGCACGAGCGCCCGGAGATCGTCGCGGGTCAGGTCGCGCGACATGAACACCGGATACACGGCCGTCCAGAACGACTCGTGGTGCGTGATCATCCGATCGAATGTCTCGTCGACGCGCGACCGACGCACCTCGACCGGCACCACGACGCCCCGCCCCGTTACATCGTCGGGGAGATGCTCCGGCTCGATACGGCCGAGATATCCGCGCGCGACGAGCCGCTCGGCCAGATTGCGCAGCTCGCGAACGTTGCCCGGCCAGCGGTGCGCGCGCAGGACGCGCAGCGTTTCGGGCGTCGGCTGCGGCGTCGGCAGCGCGTACTGGGCGGCGAATTGCGAGAGAAACGCGCCGAACAACGGCTCGACGTCGTCGAGGCGGGCCCTGAGCGGCGGAATCGCGATCTGAATGACGCGAAGCCGATAGTACAGGTCCTCTCTGAACGCGCGCGTGTTCACCGCGGCATAGAGGTCGCGGTTGGTCGCGGTGATCACCCGCACATCGACGCGCCCTTCGGGGCGATCCGAACCGACGCGTTGAATCTCGCCGGTTTCCAGGAAGCGCAGCAGTACGCCCTGCATGCGCGGCGTCATCTCGCCGACTTCATCCAGGAACACGGTGCCGCGGTTGGCCTGCTGCAAGACGCCGACGCGGTCGCGATACGCGCCGGTAAAGCTGCCGCGCACGTGTCCGAACAACTCCGTTTCGAGGAGCGTCTCGGTGAGCGCTGCACAGTTGACGGTGATCAGAGGTGATGTGCTGCGACGGCTGCGGCTGTGA
>JBKPRU010000112.1:0-6662 GCA_046734675.1 Acidobacteriota bacterium
TTGTTGGCGTCGTACTGGCCGATCAGACGCGCCGCCGCCTGATGGCGGAGCATCATCGTCAGCTTGTCGCGGTAGAACTCGTCGAGAAGCGGGAGCAGGTCGGTCACGAGTTCTGCTTTTCCTTGCAGCTGATGCAGACCCGCGTCCACGGAATCGCGTTCAGCCTCGCCGGAGCGATCGGCTCGCCGCAGTCGCGGCACACCCCGTAGGTCCCTTTCTCGATCCGCCAGAGCGCCTCTTCGATCGCCTGCAGGATCTTCGCGTCCGTCTGTTTGAGCTTCAGTTGAATGTGGACTTCGTTGTTGCCGCTCGCCTGATCGGCGAGGTCCCCCTGGCGGGAGTTCACGTCCATCGAAGCCTGGAGAGGCTTCACGCCGCCGCCCGCCGCCAGGATTTCGCCGCGCTTGCGAAGCAGCGCTTCCTTGTAGACCGACGTATCCATGCCGACTTCCCCCCGGGGAGCACACACACGGCGAGCCCGGTGAGCACGCCGCGAATGTCCGATGATATCAGATCGGAAGACGGAGGTCGGAGGACGGAGGACGGCCCGAAACGGCCGATATTCTGTCGGAGGACCGGTCTTTTCGGTTGACCCCGTCGCATCCGTGTCCATCCGTGTGTATCCGTGGTGGCTATTCGCCGCCAATCAGGTCGCCGATCTTCCCCAGCGTCCCGCCGAAGTCGCGGGTCACTTCTTCGCGGTCGCCGCGATACGCCTGGTGGATGCGTTCGGCGAGCCGCGAGAACGGCAGCGTCTGCAGCCAGATTCGTCCCGGACCGGTGAGCGACGCGAAGAACAACCCTTCGCCGCCGAACAGGCTGGTCTTGATGCCGCCGACCCGCGCGATGTCGTAGTCGACACCCGGTTCGAGCGCCACCAGGCAGCCGGTGTCGACGCGCATCCGCTCGCCCGCCTGAAGATCCACCGGCACGATCGTGCCGCCGCTGTGGATGAAGAGGTCGCCGGTGCCTTCCATCTTCTGGAGGATGAAGCCTTCCCCGCCGAAGAACCCCGCCCCGAGGCGCTTGGTGAACGCGATGCTCAGATCGATGTTGCCGGTCGCACACAGAAACGCGTCGCGCTGACAGAGCATCTGCTGGCCTTTGAGCGGCAGGTGAATGATCTTGCCGGGATACGGGCCCGCGAACGCGACCCGCGCGCCGTTTCCGGTCGCGCGGAAATAGGTGATGAACAGCGACTCCCCCGCCAGCAGCTTCCGCTTCAGGCCACCGAGCAGGCCACCCTCCATCTTCGATTCCATGTCGATGAATTCGGTCATGTACATGAGCGCGCCCGCCTCCGCGCGCACCACGTCGTTGACGCCCAGCGTGAGGACGACGGCCTGCATGTCGTCGCCGATGATTTCGTGCGTGATCATGTCGCTCCCGGGTGGCTTGTTGCGTTCGGTCAGCTTTTCTCAATGCGCGTGGGGCCCCACCCCCACGCGCTTACGCGCTGCGCGCGACGCCCTTCGTCCCTCGACAGGGCTCGGGACGACCCTGAGCCTGTCGAAGGGTCGGGCTTGCCGCCGCTTCGCGGCAGCCTTCTGCCTTCTGTCTCCTACTCCGCCCTCAGCGTGCCGAGCGGCTTCTTTCGGAGCACATCGTAGCTCGCGATCACACCCACCGATCCGACCAGGAGCGTCGTGATCGCGGCGCCGATCGACGCGAGGAGCGGCGCCGGACGCCAGGGGATGTCGAGCACGTGCCGCGAGACGCCCCAGGTCAGCGCCATCGCGCCGGCACCGCCCACGACGCCGGCGAGCAGGCCCAGCACGCCGTACTCGACCGCCAGCATGGCGCCGAGCATGCGGGTGTTCGCGCCCAGCGTGCGCAGGATGGCGGCCTCGTAGACGCGCTGGAACTTCGTCATCGCGACCGCGCCGACCAGGATCAGCACGCCACTCAGCAGCGCGATTCCGCCGACGATGGAAATCGCGAGCGTCAGGTTCTTCACCGCACCGCTCAGCGTCGCGAGCACTTCCCGCACGTCGATCGCCGAGACGTTGGGAAACCGCGCCACCAGATCGCGCTGGAAGCGGCCGCGCTCGCTCGGGTCTTCCGGCGCGCGCAGGATCCCGATCCACGTCTGCGGCGCGTGCGCGAACGGGCCCGGCCGGAAGACGAACATGAAGCCGCCGTTGCGCGCGTCTTCCCATTCCACGTCGCGGACGCTGCTGACCCGCGCTTCGAGAATGCGCCCGAGCACGTCGAAGCGGACGATGTCGCCGACGTTGATGCGGAACCGCTCGTGGATGCTGCGCTCGACCGACACTTCGACGGGACTCGCCTTCTCGTCGAGCGGCGGCTGGCCGTTCCAGAACTTTCCATCGATCACCTTCTCGTTGGGCTCGAGATGGTCGCGATAGGTGATCACGTACTCGCGTCCCAGCGATCCCCGCCGTCGCACATCGTCGAACGACTCGAGATTGGTCTCGCGTCCGCGGACGCCGGTCACGCGCGCGCGCAGGACGGGAATCAGGCGCGGAGGTCCGGACTCGGGCGCCTTCCGATCGTCCAAGAATGCGCGCACCTGCTCGACTTGATCGGGAAGAATTTCGATGAGGAACATGTCGGCGCCGCTCGAGGACAGCTCGAGCGAGAACTGCTGGAGCAGATTCGCCTGCAGCGAGCGCACACCGATGACGAAGAAGCTGCCCAGACCGACCGCGAGCAGGATGACGCGGGTCTGGTTGCCGGGCCGACCGAGGCTCAGGACGGCGTGGCGCAGCGGAAACGCCCGCGCCCGCGCCAGCGGACGCACCGCATAGACGATGGCGGTGCTCGAGACGTGGAGCACGAACGCCACTGCGCCAAATCCGATGCAGACGACGAGGCCGACGCGCAGCGATGCGGCCTGCCAGCTGGCCACCGCGACCAACGCGGCGCTGACGCCCACGGCGACCGCAACCTGCAGCCAGTCGACCGCGCCTAGTCGCGCCCGCATGCCGGCCACGGACCACCACGGCGGCAGCAGCGCGGAGGTCGCGAGCCCGCTCATGGCGCCGCCGCGAAGGAGTAGCAGCGGCTTCACTCGTCGCACTTCGAGCAGCGGCACGAGCGAGAACAGCAGCGAGACCAGCATGCCGACGCTGACGCCCTGCCAGACGGCAGACGCCGTCAACGAGGTTCGTCCGGTCCCGAGCGTCGCCGCCACGGCCGGCGGAATGGCCGCGAGCCCGAGGCGCGCGAGCACGATGCCGAGCGCGCTGCCGGCAAGTCCGAGGAGGACGACCTGGAGCACGTAGGCAGATAGCACCTGCCGCGTGGTCGCACCAACGCACTTCAGGATGGCGACGCTCCGGATCTTCTGGCGGACGAACACGCGCGTGACGCTCCACACGCCAATGCCGCCGAGCACCAGGATCACGAAGCCCACGAGGCTGAGATAATTTTCGGCGCGGATCAGATCGTCGCCGATCTGATCTTCCGTCGAGCGGAACGAGCGGACGCTGACGAACCGATCGCGGAAGCGCTGGCGGAGATCGCGCGTCAGAGGCTCGACCGCGCTGTCGCGCACCTTCAGCAGGATCTCGTAACGGGCGCGGCTGCCGAACGTCAGCAGGCCCGTCGAGCGCAGATCGTCGAGATCGATCAGCACCCGCGAGCCGAACGAGAAGGCGCCGGCGCGGCGTCCCGGCTCCTGCGAAATGACGCCACGGATCGTGAACGGCTTGCCGGCGATCATCAGGTGGTCGCCGACGGCGAGGCCGAGCTGCGCCAGCAGCTCGGGGCGCACGAGCACGCCGCGATCGCGCAGGAGATCGTGGGTGAAGGTCGAGCCGCCCTGCAGCACGACGCGCCCGTAGAACGGGAAGCCCGCCTGCACCCCGCGCAGCTCCACCATCCGCGCCGCGGTGGCCCCCTTCCCCTCCTCTGGCCGCACCATCGTCGCGACTTCGACGGCTTCCTGCCGCGCCTGCACCGGCGCGTCGGAGAGGCGCCGCTCGATGGCCGCGCGCAGGTCGTCGGTCCAGGGACGATTCGTTCCGATCGCGATGTCGCCGGCAATGAGCGCGCGCGCCTCTCGCGCAAGGTCCGTGCGCACGTTCTGAATCATCGATCGCAGCGCGACGATGGCGCCGACGCCAATGGCGACGCAGACGAAGAAGAAGAGGAGACGGCGCCACGAGGCGCGGATCTCGCGGGCCGCCATGAGCACGACGAACTTCATGACGCGGCGGCGGGCGCCTCGGTCACGCCGACGATCCGTCCGTCGCGGAGCGCGATGGTCACGTCGGCGCGCTGCGCAAGCTCGGCGTCGTGCGTGACCAGCACGACGGTCGTGCCGCGCCGGCGATTGACGTCGATCAGGAGATCGATGACCTGATGGCCGGTACCGCTGTCGAGATTTCCGGTCGGCTCGTCGGCGAGGAGAATCGGCGGATCGTTGGCAAGCGCGCGGGCGATCGCGACGCGCTGCTGCTCCCTGCCGGAGAGCTGTGAGGGATAGTGATGGCCGCGCGCGGCCAGCCCGACCTCGGTGAGGAGCCCGGCGGCGCGTCGCCCCGCGTCACTCGCGCCGGCGATCTCGAGCGGCACGCGCACGTTCTCGATCGCGGTCAGCGACGGAAGCAGGTGGAAGAACTGGAACACGAAACCGATGCGCGTGCCGCGAAAGCGCGCGAGCGCGTCCTCGGACATCGCCGTGATGTCGGCGCCGTCGATGACGATCCGACCGGTCGACGGCGCGTCGAGCCCGGCCAGCAGGCCGAGCAGCGTGGACTTGCCGCTCCCCGACGGTCCGGTGATCGCCGCGACCCGTCCCGATTCGATCGTGAGATCGATCGGGTGCAGGATCGTGAGCATCGAGTCGCCGCTGGGAACGGTGCGCGAGACCCCGTGCAGCTCGATCATGAGGCGTTCGCCGCGTCCACCATCGGCCTGAGGGCGCGCCACATCGTCTCGGCGACAATCTGCGAGCCTTCCGCGTTGGGATGAATGCCGTCCGCCTGGTTGAGCGTCGAGATGCCCGCGACTTTGTCGAGCATGAACGGCACGAGCGTGACGTGATACTGCTGCGCGAGATCGCGGTACACCTGTCGGAACGACGAGGCGTACTCGGGCCCGTAATTGGGCGGCGCCTCCATGCCGGCGAGCAGGACGGCAATGCCGCGTCCCTGCGCGGCTTCGATGATCGCGGCCAGGTTCTTCTTCATCTGATCGACCGGAAGCCCGCGCAGTCCGTCGTTCGCGCCGAGTTCGAGGATCAAGAGGCGCACGTTCTGCTGCTGCAGCGCCCACTCCAGTCGCGCCCGCCCCGCTGCGGAAGTGTCGCCGGAGACGCCGGCGTTGACGACCTCCCACCCATAGCCGTCCGCCTCGAGTTTTCGCTGCAACAGCGCCGGATACGCCTGCGATTCGAGGAGACCAAGGCCGGCCGTCAGGCTGTCGCCGAGCGCGACGACCTTCGGCCGGGCGGAATCATCCGGCGCGGGCGCCGGTGTGGATGCGGGGGTCGAGGCGGACGCGTGCGCGGGTGTGGACGCCGTGGTCTCCGCGTCAGGGGCGCTGCGGCCGCAGGCACCGGCCAGAAGCGTGGCGAGGATCAGCGCCACGGCATGAAGACGTCGCATGTGCATGTATCGTTATTATAGGACTGCGATTTGCAGCGACGGGTTCCGACACCAGCTACCAGCTACCAGCTACCAGCTACCAGCTACCAGCTACCAGCTGCCAGCTGGAGCTGGAAGCTGCTAGCTGAGAGCTGAGAGCTGATTTATGGCGCGCGGGTTCGAGTCGAAGAATGTCGAGTTCCAACAAGAGGAAGCGGCGCGGGGCCGAACGGTGAAGCCGTCGCTCACGCCGGACGAGAAAGCGCGGCTCGAGAAGCGCAGGGGACTGGAGCTCGCGCGCGCGAAGGCCGCTGACGATATGAGCCGCGCGAGCGCCGACGCGCATCGGCGCATGCTCGAGCACGCGATCGCCACGCTCGATGCTGAGCTCGCGAAGCTGACGTAATCGGAAGCTCCCCGCTTCGTCGCGTCGGCCCGTCGGTATGCGATTTGCTCCTCATGCCTGAGGCATGACGACAAAGCCCACTGTCAGAATAGCCGCGCTTGGCGACCTTCATTACGGGCGCACCTCGACGCCCGGTTCACTTCAACCACTATTCACGCAGATCTCGACGTCCGCCGACGTGCTGGTCCTCTGTGGCGATCTCACAGACTACGGCCTGGTCGAGGAAGCGAAAGCGCTTGTAAAAGAGATCACCACGTCCATCAAGATTCCGATCGTCGCCGTCCTGGGGAATCACGACTTCGAATCGAACCAGCAGGGTGAGATTACGAAAATCTTCGCGGACGCCGGCATCCAGGTGCTCGACGGCGACACGACCGAAGTGCTCGGGATCGGTTTTGCCGGCGTGAAGGGCTTCGCGGGCGGCTTCGGCCGCCGCGCCCTCGGACCGTGGGGCGAAGAGATCATCAAAAAGTTCGTCCACGAAGCGCTGAACGAGGGGTTGAAGCTCGAGTCGGCGCTCGCGCGACTGCGCACGGATCGCATCATCGCGGTGCTGCACTACGCGCCGATTGCTGCCACCGTCGAAGGTGAGCCGCTCGACATCTTTCCATTTCTCGGGTGCAGCCGCCTCGAGGATCCAATCACGCGTTTCCCTGTGACCGCCGTCTTCCACGGCCACGCGCACCACGGACGGCCCGAAG
>JBKPRU010000113.1:0-6645 GCA_046734675.1 Acidobacteriota bacterium
CGTCAACGGCATGGAGATATCATAACGGTTGCCGGTTGCGGGTTGCCGGACCGGGGCCGCCGCGTAGCGGCGGCACGCCCGAAGGGCGTCGCGCGGAGCGCGTAAAGCGCGTGGGGGTGGGGCCCCACGCGCATAAAAGAAGATGACGCAATCGCTGCAAGTCAGCTTGTTGTTTCTGATGTGCGCAGGGCTCACGCTGACGGCGGCGTGCCGTCAGAGCGAGCCGCCGATTCGCATCAACGGCACCGCGCTCGTCGTCGAGAACCAGACGCGCGAGCAGTGGCGCGACGTCGTCGTGACGGTGAACGGCTACTACCGCGGTACGGCGGGCACGCTCGCGCCGGGCGCGCGCCTCGACGCGAACCTCGGAAACTTCGTCACCGGCTTCGGCCAGCGCTTCGATCCGAAGCGCGAGCGCGTGCGTGTCGTCCAAGTGAAGGCGACGGACACGTCCGGCAACCCGGTGACGCTGGAGATACGCAACGACAGGTAGGTCCTCATGTCCAAGCTGAAGTCGGAATTCGAGGTGCCGTGCCCCTGCTGCCAGGCGACGCTGGTCATCGACGCCAACCTGCGGCGCGTCGTCCGGCACACCGAGCCGGTGTCGGGTGATCGTCCGGAGCTCGATGATGCGCAGCGGATCCTCGCGGAGGAAGCCGCACGCCGCGAGGCGCTCTTCCAGCAGTCGTTCGCCAACGAGCGGACACGCGGCGACGCGCTGTCGCGCCGTTTCGAGGAAGCGCTGAAGCAGGCGCAGCAGGAACCCATCACCAAACCGACGCGCGACTTCGATCTCGACTGACGTGCGCGGCACTTACGCGGCAGCAGCGTTCGCGTTCGCGGCGTTTGCGATCTGGGGCAGCCTCTTTCCGTTCGAGCTGCACCCGGTCCCCTGGTCGGACACGCTCACGCTGTTTCTCGCGGCATGGCAGACGGGACCGGCCAGCTGGTCGCGATCGGACTTCGTGTCGAACGTGCTGTTGTTCGTGCCAATCGGACTGTTCGGCGCAGCGGCGCTCGATTGGACGTGGCGGCGAACGCGTGTGCTGAATGCGCTTGCGATCATCAGCGGCGCGTTTCTCTTGAGCCTCGGCCTGGAACTCTTGCAAGCATCCGTGGTCTGGCGCACGGCGTCGGTCGTCGACGTGGTGGCCGAGACACTCGGCGCGGTGGTCGGCCTGGCGACGTGGCGCGCGGCGTCGACCTACGTCGATAGAGCGGTCGCCTCGGCACGCGCGCTCGTCGCACGCGCGAGTGCGGTCGACCGGGCACTGCTCGCGTATGCCGCGCTGTTCGCGGTCGCGTGGCTCGTGCCGTTCGACTTCACGCTCCGTCCGATGGAGATCGCCGACAAGTTCGCGCACAAACGGCTGCTGCTGCCGTTCACGCCGTCGCCTGACGCGCTGTCCGCGTCGGCGCTCCTGACCATCGCAATAGCGTCCGTTCCGCTCGGAATCACGGCGCTGCGCTTTCGCGGGCAGACGCGCCATCCGATCGCGAACGCGATGCTCCTCGTCGTTCCCCTGATGGTGGTTCTCGAAGCGGCCCAGGTGTCGGTCTTTTCGCGGACGACCGACGGGACGGCGCTGCTCGCAGTGTTTGCAGGCGCGCTGAGCGGTGCCGCCGCGGCACGCCTGGCCCGGAGCGAAACGGCGGCTTCGCTTCGCTCCGGGACCACCGGGTGAGTCGTCGAGTTGCCACGCCGAACAATGAGAACTGAGCGGCCCCGTCCGATCCTGAGCCGCCACTCGACGTTTACTTCTTACTGTTCCCGCCGCCGCTCCGACTGTTCACAATCCAGGTGAACGTCTGCGAGAGCGGTCGCGTCCCGTTCTCTGTGACGGTCACGGTTGTGGAGTAAATGCCGACCGCGCCGCGCGTGATTTCGCCTGATATGAGTCCCGTGGTTCGGCTGATCTGCAGCCCCGGCGGGAGATTCTGCGCGCTGAACTGAATCGCACCCGGCGCCGGCAACGGCAGCCCCGGGGTGAGCACGACGCGGATCATCAAGAGCACTCGATCCCGATCCCGGTTCACCTGAGGACCGGGGTTCACGAGTTGCTGGATCAGCCTCGGCGCGACGTGCCACACGAAGCCGGCCTGGCCACTGGCCTTGCCATCGGACGCCGTGACTGTCACGTTGAAATCGCCCGCGGTCGTGAGCGTCCCCGTGATTGCGCCACTCAGCGCGTTGATCGCGAGCCCGCCGGGCAGCCCCGTCGCCGAGTACTGCAGCGCGTCGCCATCGGCGTCGCTTGCCTGCGCCGCAAGATTGACGAGGTCCCCGACAACGTTGGTGAGATCGGCGATCGGCACGACAACCGGCGCACGGTTTGGCGGTGGCGGTGGAGGTGCAACGTGCCATGTGAACGACGCCTCGCCGAACAGCGTGGCGTCCGCCGCACGCACCGTGACCGTGAACGTTCCGGCGACGCTCAGCGTGCCAGTAATCGCACCGCTGGACGCGTCGATCGCGAGGCCGCCCGGCAGCCCGGACGCCGAGTAGGTCAACGTATTCGCATCGGCGTCGGTCGCGAGCACCGCCAGGTTCACGCTGTCACCGACCTGGTTGTTCTGATCGGCAATCCCGTCGACCACCGGCGCGTGGTTGACCGGGGTCGGGGTCGAGGTCGGCACCGCGGGATAGAAGTCGACGGCCCACCCGGCGCGGCACGCCAGGTCGGATCGATCGGCGCTGCCGTCGCCGCCAAACGCGACGGAGCAGGCCGACTTGTCGACGGCAATGAACGGATACAGGTAATCGTACGAATCCTGCGCGCCCGCCCACTTGTTGTTCAACGCGATCATGAGATTGAGCCGCGCCTCGGGCCCGTAGAAGCCCGCATAGGGACGCTGCAGATCGGGATTGCCGATCGTGCTGTCCGCGATCTGCTTCAGCGTCGTGAAGAACGTGAAGCCGGTCCATGACGTCTGAACGGGCACGGTGCCCACCGCGAGCAGATACGGTGCGCTCCAGTCGCAGGGAATCTTCACCGGCTTCAGCGGATCGTTCGGGTTGATGCAGCCCTGGTCCGACACCCGCGGATAGTCCGGCGCGCCGGTGAAGAGCCGCAGCTGCAGGCCCGCGATGGCGTCGCGGGTCGCGAGCCCGCCGCCAAATCCCTGCGCGTTGGCGCGATCGATCGCGAACGCGAGATAGGTCTGCTCCCACAACGACACGTAGCCGATCTCGGGACGATAGCGTGTAAACAGGATGCGCAGCGGGTTCGCAACCGGATCCTGGCCGTTGGCGTAGTCGTCGAGATACGACAGGTTGTTGCGCACCTTGGCCGCGAAGTAGGTCCGCGCTTCCGGCGTCGGCGCGTACGCGGCCGCGTCAGCCAGGTTCCGCAGCGCCCAGCCGATCCCGCGAACCTCGTTGTTCGCGATCACACCAATGCGCCCGATGTGCGGGCACGTGGCGCACGTGTCGGTCCGGACGCCGTCGCCGTCGTAGGTGTGAATGAGGTTGTAGTTGGCGATGAATCCCATCTCCTCCGCGTAGTAGCGATCGCCGGTCAGCAGATACGGCACGTACGCGAGCGACGGCTGATGCGCGAGGTCGGGGCCGAGCGGCGACTGGCCCGGCGCCGGGATGCCGGTTCCGTACTCGTGCATCTGCATCGGCGATCCCTTGACGCGATCCTCCGGCTTGACGATCGGCTCGTTGATCGCGCGATCGTCGAGCCACACGGTCGGCCGCTGATCGAGCGAGATGAAGCGGTCCGGGCCGACGCCGCACGGCTCCGTCACCAGGCGGTCGGCTGGCGACGGACAGAGCGCGCCCTGCGGTTCGCGGATGTGGAACGGCCACGATCCGGACAGGTCGCCGTTCGCGAGCACGAACGCGAGCTGCGCGGGATCCTTGTGGACCAGATATCGCGCCGTCCAGTCGGGATAAGGTGCCAGCTCCGGACGACCCGCGTGATCCCACATCGGATTGTTGAGGGCGCCCGGGCCGAGGATGTCGAACGCGGGCCGCAGCGCGCCGGTCGCATCGGTCAGCCGGTCGACCACGTTCGCGATCAGCGGGAGATACGGCGGCAGCGCCCGTGCCTGGTGGAACGGCGTCAGATCGGGACGGATGCTGCCGAACGGCGATGGGCCGACTTCAAAGATCTTGCGCCACCGCGTCAGGTAGTAGTGCTCGAGGCGCGCCTTCGACCAGACGTTGGTCCCGCCGACATTGATCGCGACGTCGTAGGTTACGGTCGTGGCGCCGACCTGATCGAGCACGTTCTCGACCGTGATGTCGACGCGGGCCTTCCCGTCGCTGTACGCGCGCGTGTCGAAAATGACTCGCAGAAACGGATGCGCACCGGCATCCGACACAGGGGCGACGATCGATCGTCCTTCATAGACGTTCGGCCCGGAGAGCCAGCGATCGGCTGACGCATCCGGCGGCAGCGTCGCCACGTAGAGCACGCCGTTCATCGTCAGCGCGACGGTGGCCGGGGGGAGCGCGGGCACGAACGCCGCTCCCGACGCGGGGCCGGCCGAGACCGCATAGTCGCCCGCGGCGTCGGCCTTCACGGTCACGACCGCAAACCTGATCGACCCGTCGTCCCATCGCGTCTTGACGTCGGTCTGCGTCGTGAGCGAGCCGACGCGAAGGCCGTCGCTCGCGAATCCCTTCGGTACCACCTGGCCGAACGTGACCCACCCGGGTGTGAGGGCGACGGTCGCAATCGGGGTCTGCGCGGAGAGCGCGGCGACGCGCGTCAGCGCCCACACGATGACGAGCACGGAGGTAACGAGAGTGCGCGCGCGGCGCGGCAGCTTGCCGTCTCGGACACGCACGAGCCGACGAACGGAGCAGTAGAACATCTGACCTCCACAGCAGTCTCGGACACGGCGAACTTTGAGGGCTGTTGGCTGCCGGCGCTGCAACTTTCCACCCAGCGAGCGACGACCGCAGCCGAGCGAACAGATACGCATCCGAACGGACAACTCGGACGTGTTCCGTCACACGGACGCCCTTTGTCGACGATGTGGAGCGGGAACAGGGCGCGTGAAGTTCGCGATCCGAATAACTTTTGTCAACGGATAGGCGAGCTGGTCACTTCGCGATCGCCCACCCGGAGCGCTTATTGAGGTCCTGGATCATGCTCACGCCGGCGGTCTGATCTGCCATCAGGGTCTGCAGGCTTTTCGTCGCGCCGGGATCGCCGAGGCGTTCGCAGATCATGAGCAGGAGGCGCGCCTCCGGACCGTAATAGCCCTCGAATGGGCGGACGAAATCCGGCTTCGCGGCACTCGGGACACCGAAGGTCGCGGCCGCCATGTCGGCGAAGCGCTGGAAGTAGGTCACGGAACGCGACGAGGGGTCCGGTTTCTTTCCGGCCGCGAGCAGGTACGGCGCCTGACGATCGTGCTGCTTCGGCCACTGGGGATGCGTGAAGAGATTCAGCTGCAGCCGCGCGATGCGATTGCGCAGCGCGGCGCCGGCGCCGGCGAAGTTCACGGCTCCGACCTGGCCATGCTGCATCACCCGATCGACCGCCCACGCGAGATACGACTGTTCCCACAGCGAGATCCACATGTAAGGCTGATACGCGCCGTTCTCGTCCTCGGGACGGCGGTTCGGAAAGAGCGTCTGCAGCGGGCCCGAATCGAACGACGTGGCGTACTGGTCGAGCCACGTCAGGTTGTTCCACACCATCTTCGCGAGGTACGCCTTCACCGGCCACGCGTCGGGCAGATATGCGGCGGCGTCACCGAGCGTGCGCAGGCCCCAGCCGATGCCCCGTACTTCGTTGCCGACCAGCAGCCCCTGCGGACCATAGCGATTGCCTTCGGACGCGAATGATCCAATGAGGCAGAAGTTCGCCCAGAACGCGGTCTCGTCGGCAAAGAAGCGATCGCCGGTGAGCAAGTACGGCAAGTAGGCGAGCGACGGCTGATGCGCGAGGTCACCGGGCTCGGCGCGGTGCTCGAGGTGGCCGCGCGGACCGGTAAAGCCGCCGGACATGTTGCCGGGATCCTTCCATCGCGGATCGAGCCAGTAGTAGCCGAGGCCCGGCTGATCGATCTGCGGCCACGCGCCCTCGACACTGCGGACGTGCACACCCCAGCTCGCCGCGAGCTCACCGTGGCGCAGCACGTAGCTGCGCGCCGCAGCCGTCTTGTGCACGAGATATCGCGCCGCCCAGTCCGGATACGGCGCCAGCTCCGGCCGTCCTGAATGCGCGTTCATCGGCACCGTGAGATCGCCGAACGACAGAATGTCGAACCCGGTGCCGCTGACGCCGTCGCCCGCCAGCGTGTTCGTGGGCACGGCAACGGTCTCGAGATATGCAGGGATCGCCCGTGACGCGTTGAACGGCGCGAGGTCGGGCGTCACGACGGACTCGGTGAGGGCGTTGGTCGCGAACGTCTTGCGCCAGCGCGCGAGATATTTGTGCGTGACGCCGGCTTGCTGGAACACCTGCTGGCCACCAACCGCAATCGCGACGTCGTAGGTGACCTGGTCGGCGGCATCGAGGTCGAGGCAGTTTTCGACGGTGACGTCGACGCGGTCGCCGCCGCCCGCGTACGAGCGCACGTCGAAGATCACGCGCAGGAACGGATGATTGCCGGGCGCGACGATCGTGCGGCTCTCGGTCACGAGCGGGCCGTTCAGCCACAGGTCGCCGCGGGTTGGCG